>JAIRQO010000061.1 GCA_031256435.1 Cellulomonadaceae bacterium
CTACCGAGGCAATATCACGCCGCTGGCCACCGCGGAAGAACTGGCCGCCTCCATCCTGTTCCTGGCCAGCAAGGACGGCAGCAACGTCAACGGATCACTCATCGCGTCCGACAACGGCTGGTCTGCTATCTAACGCTGCTGGTCGGCGCTCCTTCGTCGTCGCACATTCCGACGACGATGATGGGTGCCCAGCCTGGGGTAAGGATTGCGCGGCCGCGTCCCGAAGAGCCCTTCATGTCACACCCCTGGCGTACGCTGGTGGCATGGGAGATGTGAAGAAGTATCTGGAAACGTTGTCCGATGAGGACCGGGCATTAGTGGAGCGTGTGTATGACCGCGCGCGTTCCGTCATCCCGGACCTGACTGAGGGGACCAGTTACGGGATGCCGTGCCTGAAATATGACGGGCGCGCGTTGATTTCCGTGATGGTCACCAAGAATCACATTGGCGTGTACCCATACTCTGGCTCGGTCATCACCATCTGCGCCAAGGAACTGGAAGGCTTCCGTACCACCAAAGGGTCCGTCTCGTTCACTGCCGAAAAGCCATTGCCAGATGCCGCCATTGATGCGCTGGTCACGGCACGGAGGGATTTAGTTGACGCCATGACGTGTTGAGGTGATATCAGCCGTTGGTGCTGCGATGCCCAGTTGGGCGCCATACCGTGAGCGCCTTGCCACAAATCCTGTGACGTGGGGTTTTGTTCAACGATGGTGCGGTTTGAGCCAAAACTGCATTCATGGTTCTCTGGTGGGGTTGGACGTGAGGGACGCAGGCGCGTACTGTTCTTCTTGTCGCCAGGGAGACCGGGGGCCGCAAACGGTAGAACCGCAGTGGTTGCTGGGAACCTTGAGAGAGTCTCGAAAGAGGGTCTCGGGTGATATGCCCGTAGGGTTGGCCGAGCGTTGGAAGCGTGGGTGAGCCCGGAGGAACGTTGAACGGTATTAGCAAACTTCGTTTGCTGCAACATCGGCCTTGGCTTCGGAAGAACAACCACGGTTATTCTTCTCTCAGCCTTCGTTGATGTAGAACTGTGAACGTACCGAAGCGAGCACACCATCTAGGAGCGTGGCCTTGTCATCACGGTGACAGGTAGATGCTCCCCGAGGTCACGGCCTTGGAAGCATAGATGAAAGCCCTGCATGTGGGGGATTGACTGGATACGTTCCGGATCACGCACACCACACTGGTCACGGCCAGGGTGGCAGGCCACCCAGGACGGTGCAACCCGCGTCACGGCGCAGGGCAACAAAGTCCCCGAGGTCACGGCCTTGGAAGCTAGCGGTGTCAAGCAAAGCCCCGAACGAAGCCGAAAGGCCCAACGTTACGGGGCTTTTCGCTTACCCAAAAACAAACCCCCCCACCTCGTCGCACCCCCACCCTCAGGCACCCTCCTGGGCCCGGATAAGAGTGCGCCACACCCTCCTGGGCCCGGATAAGAGTGTGTCACCCCGTCGTGGGCCCGGATCACTCACCCAAAGAGCGGCGTTGCGTGACTAATCCGGGCCCACGACGATAGATAGGGGGCTAATCCGGGCCCACGGCCAAACACGCACGTCCTGGGCAGCCCCACGGCCACCCCCACCCATCCTGGGTAGCCCCATGGCCACTTGAGGGCCCCAAAAGTGGCCACAGGACTACCCAGGATCAGGGAATCCGGAACTATACCGGCGCTCGGGTACGGTAGGCTAACCCGATGCTGCGGGTGACGTTCGAGGGGGTCCTGGAAACCGGAACCCATGGCCGCGGAACCTACACGTGGATCACGGCAGATGAGGAAACAGCGGACCTCCTAGAGGCCATTCCCGTTCCGCGCATCGGATTCCAAGCCATCAAGGTCCGCGCCACTGTGGGCACAACGTCCTGGGACACCTCGGTTTTCCCGAGCAATGGCTCCTACCTTCTGCTCATCTCCAAGAAGCTACGCGCGGCCGAGACGCTTGAAACCGGCGATGCGGTGACCGTCCACCTTGACGTCGTAGGGACGTGATGGCCAGCACATGACAAGCACCATTCGCGCATCAGGCACCCTGAAGGAGACCCCGTGACACCCTCACCCGTGACACCCTCACGCATGACACCCGCACACGAGTACGCAGCAGCGGTACTGGACGTGGTCCGGCAGATTCCTCCGGGACATGCCATGACGTATGGTCTGATTGCTGAAGTGGTGGCAGAGAAACTGGGCCGAGGCGGACCTCGCCAGGTAGGCAACGTGATGTCCGGTGGCGAGACGGGCGATCCTGCCACCTGGGACGATGTCCCGTGGTGGCGCGTGGTCAACGCCTCCGGTAACCCCCCAGCGCACTACATCACCGAAGCCTTGGACGCCCTGCGCGCTGAAGCCACCCCGCTGAAACGCAACGGAACGCAGGTGGACCTGAAACGCGCCATCTGGTACCCGGGGAAGTGATGCGCCGATGCCCTCCCTTCACATCTCCTCATTAACCTCGGCAGCAACCCGCTTATTCACCTCGCTCGGCCCGGCATTCACCCGCTTGTGGACCGCCTCGGCGCTGTCTAACCTTGCTGATGGCGTGCTGAAAATCGCGATCCCCCTCGTCGCCGTGCAATTCACCACCTCCCCCATGCTCCTCGGCTGGCTTGTCACATGCCTGTCCCTCCCGTGGCTCCTCTTCTCGCTTCCCATCGGCGCCATCACGGACCGCGTGGATCGCAAACAAGCCATGCTCATTGCCAACACCGCACGCGGCGTGGTGGCGGCCTTGGTGGCAGTGGTCCTCGCCACCGGGAACGGCAGCATCGGGATGCTCATGGTGGCGGCGTTCTTCCTGGGAATCGCCGAAGTTCTCTATGACACCACGGCGCAATCCATCGTGCCGCAGGTGGTGGGCAGGGATCACCTGGAGCGAGCCAACGCGCGGATTCAAGGCGTGGAGATTGTTGCCAACCAGTTTGTAGGCCCGCCTTTGGGCGGCCTGGTAGTGGGCGTTGCCGTGGCCTTCGCCGCCGGAATTCCCGCCGCGCTGTGGGCCGTTGCCGTGGCCACGCTCGCCACCATGCCCGGGCGGTACAAGGCTCGTAGGGCGTCAATTTCCGACGACGATGGAGTTGCCGAAGCCGCGCGCGGGGACGCAGGTGTCTCTCTGGCGAACCGTAATGAATCCTTGGATTCCCCTGCGGATCAACCTCGCCAGCGTCCAGGAATCTGGGCTGACGTGGTGGAGGGACTGAAGTACCTCTTCACCCACAAGGTTCTGCGTGCCTTGGCCTTAATGACCGGGCTGTCCAATCTGGCGGCCGTGGCAGCCGGGGCCGTCTTTGTCCTCTTCGCAGTGGGGCCTGACTCCGCGATGCACCTGACCGGAGAGCAGTTTGGGTTGCTGAACACCACCACGGCATTGGGAGCGGTCACCGGGGCGCTGGTGGCTGGGCGCCTGACTACCTTCATGGGCCGGGCCAGATCCCTGGCCGTGTCCATGTTCACCTTTGCCTGCTTTGTGGGAATCCCTGCTCTCACAACCAATCCGTTCATCATTGGAGCGGTGTGGGCGGTGTCCGGCATCGGCTTGATGCAATGGAACATCATTGCCGTGTCCCTCAGGCAAACCGTGACTCCGCCCCACATGTTGGGCCGAGTCAACTCCACGTATCGTTTGCTGGCCTGGGGAACCATGCCCATCGGCGCCGCCCTCGGCGGCGCTCTGGGTCAGGCATGGGGGCTTCGTGCGGTGTTCATTGCCGGTGCTGTGGTCACAGCAATCTCGGCTGCTGGCCTCCTGTCCGTCACCGACGCCTCGATAGCCGAGGCCGAGGCCGCCGTGGAAATGCCTGAACCCCAGGCGAGCGAACTATCAGACGACCAGCCCTCGGAGAATCACCCCTAGGCAGACTTCCGCTCAATCAGGGTCACATCTCGCACAGCACCGCGATCAGCACTTGTGGCCATGGCGGCGTACGCCTGCAACGCTGGGGATACCGTCCGGTCCCGGTCTCGCGGCTGCCACGGGGAGGGGCTCGCGTCCATGGCAGCACGTCGGCGGGCTAATTCATCGTCGGACACGTTGAGACGAATCAGCCGCTCGTGAACGTTGATCTCAATCTCGTCGCCGTCCTCCACCAGACCGATCAGACCACCAGCCGCAGCCTCGGGAGCAATGTGTCCTACGGAGATGCCGGAACTGCCGCCGCTGAAGCGTCCGTCCGTGATCAGGGCAACGTCCTTGCCCAAACCGCGGCCCTTGATGAAACTGGTGGGATACAGCATTTCTTGCATGCCGGGGCCTCCGCTCGGGCCTTCGTACCGCACCACCACCACGTGCCCGGGCTTCACCTCCTTGCGCAGGATCTTGTCCACCGCTTCTTCCTGGGACTCCGTGACCAGCGCCGTCCCCACAAAGCGGAAGAGAGATTCATCAATGCCGGCGGATTTGATTACGGCTCCGTCATCGGCAAGGTTTCCGTGAAGAACAGCCAAGCCGCCGTCCTTGGTGTACGCGTGGGCGGCGTCCCGGATGCACCCGTTCTCGGCGTCCGTGTCCAAGGTTTCCCAGCGGTTTGAGGTGCTGAACGGCTCCGTAGTGCGCACGCCTCCGGGGGCAGCGTGGAAAAGGTCAATCGCCTCGGGCATGACGGAATGCCTGCGTATATCCCACTCTTCCAGGAACTGCGCCAGCGTGGGGGCGTGGACCGTGCTGGTGGTGGTGTCGAGCTTTCCGGCCCGTTCGAGTTCACCCAGGAGTGCTGGGATTCCACCGGCCCGGTGAACATCTTCCATGTGATACGTGGGGCTATTGGGGGCCACCTTGGACAAGCACGGGACATTCCTGCTGATCCGGTCAATGTCCTTCAACGTGAAGTCCACTCCGGCTTCCTGGGCTGCGGCCAGCGTGTGGAGCACGGTGTTGGTGGAACCGCCCATGGCCACATCCAGGGCCATCGCGTTCTCGAAAGCCGCCTTGGTGGCAATGCCGCGCGGAGCAGCTGAGTCATCACCATCGTCGTAATAACGGCTGCACAACTCCACAATGGTGCGTCCGGCCTGGAGGAACAAATTCTTACGCGCCACATGCGTGGCGAGCGTGCTGCCGTTGCCGGGGAGAGCCAGGCCGAGCGCTTCGGTGAGGCAGTTCATGGAGTTGGCGGTAAACATGCCCGAGCAGGATCCACAGGTGGGGCAGGCGGACTCTTCCACTTGGGCCAGTGCTTCGTCGGACACGGAGTCATCGGCCGCGTAGTTGATGGCGTTGATCAGGTTGAGCGGGGTGCCCGGGACGTTGTCAGCCTGGATGGGCTTGCCCGCTTCCATGGGGCCGCCGGACACAAAGATGGCCGGGATGTTCAGGCGGAGCGCGGCCAGGAGCATGCCCGGGGTGATCTTGTCACAGTTGGAAATGCACACTATTGCGTCCGCGCAGTGGGCGTTAACCATGTACTCCACGCTGTCCGCGATGAGTTCGCGGCTCGGCAAGCTGTAGAGCATGCCGTGGTGGCCCATCGCGATGCCATCATCCACAGCGATGGTGTTGAACTCCTTGGGCACGCCGCCGGCTTGCGTGATGGCGCCCGCTACTAGTCCGCCCATGTCCTTGAGGTGGACGTGACCTGGGACAAACTGCGTGAAACTGTTGGCAATGGCGATGATCGGTTTGCCGAAGTCCTCGCTGGTCATGCCTGTGGCCCGCCACAGCGAGCGCGCGCCCGCCATATTCCGGCCGTGAGTGGAGGTGCGGCTGCGCAGAGGACGTTTGCGGGCCGGAGGTGGGGTGGGGGCCGCGTCAGTGGAAACAGGCGTTGGGTGGGGCATCGCCGGGTCAGAGGTCATGGCGCGAGTCTAGCGGGCTATCGCATTGATCCTGGGTATCCCTGATCCTGGGTAGTCCTGTGGCCACTTTTGGGGCCCTAAAGTGGCCATGGGGCTACCCAGGATGGGTGGGGTTGGCCGTGGGCCCGGATGAGTCACCTATCTATCGTTGTGGGTCCGGATTAGTCACTCAAAGCCGCTCTTTGGGTGGGTCATCCGGGCCCAGGACGGGGTGACACACTCTCATCCGGGCCCGGGACGGGGTGACGCACTCTCATCCGGGCCCGGGACGGGGTGACACACTCTTATCCGGGCCCAGGAGGGTGTTCGAGAGGGGGTGCGACGAGGTGGGGGCTTGTTTTTGGGTAAGCGAAAAGCCCCGTAACGTTGGGCCTTTCGGCTTCGTTCGGGGCTTTGCTTGACACCGCTGGCTTCCAAGGCCGTGACCTCGGGGAGCATCTACCTGTCACCGTGATGACAAGGCCACGCTCCTAGATGGTGTGCTCGCTTCGGTACGTTCACAGTTCTAATGCTCAACGTTCCTCCGGGTTCACCCACGCTTCCAACGCTCGGCCAACCCTACGGGCACGTCACCCGAGACCCTCTTTCGAGACTCTCTCAAGGTTCCCAGCAACCACTGCGGTTCTACCGTTTGCGGCCCCCGGTCTCCCTGGCGACAAGAAGAACAGTACGCGCCTGCATCCCTCACGTCCAACCCCGCCAGAGAACCATGAATGCAGTTTTGGCTCAAACCGCACCATCGTCGAACAAAACACCACGTCACAAGCACGAGGCCTACTCGTCGTACACACCCCACAACTGCTCATCAAGCTTGACATCTTGATACACCTGACCCAAGAACTTGTCCGACGCAATCAGAATCAGGATGCCGTAGTACATGGAGCGGAAGTACTCGGCCATCTGCGCCAGGGGTTCAATAGTGGGGTCCGCGTAGAGCAGCGCCATGCACACCAGAACGGCCATGTAGTAGAAATACATGCCGGACTTCAGGGAAACGTCCTCCATGACCCAGCGGTAGGTACGCGAGAACACCGTTTTACGTCCGTGACGCATCAGCCAGGCGTACACCCTGGGAGCCGTAAAGTAGTTGAACTTATCAATCGCTACAAAAACAAAGATCAGTGCCACATTCCAGATGGTGGCGTGGAGAAGGTTGCGCTCCGTGACCACAGCAAAAATGTAGCCCGTCAGGAAATAGAACCCATACGCTATGGCGATGGCGCCAAGCACGTATTCCACGCGCTTCCTCCACGTCCGCAACGGAGTCACCCGCTGCGTTACGGAAGTAGTGGTCACTGTGTCAGGATAGGCGCAATGCCGTCGATACCGCGCCCGTTGCAACACCGTCTAGCGTTCCAGTCTGAATGGTTACCGAATTGTTATCCGGCGTGCCGATAGAGTGCTAATGCTGATGGAGTCGAACGCCTCGCGGCGCTGGGAGGTGATGCACGATGAATCGTCAGGGTATCGATATAGCCAAACTCATCATGGGTGGGCTCGCTGTTGCGTTGATCGCCATGACCATCTCAACTTTGCTCGCCGCGTTCTACCTCCACATTGGGTGGATAGCGTTCCGCGGACTCGCCCAGGCGCTCGTACTAGCCTATTGGATCTCCCTGATTCTCTTTGCTAACCGGTTCCCTCGCGTGAGTGCCGTAGCATCGGTTGCTCTTGTCATTTACTCTGGCATCGGATTTATCCCATGGTCAATGCAGATGAATTCTCCCCCTCAGTCGCCTTTTCCAAATCTCTGGCGTGGTTTCGATGCTTTGTGGTTTTTCCAGGCGCTCAGCCCACTCATCTGGGCAACTGCGGCAACACTCGCCGGAGGCCTCCTGTGCCAGATGGTGGCCAAGCGAAGAATGAATAATCAGAACCTCCTAGACGGTACCCAGACCAACAATGCGAACAAAAGCTAGTCTCCTCGGTGCGACGAGCGCGCAGGTGCGCGCAGTGAGTGGTGCCACACTGTCCACCACACGAACCGCGTCAGCACCACCGGATATCACCCCGACCAGGTCTGCCTGTGCGGCTGCACCGACGAAAAGCAATGAGTACAACCGGTGCAGATGTGCCAAGACTCTACCGTTTTCGGGATAGTTATGACATGCCAGGGAAGTGGACATACCGCGAGGTCGTGAGCAGGGTTGCTCGCGACCCGTATGGGTACGTCACCACCCGGCAGGCGGCCGCCGCTGACGTGCCTCCCATTGAGATACCAAAACTCGCTGCCAGAGGTGGACTTAAGCGGATAGGTTACGGCATCTACCGAATCCCCGAGATCTCCGCAACGAGCCACCGCCCCTAGCCGAAGTACACGAGGGCTTCGGAGTGCAGGAGGCCGTTGGTGGCTACGGCGTTGCCGCCCCAGGGGCCGGGTTCGCCCTCAATGGAGGTGAAGGTTCCTCCGGCTTCCGTCACAATGGGCACCAGTGCGGCCATGTCATACACTTCCAACTCGGGTTCCGCGGCAATGTCCACGGCTCCTTCGGCCACCATCATGTAACTCCAGAAATCCCCGTAGGCCCGCGTGCGGTCACAGCGCCGGGTGAGTTGCAGGAAACCCGGCAACCGCCCCTGCGTCTCCCATCCTCCCAGCGACGAGTAACTAAACGATGCCTCTTCGAGCCGGCCAACCGATGACACGCGCAACTGCGTGGCGGAGCCGAGAGCGCGCCCCGTCCAGGCTCCGGACCCCGCCGCAGCCCACCAGCGGCGGCCCAATGCTGGCGCGGACACCACACCCATCACCACCTGGTCCTCCATGGCCAGGCCGATCAACGTGGCCCATACGGGAACGCCGCGCACGTAGTTCTTAGTGCCGTCAATGGGATCGACGATCCACCGGCGCGCCCCGCCGGCGGAGGACCCAAACTCCTCCCCCAATACCGAGTCACGCCCACGTGACCTGCGCAATTGCGAACGAATGTATTCCTCCGCAGCGGTGTCCGCATCTGTCACCGGGGACAGGTCCGCCTTGGTGTCTACACGCAGATCCGCTGCTCTAAACCGAGCCATGGTGATGGCGTCCACCTGGTCGGCGATGAGATGGGCGAGTCGCAGATCGTCGTCAAAAGTGGAGGCGGCAGCAGTCACCCCTAAACCGTAGCCGTGCGAGAGGCCAAGACACGGCGTAGTGAGGCCAATCGGGCTGCGCGTGTCGCGCGAGTTGAGGTGTGAGCGGCATCAAAGGTTTCGACCGTCGGCGCTGGCGCGCCTGGCTCAACCGCCGAAATATCACCACTCTCCACCCACGCGTCAAGGGCGCAATCCGGGGCGTCAGCCAAGTGCGTACACCCGCGCGGGCAGTTCACTGCGGCCTCGTTCACATCCTCAAAAGCGGCGAGCACGTTTTCCGGTTCTACATGAGCCAACCCGAGTGAACGCACGCCGGGAGTGTCCACCACCCATCCGGAAAGTGCGGTCCCACCGGCGGCTTCACCCTCACCATCGTCGCAGCATCCCGAAGCCTCGTCGCAGCCTCCCGCACCATCGTCGCAGCATCCCGCAGCAAACACCCTCAGTGCCACGGCGGACGATGACGTGTGCCGCCCCCGCCCGGTCACCTCGTTCACGTGCCCGGTGGCGCGCTCGGCGGCGGGCACTAGGGCGTTCACCAGCGTTGATTTTCCCACCCCGGAATGCCCCAGCAACACTGTCACGTGCCCCATCAGCACGGCACGCACCGCCTCGATTGACTCGGGGTCCTCCACGGACGTCACCAACACGCGGACCCCCAGCGGCTCATACAGCCCGCGCAACTCGCTGGGTGAGGCCAAGTCTGACTTGGTCAAACACAAGATCACGTCCATCCCGGCGTCATAGGCGGCCACCACGCAGCGATCAATCATCCCGATGCGCGGCGGCGGGTCCGCGAGCGCCGCCGTGATCATCAACTGATCGGCATTGGCCACCACAATGCGCTCATACGGATCGTGATCATCCGCCGTTCGCCTCAGCACTGACGTGCGTTCGGAAATCCGGACAATCCGCGCGAGGCTCCCTGGTGATCCGCTGGTGTCCCCCACCACGTCCACGTGATCGCCCACCACCACGCGTTCGCGCTGGAGTTCGCGGGCCTTCATGGCGGTCACCACGGCGTCCCCCACCACCAGGGTGTAGCGGCCACGGTCCACGCCGGTCACCAAGCCGGGAGTGGCGCTGGCGTGGGTGGGACGCTTCTTGGTGCGTGGCCGGGTGGCCGTGCGCGAGGCGCGCTCGTAGGCATCGTACTCGTCCCCTCCACGGCGCACGTTCACCCGAGCATCGCCGCCCACAGGTCCAGGAAGTTCGGCAGCGTTTTTGCCGTGGTCTCCACATTTTCTACGACGATATTGGGCACCCGCAGTCCGATCATCGCAGCCGAGGTAGCCATCCGGTGATCGTGGTACGTCCTAAATAATCCACCGGTGAGTTCGCGAGGCGTGATGACGAGGCCGTCCCGAGTTTCCTCCGCTTGTCCCCCCAGCCGCGTGATTTCCGCAGCCAGCGCGGCAAGACGATCCGTCTCGTGTCCCCGCAGGTGAGCAATCCCCCGCAGGCGAGACGGCGAATCGGCCAGCGCGGCCAGGGCGGCAATATTCGGTGCGAGTTCACCGCAGGCGCGCAGATCCACATCAATCCCTCGGATCTCCCCCGTCCCCGTGACGGTCAGTGTTCCGCTGTCCACGGACACGCTGCCGCCCATCTGGGCGAGTAGGTCCGGAACGAGCGCTCCGGGCTGCGTGGTATGGGTGGGCCACCCGGGAATGGAGACGCTCCCTCCGGCAATCAAGGCCGCCCCCAAGAACGGTGCGGCGTTGGAGAGGTCTGGTTCCACGCGCACGGTCCGCGCGTGAATGGGGCCGGGTGCCACCACCCAGATTCCGGGACGCGAATCATCCACGTCAACCCCGGCTTCCTTCAAAGTTTCCACCGTCATCTCAATGTGCGGCAAGGAGGGAAGCGTGTTCCCAATGTGTCTGAGCGTGATTCCTTCGTCGAACCGTGAGGCCGCAAGCAGCAAGCCTGACACAAACTGGCTGGACTCGGAGGCATCCACATCCACATGACCGCCGCGCACGTGACCCGTTCCGTGAATGGTGAACGGCAAACCCGTTGGCACCGCGCTCCCCTCGCTGGCATCGCTGACTCCCCACGCACCTTCAGTGGCGGTGATGGTGACGCCGAGGGCATCGAGGCCGTGCAGCACCGGTCCCATGGGACGCGTGCGTGCTTGGGCATCGCCATCAAAGCGCACAGGGCCGTTGGCCAACGCGGCTACGGACGGCAGAAAGCGCATCACCGTTCCGGCGAGACCCGTGTCCACGTCCACGTCCCCGCGCAGTGGTGCGGGCGTGATGTGGAGCGTGGAGGGGGCTGGGCCTTCGGTGATCTCCACCCCGAGTGTGCGCAGCGCGCCGACCATCAAGTCCGCATCCCGTGAGCGCAGCGCGCCCGTGATGGTACCCGGGCCATCTGCCAGCGCGGCCACAATGAGAAGCCGGTTGGTCAAGGATTTGCTTCCCGGAATTTCCACGCTTCCAGCCAGATGGCCAGAGGCTACGGGGGCGAGCCAATCAGTCATACGTCTGCGCTCCATTGGGCAGGGGTCCGGTTCACAGGTTTAGCGTACTGTGCTGGGCGCCTGGCATGTGGCAGGGGCGCAGGAGGGTGCGGAGGCTGGCCCCGGATGGGCTGCGGTGCTGCCGTGTTGGTGTGCCGTGCTTCCTCATGCCCGACGATGCTGTGGGTGCCGTTCGGTTACGCTGCTTCGGCTTTGAGGGCCGCAATGGTGGCCTGGGCATCCCGTTTGACGCTGGCAATCTGCTGGTGTTGGGTGCGCGCATTAGCCGTGCGCCAGGTGATCCCGGGTTTGGCTTCTGTGTCAATGGCGGTGATCAATGCGGCTCCGATGAGTCCGAGTTTCTGGGCAAAGGTGGCAATCTTGGCTCCGCGCTCGCCCTTGGGGACACCCACCACCGGCTGAGACACCACGGCCAACGGAGCAGTGAGGCCCACGAGTCCGAGGGACGCTGTCCTGGGGAATACGCCGAGTGCCATGGCTGCGCCGAGCACAGCGGTGGCAACACCATGGCCGCGAACGGCGAGCGAGAGTTGCGTATCAGTCAGGGGTTTGATGCCTGCTTTTTCGGTGATGGTATCCGTCAGCGGACGCGCCACCTCCACGTGCCCGGCAGGCTTGAGTGCCGCCTCCACGCCTGAATAAATGAACGGAGCGGCCACGAGTGGACGAGCAATTCGGCGCACAATCATGCATCCATTGTTCCCGATGGGTGAACGATGCGCTCCACCACCGCCATTTCCACCCCGCAATTCTACGTGTCTAAGTGGGGCTCGTCGCCGTCGTCATCCTCGGCAGACCCGCGCAAGCGCGGTCTGCACTCGGATTTCCTAGGCGTTAGGGCGCTTACCGTGGTTGGCTCCGCCTTTGGCGCGGGTCTTACGCTTGCTGCTGCGCTTGGACATGGTGACTCCTTCAGTGTTCGCCAAGATTCAGGTACTGTCACAGAGTGTACCGTGGAATTTACTCGTCGTCGGCAGTCAGGCCGAGCCAGGTACGCCAACGCGTATGGAGAACGAGCCATGCAATGAGTCCGTAGCCGTCCTGGCCGGGGAAGCCTGTCCGTGACCGCGCAGCGTCCGCAAGCCATTGTTCATGCTGTGCGAGGGGTTCATACACCTCTACGTACGGGACGTTGCGCCTGTTACACACGTCACCCAGGCCGCGGGAGAGCTCGGCAATGCGCTCGCCATCGCGGGCGCGCCCTGGCGGAGGTCCCAGGACGAAGGGCTGAATGCGCTGGCCCAGGGCATGGTCAATGATGCCAGCCAAGTGAAGGCGCGAGCGAGCCAAGGAAATATCCGCATCTACGTCATATCTGCCGGACGCGATGATTAGGCGGTTGTCCGTCTCATCCGGGTGACCAAAACGTAAAGCCGTTTCCGATTCCCACCGTTCTTTGAGGCCGCCGAGCGTTTCGTGCGGGACGGGAAGCGTGAACGTCATGGTGGGGGCGGTGAACTCGGTGCGCGCAATGACCCGGCCCACCCAGCCGAGACCGCGCGGATCCCCAATCCCGGCGCACAACTCGTCGCCCACCACACACATGCGCACGTTTCTCATTCGCACCAGTGTGTCAGATCACCGCAAAAACCCAGCGTCCGCCACTCCCAGAAAGCCACCTATGCCGTCGGTTGAGGAGCCCGGAGGGCGTCTCGAAACCACGGCAACCATCCGTGGTTTCGTCACGGTTGCTCCGCAACCGGCTCAACCGACGGAGATACTGCGAGACGCCTACGGCGACCGCAGCATGACGGGTGTGGTGGTTTCGACCGCCAACCGGTCATTCCCTCGTCGGTCATTCTGCGCGCAGCGAAGCGAAGTCGCAGAATCTCACCGAGCCACCATTGAGATACTGCGAGAAACTTACAGCACACGCAGCATGAGCGAGTCAGGTGGTCCGCCTGGCTGCCTCGAGTACCAGGGCTGTCGCCTGGCGGATCGCCCGAAGGCGATCGGTCTCTGTGAGAATGTTGTCCCCGTAGTGAGATGCTGATTTGACATGAGTCAGAGCGCGCAGATACTTCCCCATTTCAGCGTCAACGCGAGTCAACAGGTCCGCCGCTGCGGCGTGATCCGTACCCGAGTACCGCTCCCCCAAAGCGTCGATGCATATGGCGTCGCCCGCTGCAACCCCCGCGAGCACCGCAACTCCGATGGTGACGTTGATGGCAACGCCGTCCTCGAGCGCGGCAATCTGAGCCACTTCGAGGTATTTCTCGGCAATCTGCCGACGACTGCGTGCCGCAGACCGATCGGCGCGGCGAGTTGTCAACCTGCGAGGACTCACTTGGCCTCCCCTTGTCGCGCGAATTCGCGAATCAAAGCGGACAAATCCCTGCCATGCAACGTCAGGGCTTCATTGCTCCAGTGGGCTACGATCGGCTCGTTCGACAAGACTAATCGTTCAAGATGGGCATCCGACTCAACCAGAGGCTGCATTCGATTACCTGACCAGGCGAGCACGTCGGTCTCCAGACTCTGTATCCGCGCAGCGATCTCCGGGTCGTCATCCGCAGCGTCACCCTCGACGACGAATAGCACGTCAACGTCACTCTCGGGACCAGCCTCTCTGCGGGCTACCGACCCGTAGAGCGCCACCGAGACAACAGAGTCAGGAAACTCCTCGCACCGCCGCCGCATCCGTTCAAGGAATTCCTCGCGGGCCCGCTGGGCAGCCAGCACCACTGGAGCCAGCACGTGGCCGCGGTTCAATCGGAATAGACTGCCGTAGGCCGCAGGCTCAGCAAGGACCACCCCCTGGGCCGCGAGTCGGTCCAGAGCGAGTGCAACACCGGTTCGCGAACCCCGTCCAGCCAAACGATGAACCTGGGTTTGGCTAAGATTGGACTCAGTGCCAGCGAGGACACTGAGCACCACGGCGTCTACAGTCGGTGCCAACGATTGAAGCGGCGTTGCAAAGTCCACGAGCCAATAGTGTCATAATAGTGACACTGTGTCAATATAATGGCACTCTGCATTGGTCCTGAGACCACCATCGAGATACTGCGAGACGCCTGCGGCGACCGCAGCATGACGGGTTGGGTGGTTTCGACCGTCGCTCGCTTCGCTCCCTGGCTCAACCACCTGAAATTACTGGTCCTATTACGCTTCGTTTCTCCCGTATTCGGTCGCTTCGCTCCCTGCGACGCTCGTCCTTGCCTTCGGCTGTGAGCGCAAGCGCTCACGACCTCAGGCTTCGCTTTCGCCCCACAAAGTTTCTCCGCTACGCTCCGAATACTTCGCGGGGACCCCGACAGCCTGTTGGCCGGTCCGCTTACGCTTCGTTCCTCCCGTGGCAGACCTTGTACTTTTTGCCGGAGCCGCAGGGGCATTGGGCGTTGCGGGGGGTGCCTGGGTAGGTTTGGCCGTCCTTCTTAGCGGACGTGGCCTCACCGTGGAGGCTCTTGCGCGGAGAAGAAGCAGCGGCGATAGCCGGATCCTCGTCCACGTTCTGCATTCCGGAACCAGCCTCAGCGCCACTGGAGAAACTCATCGGCACCTGCTTGGGGCGGTCGTCCAAACCGCCGCCCACCAGCACGGCCCCCGTGCGCGGCTTGGCATCCTTGTCCGCAGTATTCCCAACGCCGGCGCCACCCGCACCAGTGCCACCAGCGCCAGGCGCATCCTGAACCGCAGGCATTTCCGTCACGTCACCGGCTTCGTCCGAGAAACTGAGTTCCTCGTCATCAACCGAAGGACCACCATCCAGCACAGGACCATCCAGCACAGCACCATCATCCACTAGGTCACCCTCGTCGTCGCCGTCCTCAGCAACGATGGTGAGTTCCGGGCCTTCATCCTCGTCACCCTCGTCAGCGTGCTGAACCTGCACTTGCAGGTTGAACAGGAAGCCCACGGATTCCTCGGTGATGGCGTCCGTCATGGCGTTGAACAACTGGTAACCCTCGCGCTGGTACTCCACCAAGGGATCACGCTGCGCCATGGCGCGCAGGCCGATGCCCTCCTTGAGATAGTCCATCTCGTAGAGGTGTTCACGCCACTTGCGGTCCAGCACGGACAGCACTACGCGGCGTTCCAGCTGGCGCATGCCATCGGAACTCAGGGTTTCCTCGCGGGCATCGTAGGCCTGGGCGGCATCCTCTTGGAGGGTCGCGGTCAAACTCTGCGTGGTCAACTCGGCCTTGCCACCGGCGGCGTCCACCACGTCTTCAGGCTTCACGCTGACGGGATACACGGCCTTCAACGCCGTCCACAGGCCGTCCAGGTCCCAGTTCTCCGGGTCTCCTTCAGCCGTGGCACCACCCACGTAATCGGCAATGACGTTGTCGCGGAAGTTGGCCACCTGTTCGCCCAGGTCCTCGCCTTCCAACACCCGGCGGCGCTCGGAATAAATCACCTCGCGCTGGCGGCTCATCACATCGTCATACTTCAGAACGTTCTTGCGGATCTCAAAGTTCCGCGCCTCCACTTGCCCCTGCGCGGACTGAATTCCGCGCGTCACCATCTTGGATTCCAGCGGCATGTCATCCGGGAAACCAGCGCGGTTCATCATGGATTCGGCCATGGCCGAGTTGAACAGGCGCATCAAGTCATCTTGCATGGACAGGTAGAACCGGGATTCGCCCGGGTCACCCTGACGTCCGGAACGTCCGCGCAACTGGTTGTCAATCCGGCGGCTCTCGTGCCGCTCGGTGCCAAGAACGTACAGACCGCCGAGGGTCTTGACTTCCTCGTGCTCGGCGTGCACGGCGGCCTTCATTTCCTCGTGAACCTCAGGCCAGGCGGCCTCGTAGGCCTCGGGGTCCTCGTTGGAATCGAATCCGCGCTTGGTCATCTCTTCCTGAGCCAGGAACTCGGAGTTACCACCGAGCATGATGTCCGTACCACGGCCTGCCATGTTGGTGGCCACCGTCACGGCTCCGCGGCGTCCCGCCATGGCCACCACGGCGGCTTCACGCTCGTGCTGCTTGGCGTTCAACACCGTGTGGGGAACGCCTTTCTTCTTCAGCAGTTTGGACAAGTATTCGGACTTCTCCACCGAGGTGGTTCCCACCAGAACAGGCTGACCCTTCTGGTGCCGCTCAATGATGTCCTGGACTACGGAATCCCACTTGCCCTTCTCGTTCTTGTAGACCAAGTCCGGCTGATCCATCCGCACCATGGGACGGTTGGTAGGAATGGGAATCACGCCCAACTTGTAGGTGCCCTGGAATTCGGCGGCCTCCGTGGCGGCAGTACCGGTCATGCCGGACAGTTTGTTGTAGAGGCGGAAATAGTTCTGCAAGGTGATGGTGGCCAGCGTTTGGTTCTCGGACTTGATGTCCACACCCTCTTTGGCCTCGATGGCCTGGTGCATCCCCTCGTTGTACCGGCGCCCCGGCAGCACACGGCCCGTGTGCTCGTCCACAATCATGACCTCGCCGTTCAGGACCACGTAATCCTTGTCACGCTTGAACAGTTCCTTGGCCTTGATGGCGTTGTTGAGGAACCCAATCAGAGGCGTGTTAAGGGATTCGTAGAGATTGTCAATCCCCAGGTAATCCTCCACCTTGGCAATGCCAGGTTCCAACACACCCACGGTGCGCTTCTTCTCGTCCACCTCGTAATCCGTACCGGTGGACATGGTGAGCACCACTTTGGCAAACTCGGAATACCAGCGGTTGGCGTCCCCGTCTGACGGCCCGGAAATGATCAGCGGTGTGCGCGCCTCGTCAATGAGGATGGAGTCCACCTCATCCACAATGGCAAAGTTGTGACCGCGTTGTACCAGGTCATCCTTGGACCACGCCATGTTGTCCCGCAGGTAATCAAAGCCGAACTCGTTGTTGGTGCCGTAGGTGATATCCGCCTCGTACTGCGCGCGGCGTTCCTCCGGCTTCTGCCCGGTGATGATCACGCCGTGCGTCATTCCCAGGAACCGGTACACACGGCCCATCAAGTCACCCTGGTACTTGGCCAGGTAATCGTTGGTGGTGACCACGTGGACGCCCTTACCGTCCAGCGCGTTCAAATACGCTGCCGTGGTGGCAACGAGGGTTTTCCCCTCACCCGTTTTCATCTCGGCAATGTTCCCCAGGTGAAGCGCGGCACCACCCATGAACTGCACGTCAAAGTGCCGCTGGCCGAGCGTCCGCTTGGCGGCTTCCCGCACCAACGCAAAGGCCTCCGGCAGAAGATCGTCGAGCGATTCACCGGCTTCAAGGCGAGCACGGAAGCGCGGGGTCTCTTCCCGCAACTCCTCATCGGTCATGTCCAGGAAACTGTCCTCAAGCGCTGAGGCTTGCTTGGCAAGATTCTCCAGTTTGCGCAGGGCACGACCCTCACCCATCCGAAGGACTCTATCGAGAATGGACACGCCAGGCTCTCCTTGCGATCACGGAACGCAACGCCTGAGCGCGCGCGCCAAAATAAACAACGGGTTGGCTCATCCTACGGGGAACCCGGCATCTGCTGCATCAACGCGCCCCGGCTCGGTGCAATGTGCATTGTTAGGCGGCAGCAACCTTAGCGTCCAGTTGCACCACGCCGTAGGTCCACCCGCGCCGCTTGTACACGGCAGAGGGGCGATCCGTAGCGGAATCGATGAACAGGAAGAAATCATGGCCCACCAGTTCCATCTGGTCCACGGCCTCATCCACGGACATGGTTTCCGCAGAGTGAAGCTTCTGGCGGATGATCACGGGGGAATCACCCAACTGGGTCTCCACGGCCTCGCCATCGGCAACCAATTCCGGCGTGACGGGCTCGGCAACGTCATCCACGGCAGGAGCAGCATTCTCGACGAACCCGGCAGCGCCGTCACCGGCGGCCACGGGGACCGCAGGGAGATCCGTGGCGAACTCGGTGGCCAGGGGGTGGGACACCTTGCGGTGGTGGTCCTTGCGGCGGTCACGTGCGCGGCGCAGACGTTCGGTGAGTTTGTCCAGAGCCAAATCCAGGGCGCCCAGCCGGTCATCAGCGGCGGCTTCTGCCCGTACCACGGGACCTTTGTCCCTGACGGTCAACTCTACGCGCTCGCGCTGGTTTGCAAGTTTGGGGTTGTTTTCCCGCGTGACTTCCACGTCAACGCGTTGCGCACTGGGAGCGAGCGCGGACACTTTGGCGAGTTTCTCCTCCGCGTGATTCCGGAACCGGTCCGATACCTCGGTGTGCCGTCCAACGATGACAATCTCCATGGTCAACTCCCTTTCATCAATGCCCCGGTCCAAGCCCCATGAGGCCCGCGAGGCACACGCCACTGCGGTGCCCCTCTAGTCTACGTTGCCCGGTGACCCGCAGGCGGGACTGGCGGCACACTGGCGGGTTCCAGGGTTGCCGGGTGGCTGCTCGCTCACTCCGGGGGAGGCGTGGCTGCCAAGGTCAGGGCGCCGAGGGCCTCAATTCCCACGTCACTCAGGCAGGATGCCATGGATTTCAGGGTGGTCCCCGTGGTCACCACATCGTCGAGAATGAGGGCTATGGGAGAGCCGCCGGTCCCTATTCGACGACGATGCCGCTGGCTCACTTTCAGGTCCACGCTGCCCGTCCTGGCTGTAGCGCCAAGGCCGCTGAGGTCCCTCCCGCGTGCGCGGGTGAGGAGTGGACGGTGGTGCGTGTTGATCCCCTGGTGACGCAGCGCTGCGGTGGCCGCCCGTGCCAACGGTGCCAGATGATCCCGAGCGCGGACTCGCCTAGATTGCTCGGAACTCGGCGCGGTCACCACGGTAAGACCCTCCTCGCCTACGCCACGAAGCGCAGCACGCATGAGTGGAGCAAGGTGCGTACAGGCCCTGTGAATTGCCGGGCTCACCAGATCATCAAGATCGGCGCGGCCCCGGTCCTTCCACGCCACAATCATGGGCCGCGTTGTCCCGGAATACGGGGTCAGGGACCACACCGGAAGGACCGGTGCGCCGTGACCCAGGTCCAACCGGGGAATGAGGTGTTCCATGCGCTCGGGAGGGTGGTGAAAAGCCTTGGCGCACCGGGCGCACCATCGGACGTCGGGCTCGCCGCACCCTGGACACTGGACGGGAATCACCAGCCGGGAAACCTCGCGCGCGGCGGTGCGCAACACTCCCCTGGCCCTGGCCTCGATGCCCATGGGGTGAGGCTAACCCGGGTAGGACACCAGGTCTACCCTTTGGCCTACAACGGGCCACAGCGCGGAGGACTGCCGCAGGTGCAGCAATCCGGACGAGTCAATGGCAAGAATGTTGCCCGTCCCCACGGAGGCGGTCAGGTCCAGCGGGTTGGTCACTCCGGATACGGTACGGGGCAGGCCGCCAGGCGAGTCCAGGCCGCCCACGCCCGCCAGGTACACCACGCGCGAACCCGCATCCTGGCCCACAATGGCCAGCACGGACGATGCCTGCCACACAGCATCGCTCACGGACACAATCGACGCCCCCACGGTCACCGGCTCCGTGAGTGACAGGGGTGTTCCGTTGGCGTCCCGCACAATGCCGGCCACCATCACTGCGGCGGCCTCGCCCGAGGGTTGTGCCACCAGGGCCACCTGGGCGCCGTTGGGGGCAATGCGGATGGTGGCCACGGAATATCCGGCCAGCCAGGGTGCCGCAACCCGATGCTCCTGCCCGGTCACGTCCACGGCCACCACCGCGTTGTTGGCACTGGCCGTCCACATGGCGCCGTACCGATCCACGGCGGGGCTTGCCAGGTCCGTGCCTTCATAGAGCACTACGCCATCGGTGATGCGGACAATCCTGTCCGTGCCGTCACGCACCACAATGGCGGGTTCAATCCCACGCCCCACTGCCAGCGCCGTAGGGTCCAGATCACTGAGGATCAAGCCCGGATACAGCGGTTCCAGCTCATGTTCGCGCACTTGCCACACTTCATCCGCACTGATGACCACGGCATTGCCCTCCGTTGAGGCCGTTCCCGGTCCGGAGGTGTACGTCACCGGGATGGCGCCGCCGCGGTCCATGAGGGTGACATCCCGCAGCGCCCCCTCGCCATCATTGAGCGTGGCATGGATCTGGGTGGCGAGCAGACCACGCTCCTGCCGCGATGCCGCCAGGATGTGATCCGTGAGAATCACCTGATACGTATCATCCACACCCACGGTCACGGAATCCACGGCCAGTGCGGTGCCCGCCGGAACGGGCGAGGTCACCACGTCTGCTAGGTGGTCCTGCGGGCCCTCCAGGAGAGCGGCCACGGCATTGGTGCGCCACGTCTGCTGCGGGAACCAGCGCACGTCCGGAACCCAATACCGCCCATCAGCGGTGGGGAACATCACCTCGGTACGGTGATAGGTGCTGGTGAACACGGGCGACGATATCAGCAGCCCATCTTCCAGCGCGTCAATGCGCCATTGGCCTTCTACTTGGACCAGGTCAAAGGTGACGGAGGTGGCGGCCGGGACGCGGATCTCCGAGTACACCCCGCGCGTATCCACGCTCGCCACCTTGGTTCCGGACGCCACCACGCGGACTCGCTCGGCAGAATCGTCTGGCTGCGTGGGATCTGGCTGGGCAGAATCCTGCTGGGCAGAATTCGGCGGTGTGGCGGCGGCAACCTGCCCCAGTGACACCGAGGGTGTTCCGTCCACTACCAGCACGCGCGTGTACGGGCGCCACAGTGACTGCGCGGCATCCGTGAGGTATTCCCGTGCCGTAGCAAAGGGGTTGACAGCGGTGGGTCCCGCCTGCGAGGCAAGGAGGAATCCAGCCACAATGTCCTTGGGGTCCAGCCCTGCTGACGGACCGCGGGCAATGATGCCTACGGAATCATCCGAGGTGGCGTCAGCGCCTCCGCGATGGACGGTTCCGTGCATGGGCATGGAGGCGCAGCCTGCGGAGGCCAACCCCAGCCCCGTGACAAGGAGGGCAAAAGCGGCGGCGTGGGTCACGCCCTTGCGGAGCGAGACCCTGCGGCCACGCGTGACCCTGCTGCGAAGCGTGGACCTGCTACGGAGCGAGGACCTGCGGCTAGGCGCGGCTGTGGAGCGTGTCAGAACCATTTACACCACCTCGTCGTCGAACGTGGGAATGGCTGTGGGACTCACCACGCCGCCGGATGACAACTCCCCGTTACCCTCAGCGTTGGACGGGTCATCAGTGCCGCTTCCGGGAGTCTCGGGAACCAGGGGCAGTGGCGGATCGGTCACGGGCAGTCCAGTGTGGCGCGGCAGGACCAGGCGGAAACTGGATCCTTCGCCTTTCTTGCCCCACGCTTCCAGCGTGCCAGAATGTAAGTGGGCGTCCTCCAGCGAGATGGAGAGCCCCAGCCCAGTGCCGCCCGTAGTCCGGACGCGTGAGGGATCGGCGCGCCAGAACCGATCAAACACGTGGACCACATCCTCCGAGGACAGCCCCACCCCGTGATCCCGCACCGCCACGGCAACGCAATCCTCATTGCCGGCCACGTGGACTTCCACGGGGTTGCCTTCGGCGTGTTCAATGGCGTTGGTGACCAGGTTGCGCAGGATGCGCTCCACGCGGCGAGCATCCATGTCCACCATCACAGGTTCAGCGGGTGCATACAGTGGCGTGGCCACCGCTTTGAGATGAGCCAGAGGTTCTGCGGACTCCAACACCATTTCCACCAAGGAGGTCATATTGGTTTGCTCCGCCTCCAAGATGGCAGCGCCAGCGTCATGGCGAGAGATCTCCAGCAAATCCGCAAGTAGTTCCTCAAAACGGTCCAACTGGTTTTGCATGAGTTCAGCGCTGCGCTTGGCTCCGGGATTCAGTTCATCTTTGGAGTCATAGATCATTTCCGAGGCCATCCGCACCGTGGTGAGCGGGGTGCGCAACTCATGGCTGACGTCAGACACAAAGCGCCGCTGCGCGGTAGACAGCGCTTCCAGGCGGGCAATTTGATCTTGAAGGCTTTCGGCCATTTCATTGAAGGAGCGTGCCAGCGTGTCCATTTCGTCGTGCCGGATGCGCGGCATGCGTTCATCGAGATTGCCATCGGCTAATCGTGCCGCCGTGGCTGCCGCGCGTTGCACAGGTGCCACCGCTTGCCGCGTGAACAACCAGGTGATGATACCGATGATAGCCAGGATGGCGCCTGCGCCTCCGGCCAAGGTGGTTTGCACAAAGTGCAAGGTGTCTTGCTCGGGTTGCAGCGAGTAGAGCAGGTACAGGCCGAATCTTCCGTAACTGGGGACCTCTACCACGGTGCCGAACACCACGCCAGGCTCGTCATTGCCGGATTCAGAACTGGCCGAGGGGATGGTCACGGACTGCCACATTTGGTGATCCGAGGCCAGAGTGGCGGCGCGCAGATTCGAGGTGACAATGGCGTCCATGCCGTAGAACGAGGCCACGTTGTTCACGCCCACGGCGGTATCTCCGGCTCCGGCAAGGAAGGAGCCGCGCGCGGCGTACGCTCCCGCTCCTAATCGTTCGACGACGAGAGACAAAATGAGCGCCTGGACGTCATCCGACGAGGTGGCTGTGGACGCGGCGAGCGTGTCCCGCACCACGGATGCCGAACGGGAGAACTGGTGATCCAGTTGGGCAATGCGTTTGTCAAAGAGACCGTCACGGATGGAGGTGGAGATGAATGTTCCCAGGCCTAACACGGTGACAATGCCCACGGCAATGGCGGAGGTGACCACGCGGCGTTGCATGGATCCGCGCCACGAGTGCACCACGGCGTCCCAGGCGCGCCCGGCGCTGGAAGCGAGGCGGTCAAAGGGAGCAATCACAAATCCACATCTCCGTGTTGGGGGAACTCAGCGGTGACGTTGCGCCGTTGACGGGAAACTCAATCTGGCCTTGGCGTTACTGCACCGCTCCGGCTTTGTAGCCCACCCCGCGCACGGTCTGGACGATGATGGGGTTTTCCGGATCACGCTCCACTTTGGCGCGCAACCGCTGGACGTGAACGTTGACCAGGCGGGTGTCAGCAGCGTGGCGGTAGCCCCACACGTCTTCCAGCAACTTCTCCCGGGAGAACACTTGCCACGGGGTGCGTGCCAGGGTGGCCAGCAGGTCAAACTCCAAGGGAGTGAGATTGAGCGGTTCGCCATCACGGCATACGGTGTGCCCGGTGACGTCAATTTCCAGGTCACCAATGCTGAGGGTCTCCGGACCCGTGCCGGGGGTGGTCCGCAACCGGGCATGAATCCGCGCAATGAGTTCCTTGGGCTTGAACGGCTTGGCCATGTAGTCATCGGCGCCTGCTTCGAGTCCGGCCACCACGTCAGCGGTGTCACTGCGTGCCGTGAGCATGATGATGGGGGTGCCGGATTCAGCCCTAATCTCCTTGGCTACTTGCACGCCGTCCTTGCCGGGGAGCATCCAGTCCAACAGGATCAGGTCCGGCTGTGTCTGACGGAACGCTTGAAGCGCTCCGTCACCGGTGGCGCAGAACGCTGGTTCACATCCGTCCGAACGCAACACCACGCCGATCATCTCAGCGAGATCAAGATCGTCTTCAATGACCAGAATGCGGGGCTTCATACCGGCATTGTGCCAGCCTTGCGTGTGTTATTACGGGAAGGTAACGGTGAGTCTCACAGAACTCAGGCGCCCAGGAGCGTTACAGCACGTCCTCGATTCCGCGCTCGTGCAGGGCGTCCACCACGTTCTTGACTTGCTGGGCGCGCGAACGGGTGGTCACCAGCAGGGCGTCATCGGTGTCTACCACCACCAAATCATTCACCCCCAGCAACGCGATCACGCGCTCGGAGTTGGCCCCCGGAACAATCACGTTGCCGCCGGTCTCAATGCGCAGAACGTGGGACTGATCACCAGCAATCTTGTTGCCGGAATCCCCCACGGCGGGCAGGAGTGCAGCCAGCGAGTTGAAGTCCCCAATGTCATCCCAGCCGAAGGTACTCGGCACCACAGCCACTCCCCCTTGGGCGGCCACCGGCTCTGCCACAGCGTGATCAATGGCAATTTTCTCCAGGCCCGGCCAGGTGGCGTTCATCACCTCGTCACGCTGCGGCGTGTCCCACGCCTTGGCAATGGTGGTCAGCCCAGCGGCCAGTTCCGGATGCCCGGCGGCCAGATGGCCCAGGAGCACGTCCGTACGCACCACAAACATCCCCGCGTTCCACCGGTACTCCCCCGTGACCAGGTATTCCATGGCAGTGGCGGCGTCCGGTTTCTCGGTGAATCCGGTCACGTGCAAGGCGCTGGGTGCCTCAGCAATACCCAGAGAATCCGACGAACGAACGTAGCCAAAAGCCGTGGACGGACGGGAAGCGGCAATGCCGATGGTGGTGACGTATCCGGCGCGCGCAGCGGCCACTGCCTCCCGAACCACTTGTTCAAAAGCCACTTGTCCGGAAATCACGTGATCGGCGGCAAAAGAGCCCACAATGACATCACCGTGGCGTTGCTGCAAAACGGCGGCGGCCAATCCGATGGCTGCCATGGAATCCCGAGGCAGAGGTTCGGCCAACACGTCCGAGGCGGCGAGGTTGGGCAGTTGAGCCCGGCACGCGTCCACGTGCTTGACGCCGGTCACCAACATGATCTTCCCCCCGGTGATGGGGGAAAGCCGGTCACAGGTGGCTTGCAACAGAGTGCGCCCGGACCCTGTTAAGTCATGGAGGAACTTGGGTGCCGATTGCCGCGAGACCGGCCACAGGCGCGTTCCCGCGCCCCCAGCCGGGACGATGGCGTAGAAATCCTCGATCCTTCGCACGGAGGGATCCACCGCACGCAGCGCAGCCGTGTCCGTGGGAAGGGTATCTGAGGCAACGGGAGCCTCAGTGAAGGGAGCATCAGTCAGGGGAGCACCTGCAGCGGCAGCAGTTTCAGTCATGGAACCAGCATACCGGGGTGGGAGATATGACGGTCCCGTATCAGGGACGGGCGCTTTCGACGACGGCCTGCGGCCAGTGCTTGGCCGGTTGTGTGCGGGGACGCCAGGCAGCGCGCTCAGCCTCAAACGCGGCAATCTTGTCCTCGTTTTGCAGGGTCAGGCCAATGTCATCCAGACCTTCCATCAGGCGCCACCGTGTGTAGTCATCAATTTGGAAGGGGACTACGGTTTTGTCCGCGCTGGCCTCGCGCAGTTCAAGGTCCACGGAAATCTTGGTGCCGGGCTTGGCCTCCAGCGCGGCCCACAACTTCTCGATGTCCTCATGGGACACCACGCCTGCTACGAGGCCTTGCTTCCCTGCGTTACCGCGGAAGATATCCGCAAAGCGGGGGCTGAGCACCACGCGGAAACCGTAATCCTTCAGCGCCCACACGGCGTGCTCACGCGAGGAACCGGTGCCAAAATCCGGCCCGGCTACCAGCACGGAACCCTGTGAGTATGCGGGTTGGTTGAGCACAAAGTCCGGGTCCCCGCGCCACGCCGCAAAGAGGGCGTCCTCAAAGCCGGTGCGGGTGACCCGCTTGAGGTACACAGCGGGGATGATCTGATCCGTGTCCACATTGCTGCGGCGCAGCGGAACGCCGATTCCTGTGTGGCGGGTGAACTTTTCCATGTTGGTCCTTTGGTGGGTGAGGTAGTTCCTGGGTGAGGTAGAGATCCTGCGACTCCGCGCAGGATGACGGCTAAGGAAAGGCAGAATGACTGACAGTGCTACGCGGCCAGCGGGCAATCCACCACAATGGGTGCGTCCCCGTCAAAGCCGGGAGCGCCCTTGCCGTCTAGCGGCGAGCCGTCAAAACTAGCAAGGTCCACGTCATCGCCCAGGTCCAGATCAGCAAGCGAGGAGAGCGTCCCGCGGATCGCCGTGGCAGCGGCCACCAACGGCGACACCAAGTGAGTACGCCCGCCCTTACCTTGGCGTCCCTCAAAGTTCCGGTTGCTGGTGGAGGCTGAACGCTCGCCCGGAGTGAGTTGGTCCGGATTCATGCCCAGGCACATGGAACACCCGGCGTTACGCCATTCGGCTCCAAAATCCTCAAATATCTTGTCCAGTCCTTCGGCCTCGGCTTGCAACCGGGTCCGGGCAGAAGCGGGCACCGCCAGAACGCGCACGCCTTCGGCCTTCTTCTTGCCCTGAATCACCTTGGCAATGGATCGCAAGTCCTCAATCCGGCCGTTGGTACACGATCCCATGAACACGGTGTCCACGGCAATCTCCTTGAGCGGTTGCCCTGCGGTCAGCCCCATGTATTCGATGGCCCGTTCGGCAGCCAACCGTTCATCGTCGTCGGAAATATCACGCGGGTCAGGAACACTCGCGGAGAGCGGGAGGCCCTGGCCGGGGTTGGTGCCCCAGGTGACAAACGGCTCCAAGTCAGCGGCGCTGAGGATCACCTCGGTATCAAACTCGGCGCCCTCATCCGTCACGAGCGTCCGCCAATACTCCACGGCGGCATCCCAATCCGCGCCCTCGGGAGCGTGCGGGCGGCCCTTCAGGTAGGCAAAGGTGGTGTCATCCGGGGCGATCATCCCGGCGCGAGCCCCCGCCTCGATGGACATATTGCAGATGGTCATGCGGGCGTCCATGCTGAGCGCCTCGATGGCCTTGCCGCGATACTCCAGGACGTAACCCTGCCCGCCGCCGGTGCCAATCTTGGCGATCACGGCCAGGATGATGTCCTTGGACGTGGTGCCGGGCGGCAGATCACCCTCAATGGTGATGGCCATGGTTTTGAACGGCTGCAGCGGGAGCGTCTGTGTGGCAAGCACGTGCTCCACTTCCGATGTTCCGATGCCAAAGGCCAGGCCGCCAAAGGCCCCGTGGGTGGACGTGTGGGAATCCCCGCACACCACGGTCAGGCCCGGCATGGTCAGTCCCAGTTGCGGCCCCACCTGATGGACAATTCCCTGATCGGCATCACCCAACGAGTGCAGACGCACTCCAAACTCGGCGCAGTTGGCGCGCAACGTGTCAATCTGCGTGCGGCTGGTCAGGTCTGCAATGGGTTGATCAATATCCACGGTAGGCGTGTTGTGATCCTCCGTGGCCAGCGTCAAATCCGTACGACGCACCGGGCGCCCCGCGAGCCGGAGACCCTCAAATGCCTGAGGACTGGTGACTTCATGAACCAGGTGAAGATCAATGAACAGCAGGTCCGGGGCGCCGTCCTCACCCTTGGTCACAAGGTGGTCATTCCACACTTTCTGAGCCAGCGTTAATGGCATGGCGTTGTCCTTTCACGTCACTGACCGAATGAGTTGAAAATCCCATTGTCTCACTATGTGAGACGCTAATATCAGATAGTGGACAATCTTAGCGGCATTTCCGTGCTGGACAAAGCGTCCGGGCTGCTCGCGGCCCTGGAGTTGGGTCCGGCGTCGCTCGGAGTCCTCGTAGAGCGGTCAGGCCTGGCGCGTCCCACCGTGTACCGCATTGCGGGCGCCCTGCAAGCCTTGCGATTTGTGGCCCGCGATCACCACGGCAGATACGTTCTCGGTCCGCGAGTGGGCGAGTTGGCCACCGTGATGCGGCAAGACCGTTTGGTGGACGCGGCCTATCCCGTCCTTGCTACCCTGCGCGATCACACCGGCGAGAGCGCACAACTGTACCGATACCATCTCGATCAGCGCGTGTGCGTTGCCGCTGCAGAACCGCTCATGGGCCTGCGTGACACCATCCCCGTGGGTTCCGTGTTGTCCATGCACGCCGGATCTGCGGCGCAAGTGTTGACGGCCTGGGAAGACGAGGCGCGGCGCGCGGCCGTGGTGCGTGATTCCATATTCGACGAATCTGTGCTGGCTGCGGTGCGCGAGCAAGGCTGGGCAGCCTCCGTTGCTGAGCGTGAGGCTGGAGTAGCTTCCGTGTCCGCCCCCGTGGTGGGACGTGATGGCAGGGTCTTGGCAGCGGTGTGCCTTTCCGGACCCATTGAACGCATGACCCATACCCCCGGAGACCTCTACGGGGCGGTAGTAGTGAAGGCGGCTTCCCAACTGGTGGCTGCAGCAGGGTTGTAGGCGCAGGACTGTCAAAGGGACCCGGGACGGTCAAAAGGACACAGTCACTCTGGGATCAACGTCACTGGAGGATTCCCGCGCGGTACACCTGGACAGGTTTGAGGGCCCTATTCGTGACCAAAATGTCTGCTCGCTTGCCGGGCGCAATGCCTCCACGGTCCGTCCAGCCGAGTGCTCCGGCGGGGGTGGCGGAGGCGGCGTTCACCGCGTCAATCAGAGGGACGCCAGCATTGACACAGGTGCGCACCGTGTCAAGGAGGTGCGCCGTCCCCCCGGCCAAAGCACCCAGGCTACCGTCCGTAGTGGCCAGACGAGCCACGCCGTGGGTGACCACCACATCCGCTGGACCCAGCCGATACGCTCCGTCCGCCATTCCTGTGGCTGCCATGGCGTCCGTCACCAACGCCATATTCTCAGCGGACACCAACTCCATGACGGTCCGCATCATGCTGGGATCCAGGTGAACACCATCGGCAATGAGTTCCACCACCATCTCCCCTCGGGCAGCCGCAGCCAGGCACGCCATGACGGGTCCAGGGTTGCGGTGATGGATGGGCGGCATCCCGTTGAACAGGTGCGTGGCGGTCATCCGCAATCCATGCTCGGCAAGAAGGGGCGCGGTGCGGGCAATCATCGCTTCACATTCGCCAAAGGTGGCGTTGGTGTGTCCTAGGGACGGGATGACCCCGCCTTCCGCGAGCGCCACGGCAACTCCACCACAACACGTCACTCCGGCGACCTCCGGAGCCAGGGTCATGGTGCGCAGGTGTCCCCGTGCGGCCTGGAGCAGTTCCGTCACAAATCCGGGATCGGCCGCCGTGAGGTCTGCCGGATTCTGCGCTCCGCACCGCTGTGGGGAGAGAAACGGACCTTCAGCGTGGATGCCCGCAATGATCCCTGCGTCCACGGCGGCGGCCAGGAGTTCCGCTCGTGCCAACAGGGTGGGTCGGTCCGCAGTGACCAGGGAGGCCATGATCGTCGTCGTACCGTGACGGAGATGCTCACCTGCGGCGTGAGAAACATCCTCAGCGGTGAGGGCATCGGCAAAGGATGAGCCCCCTCCGCCATGGTTGTGGATATCCACCAACCCGGGCAGGATGGTCAGAGCGGTGGGCTCGGGCGTGGTGGTGCCGTTGGTGTCTCCGGTGGCTTCTGGAAGGGGCAGTCCATCGGCTGGTGTGACCGCCGTGACGGTGCCGTTGTTGATCTCGACGATGGCGTCAGGCAGCACCTGAGTGGGCGTCACCACCCGTCCGCGCAATCGCAGGGATGACGTGTGGGGGTGCTGGAATTGGGGAGCGGACACCCGCTCATCCTGCCTCACGCAGGCGAGTTTGGAGGGGTGCCGCGCGTCACCGCGATGCCCTGATGAGGAGACAATTCGCTGACGGGATTCGTTACACGAGTGAGCGCCAAAAGGCGTTCAACGTGGCGCCGAAGGTTGCCTATCGCCGCCGAGAACCTCCCATTTCCCATGTGTGCCCTAATCGTTATCCCTGAGGGCAATATCGGTACGAATCAGAACAGTGCCTCGCGCCTAGCATGGAGGATAACCCATCGGCATGACCAGCCGTTTCATACTACCCGGGAGCTCTCGTGAGCAGTGATCGTTCCCCTAGCGCCTACGGGCGTGAGCGGAGCGTGCCAGGGTGCCGCCATAGTGGATGCATGGTTGGTAGGTGCCTGATGGGAGGATATGAAGATGGTGGGTGCCGGGAGCCTAAGGCCAGGGCTGGCCGAGCGCGGAACGGTAGAGCGGGCTTCGGAAGAGCGGCCTTGGGTAGAGCGGCCTTGGGTAGAGCGAGCGGGGCCTTCCCAACACGCATGGTGGCTGGACTTGTTGCTGGCGTTCTCCTGGGTGGTGGTGTCACTGCGGTTCCTTCCCCTGCTGCTGCGGTTCCTCCTTCGGTAATCGCCGTTCCCACCGCCGTTGCGGCTCCCCCACCTGCTGTTGCAGCCAGTGTTTCGGCAGGCTCTGACGTTCGCATTGGGGAGGTGACGGACTTCTCCGTCACGGATGATGCCGCCGATTCCCGGGGACCACAGGTCTCCGTGTCAGCGGGACTTGACCTCGCAGATTCCGCGAGACCCAGTGGTGGTCATGATGCGGGCCTCGCCATGACGCCGCAGGGTGTGGCCTCGGCGATGGTAGGCCAGGTGGTGGTCCTCGCCCATGCTAAAGAAGAACCACACCCAGGCCCGGAGCCTCACGATCATGAGGAACACGGGGATGATGAACACGGGGACGATGCACACGGGGATGACGTCACCAGCAACAACTCGCGCACGGTGTACGTCATGACGGATAGCGGAGTGGTGGAAGTTCCCGATGACGTGCTGCGGTATGCCAGCACCGGGGACATTGTTCAAGCCAGCATCTCGCCGCAGGGGGCACTGGAATCCCTGGACGTCCTTGTCCCTGGTCCGGACTCGGGAATTGCGTTGAGTGACGTCATTGCGCGGGGAAAGAAGCGCACTGTTCACACTGTGGTGATGTCACCGCCTGGAGTCACCGTTCCGGCCTCGGCCGTGACCAACGCCAAGAACGCCGTGACCCAAGCCGGACAGTATTGGTCTACACAATCCAACGGAACCATGAGTTTTGTCCATGGCAAGGTGATCAATGGCAGCGGTGGCCTCACCGGTGGGTGCAACCGGAGTCAGCCGTGGGCGGCCTGGACAGCGGCGTGGGATCTCTTTGGGTTGACACAGGCGGATCTCAACTCCTGGAATAACGCCTCACACCTCCTGGTGGTGGTCCACGGATGCGGCGAGGGAAGTCCGGCCGGAACGGCCTCCATGGGGGACACAGCCATCCGGTCTGGTGGCAAGGATTTCAACCTGTCCTACACCGTTGCGTGGAACGGCCCTCAGATGGGTGTGATTGCTCACGAGTTGGGCCACAACTTTGGCTTGGAGCATGCCAATGTGTTGGAATGTGGCAGCGGGAGTATGGACGCTCGGACAGATTCGGCCTGGAAGCACCATTCGGGACGCTGTGTGATTCGCGAGTACGGTGACATGTTAGACGTCATGTCCTCCTCCGGGAAAACGAACCTCGGTTCGTTGTCAGCGCCGGCTGCGGACTACTTGGGTTTCTCACGCGGCTGGGTCAAGGTCACGCCGGGCAGCAAACCCGTCACCCTCACGCTGACTGCTACCGCTGAATCCTCGGGAACGCGCGGCGTACGCGTCACCGATCCCGTCACGGGCGATAAATACTGGCTGGAAATGCGCAACAACGCAGGCTATGACAAGAGCTTGAATGGACGCGTGGTCTCCTGGGGTTCACGCCGATTCGTCACGGAATCCGGCGTGCGCGTGATGAAGGCCATCCGTGACAACTCCGGGATGTGCAAAGGGGTGGTGTTCCCGTATTGCGGGACGGTGTACGTGGCTAACCCCAAGGCTAAGATCGATGCGTCACTACGCTCCACGTCCTTTGGGGTGGACCAGCGAATGACGTCCATCTCCGAGGGCTTTGCGCTGAGGGTCAACTCCATGACCGCCACCACGGCCACCATCACTATTGGCAGGAGCGTTCCCCAACCCGCCATCAAGGCAGGAACGGTGAAGATTTCTGGAACTCAGGCGTCCGGGCAAACGGTCACTGCCAAGCCTTCCGGGTTTGCCTCGCTGGAAAACCGGCACACGCTGGCGTACCAGTGGTACCGGGCGGGTTCGGCCATCAGCGGAGCCACGTCACAGAAGTACGTCCTTAAAAACGCTGACAAAGGCAAGCAGATCACGGTACGCGTGCGGGCCACCCGCGCGGATCACGTGTCCACACCGTGGGTGCGCTCTGGAGCAATCCTCCCCAACGTCATCAAGAAGGGGAAGGTCACCATCAGTGGCACACCCAAGGTGGGCTCCCGCTTGACCATGACCCGCACCGGATTCACCGATAATCCGAAGTCCTACACAGTGCAGTGGCGGCGCAACGGTCAGGCCATCAAAGGTGCTAAGGGCAAGACGTACACCCTCAAGGCCGCAGACCGTGGGAAACGGATTACCGTGACGGTGACGGCCAAGCGCAGCGGATTCCAGGCACGCGAGGTCACCTCAAAGAAGACAGCAACCGTGAAGTAGCGCGAAGTAGACAGTACCGTGGAGACACCGGTCAAATGAATTAGGCGGCCCTGTGAAGATCACGGGTTGCCAACCCCTATCCCAGTTCAACGGATACAGTGACGCGTGCGCCTTCGTCGAATAGGGGGATGGGTTGATCAGAGGGGTGGGACTGGCCGTTGACGGTTACGCTGACCTTCCCGCGCGAGACGTGCTGCGCGTTGGTCACGGTGATGTGGTAGGTGGCGCCGCGCCACTGGCGAGTCACCTCAAACCCGTCCCAATCGGTGGGGATGCAGGGGTCAATGGTGAGGCCGCGCATCCCCGGCCGGATGCCCAGGATGTACTTGGTGGCGGCGGTATACATCCACCCTGCGGTGCCGGTCAGCCACGGATTCTGCCCCAGGCCGTACCGTGGGTGGTCCCGTCCATAGAGGAACTGGACGTAGGCGTACGGTTCGGCTTCGCGAACCTCAATGGCGTCATTGTGGGTCCACGGGCAGATGGCCTCGTACAGAGCCATCGCCTGATCGCCACGCCCCAGGATCGCTTCAGCAATGATGGGCCAGGCGTTGGGGTGGCTGAAGATGGCAGCGTTTTCCTTGATGCCGGGATACACCCGCGTGAGGAATCCCACCGTGTCATCAACCTGCGTGTACGCGGGCCACTCCAAGTGCATCCCGTATTCGGAGGCGAGGTGCTGGTGAATGGAATCCAGCGTGGCCACGGATTGTTCCGGGGTGGCGATTCCAGCAATGGTAGGCCACGCCTGGTGTTCCAGGAACATCTTTCCCTCGGCGTTGGTGGTGGTCCCAATCAGAACGCCCTGGGAGGTCACGCCGCGCCGCCACCAGGAACCATCCCACAGTTCCGTGGTGGCCACCTGGCTGATGCGCTCCAGTTCTGCGGTCCACGTGCGGGTGTTGACAGGGTTGACAGGGTAGCCGGTGTGGCCAGTCTGATCTGTGTGGCCCACGGCCTCGGCAAGGTCCAGGTAACACCGGATGGCCCACGCGTGAAGGAAGGTGACCAGTGCGGACTCGCCGCCGCCAAGGTTGAGGCAGTCATTCCAGTCTGCGCGCAGGCCCAGTGCCACTCCCGTGGGACCAATGTGCTCTGAGGTGAAGGTCAACGCGCGTTCCAGGTGTTCCCATACAGTGTGACCGGGCGCGGCGTTCCCCGTGCCGGCCGCTGCGGCGGCAGCTTCAGCAAAGGGAATCTCGGAGTCCAGGAACGCGGCATCGCCCGTTTCATACACATACTGCGCCACCGTGAACGGCAACCACAGGTGGTCATCCGAGCAGGTGTCCTTGAGTCCGTGGATGAGCGATGCGCCTTCCGCGCGAGGCACCACCGTGGGCGTGAGGAATCCCGGTTTGTTCACGGGTTGCGGGTCAAAATCTGACGGTTCAAAGAGATGGAGCCCGTACCCGGCTTCCGTTTGTGCCCGGAGGAGTTCTACAATGCGCTGGCGAGACGTCTCCGGATTGGAGTGGATGACCGCCGCAGCGTCCTGAGCCGTGTCTCTAAAGCCCAATCCGCTCCGTCCCCCCACCTCCACAAAGGAGGCGAACCTGCTCCACACCACGCACGTTTCCGCTTGGAGCAGTGTCCAGGTGTTGAGCATGGAGTTCATGCCCTCCGAGGGCGTGCTGACCTGGAACCGGCTGCGCTTCTCAGCCCAGTAATCCAGCAGGCGTTGGTATTCGGCGTCCACGTGGTCCGGCGTGTATGTTGCGCGGAGGGCGAGGCCTGCGGCGTCGCGCGAGCCGTGGCCGAGGAGGAAAACGATCCTGGCTTCCTCGCCAGGGTTGAGAGTGACGCGATGGGCCAGGGCACCGCAGTGATTCTGCGTGGTGCCCTGGGAACCGGTGAGTCCTCGTTCCACGCCGAGGGGGTTGGTTTCCGTGCGGTAGGGGCCAATGAAGGCGTCCCTCAGGCAATCAAAGGCATCCGGGAGGGTGGGATCATGGGTGCCGAGTCGTGAGGAAAAGAAGTGCTCCGTCCAGGGTTCGTAGAAGGCGTCACACTCAATCACGCCATCGGCGTAGTCAGCGCCCTGGCAGTACAGGGACATCTGCAGGTTCTGATTGTCTATTTCCACGTTGTGAAAGGAGAATTCCACATACCCGGTGACGGTCAGTGTCCGTGACTCGTCGCCCGTGTTAACGATGCGCACATCCCACACCTCACAATCGTCGTCCAACGGGATGAACACGGTGTGCATGGCGCTGATGCCCCTGTAGGTGCTCTCAAAGCGCGTGTACCCCATGCCGTGCGCGGCTGTCCAGGTGCCGGAATCCAACGGTTTGCCCACGGGTTGCCAGGGGATGGACCAGAAATCGCCAGACGCTGCGTCCGTGAGGTAGACGTATTTTCCGGGGCGATCCATCGGCACACCGTTTTGCCGATACCGCGTGACGCGCCCTTGCTGCGCATCCTTGTAATACGAATATCCTCCACCGTGATGGGCAATCACCGTGGCAAAATCCTTGGTGCCCAAATAGTTGGTCCAGGACGCAGGCGTATCCACGCGATCAATCACATACTCGTGCGCAGCCTCGTCAAAGTGCCCGTATTTCATGGAGTGATTGTGTCACGCACGGTGCGGCGCAGGCCGTTGGCCCGGCGGAGTGTACCTGGCACTGTTGACCTGGCACGGTTAACCGGGCGGGGTTCGCCCGGTGCTGTTACCCCGGCCAGGCTGACTCAGGGCAGGTTATTCGACGAGGCTCACCCGACGAGCGTGCGGGTGACGGTGTCGGCAAGGAGGCGGCCTTGGCGGGTGAGGATGAGGCGCTGGTCCTTGATGGCGGCGCGCGGGTCAATGAGTTCCTGGGCGATGAGCGTGGGGATGGCCCGTTGGGCCGCAGCAGACAGTTCGACGATGGGGAGGCCGCAACTCAAACGGATGCCGAGCATGACGGCCTCCAGTTCGCGGTCCTCGGCCGTGAGGGTTTCGCGGCCATCCATGGGGAGCCTGCCGTGACGGAGTGCCTCGGCGTACGGGCGCGGGTGCTTGACGTTCCAGAACCGCTCGTTGTCCAGGTGGGAGTGGGCTCCGGGGCCGATTCCCCACCAGTCCTGATTGCGCCAGTACGCCAGATTGTGGCGGCAGGCGTGGGGGCCGGAGATGCCTCCTCGCGCCCAGTTGGAAATCTCATACCATGTCAGGCCCACTTGGGTGAAGAGGTCATCAGCCAGTTCATATTTGGCCGCTTGATCGTCCTCGTTGGGAGCAGCGATCAGTCCGCGTGCGATCCTCCGGCCCATGGGAGTGTGGGGTTCTACGGTCAGCGCATAGGCGGAAATGTGGTCAACACCCAGGTTCAGGGCAGCCTCCACGCTGGTCCGCCAATCCTCCAGGCTTTCCCCCGGCGTTCCGTAAATGAGATCCACGCTGACCTGGAGTCCTGCGCGTTGTGCGTGGCTGACAACATCTGGCAAACGTGCGGGGTTGTGGGTGCGGTCCAGGGTAGTCAGGACGTGCGGGACGGCAGATTGCATGCCGAGGGAAATCCGCGTGAATCCCGCGTCCGCAAGGTGGTGGAGGTCCTGCTGCGTGACGGAGTCTGGGTTCGCTTCCGTAGTGACCTCGGCGTTCGGTTCCAGCGGCCACGTGGAGTTGATGGCGTTCAACATACGAGCAAGATCCGTGACGGGCAGGAGCGTGGGCGTACCGCCACCAAAGAACACCGTAGAGACGGAGCGCTCACCGGTGACTCGCTGCGCTTGGTGGATTTCCTGGATGGCCGTGTCGGCATACGTTGCCCGAGACGCACCGGGACCTAACTCCGCGTTGGTGTAAGTAGTGAAATCGCAATACCCGCAGCGGACCGCACAAAACGGTACGTGGCAATACACCGAGAAGGAGCGAGAGCCAACGCGAGCGTGCTCGTGGTTGGCCGAGCCCGCCGAAGGTGTTGACGAGCGCAGCGAGGAGCTAACCGAGAAGGGCGCAGCGGTCACTTCTTCTTTTTCTTGTCAGCATCCGTGGACAGCGCTTCGATGAAGGCTTCCTTGGGTACTTCCACGGTGCCGATCATCTTCATCCGCTTCTTGCCCTCTTTTTGCTTCTCTAGCAACTTCCGCTTACGGCTAATGTCACCGCCATAACACTTGGCAAGAACATCCTTCCGCATTGCGGCTACGTTTTCACGCGCAATAATCCGAGACCCAATGGCGGCCTGAATCGGCACCTCAAACTGCTGCCTGGGAATGAGTTTGCGCAGACGCTTCACCATGGTGACGCCGTAATCATACGCCTTGTCATTGTGCGTAATGGCGGAGAAAGCATCCACCTTTTCCCCTTGGAGGAGAATGTCCACCTTGACCAGATTGGCCGTCTGCTGACCTGCAGGTTCGTAATCCAGGGAGGCGTAGCCACGCGTTTTGGATTTCAGCGTGTCAAAGAAATCAAAGACGATTTCCGCCAGCGGCAACGTGTACCGAATCTCTACGCGGTCCTCACTGAGGTAATCCATTCCGAGTAATGCGCCCCGGCGATCCGTGCAAATCCCCATCACGGTGCCCACAAACTCGGCGGGAGTCAGCACGGTGGCTTTCACCACGGGCTCGCGCACTTCCTTGATTTTCCCGGCAGGAAACTCCGCCGGGTTGGTGACCAGAACCTCGGTCCCGTCCTCTTGGATCACGTCATAGATCACGTTCGGCGCTGTGGAGATGATGTCCAGATCAAACTCGCGTTCCAGGCGTTCCCGGATAATCTCCAGGTGCAGCAGGCCGAGGAAGCCCACGCGGAACCCAAACCCCAGAGCAACGGAGGTTTCCGGCTCGTAGTTCAGGCTAGCGTCCGAGAGTTTAAGTTTGTCCAACGCCTCGCGCAGGGCAGGGTAGTCACTGCCATCAATGGGGTACAGCCCGGAAAACACCATGGGCTTCGGCTCGGAGTATCCGGCCAGCGCCGTGGTGGCTGGCTTGGCGGCGTTAGTCACCGTGTCCCCCACCTTGGACTGCCGCACGTCCTTCACTCCGGTGATGAGGTAGCCCACTTCACCCACACCAATCCCCTTGGTGGGAGCAGGTTCAGGCGAGATCACGCCGATTTCCAGGAGTTCATGCTCCTTCTTGGTGGACATCATCACCAGACGCTCACGCGCGGAAATGTGCCCGTCCTTCACTCGCACATACGTGATCACTCCGCGATACACGTCATACACGGAGTCAAAAATCATGGCGCGGCTCGGCGCGTTGGGGTCGCCTTCCGGAGGCGGCACCAGTTCGACGATCCTGTCCAGCAATTCCGGTACTCCGGCCCCCGTTTTCCCCGAGACTTGCAGAACCTCGGAGGGGTCAATACCCACCAGGTTGGCGAGTTCCTCGGCGTACTTTTCCGGCTGAGCGGCAGGAAGGTCAATCTTGTTGAGAACCGGGATGATCTCCAGGTCATTGGCCATAGCCAAGTAGAGGTTGGCCAACGTTTGGGCTTCGATCCCTTGGGCAGCGTCCACCAGTAACACGGCGCCTTCACACGCGGCCAGCGAGCGAGACACCTCATAGGAGAAGTCCACGTGACCTGGGGTGTCAATCATGTTGAGCGCGTAGGGCTGCATGACTCCATCGTCGTCAGTAACGGCCCACGGCATGCGGACCGCCTGGCTCTTGATGGTGATGCCGCGTTCGCGTTCAATGTCCATCCGGTCCAGGTATTGCGCACGCGCCTGACGGGCCTCCACCACACCGGTGATGCCGAGCATCCGGTCGGCAAGCGTGGACTTACCGTGGTCAATGTGAGCAATGATGCAAAAATTGCGGATCAATTCCGGCGCCGTGGAGTTCGGCTGAATGCGGGCGCTCAAAGCGGGGGTGGGGATGGGCACAATTTCTCACTACACGGGGTTTGGACACACCTGTGATGGGACACACAGATTCCTGCCATTGTCCCACAGTTTTCGCCGGACTCGGTCACAGCAGGTGGCATTGGTAGCCGGAACGTGCGCGGCAACAACCCTTACGCAGCAGCAACCCCGTTGAGGCGACGCTGCCCAGCGCCTACTCCACCAAGTACCAGGGCGACGATGGCGATGCCAGTAATGCCCGCGAGCGCCACGCCCACACCCTCGCCGTATCCCGCAAACATCCCAAGCAAGGGAGCAGCGGCAGACTCGCCAAAGCCAGCCAGCACGGACTCCAGGGCGTCCGGGTAGGCAGAGGCCACCATGGACAACCCACCCGCCGTGATGACAGCGCTACCGGCAATCCAGCGTGCGCGCGTGGGAGCAGCAGCAAGGGCTACCAACGCCACGATGGCGGCGGTGATCACGCCTTCGGCTACGGCAGCAACGAGGTGGCTGGTCAGCATGGTGCCGGCAAACTCTGCGGCTCCAGGTCCGCCAGGAGCGCCAGCAACGGCGTACAGACCGGTCAACACGGTGACGGCGGCAAGAGGACTGGCCACGGCCGCGAGCGCCACGCGCGCTGCATGCGGCGCACCGGATTCACCCCAGCGTTCGGTGAGTTTCAGCACGCCCCACGCGGCGGCCACGGCCACCACGGCCATGGTGAGCGTGTTGACACCCAGCGAGGCAATCCCGCCATCGGCAAAGACGAATGCTTGCACTGCAATCACGGCGGTCATCACGCCCATCGCCGCGAGCGGCCCAATCAGGGCAACCGCGAGTGCAGCGCCGATGAGGTGGGAAGAGACTCCAGCAGCCACGGGGAAGTTCACCATCTGAACCGCGAACACCAGGGCGCCGGTTGCGGCAACCATGCCGATGCGGTCACGCGTTGGCTCGGCGTGACGCGCTTTCCAGGCCATAGGGGCAAGGGCCGTAGCGGCCATTCCCGCAGCCACAATGTTGGCGGTGTCAGTCAGTAAATGAGCTGGAGTGTGCATGTCAATCCCCTAAGGTCAATCGGTCATCTCCCACCGTACCGAGGGAACGCGTCTGCCGTGGGATACGCGCCGTGTTCGGACGTGACTCGATGCCCGGTGGCACTCGTGACGGCAGGATGGGGCCATGGAGTTACGAGTAGCGAGTTTCAACATCCAGCACGGGCGGTTGCCCGATGGCCAGGTGGACGTGGGTGCTGTGGCTCGAGCATTGGCTCCCTTCCAGGCCGATGTGGTGGCCATCCAGGAGGCGGACCGGTGGCAGGCGCGCTCTGGAAACGTGGACTCGGCAGAGGTGATTGCCAGCGGGTTGGGGTTTGACGTGTGGAGATACCAACCCGGCGTGGCGGGCGCGGTGGAGCCTGCCCGCGCTCCCGGGGATGATCCGGGCGCGGCGCTCCTGCCGCTGGCACGCGCAAAAGGTTGGACGGCAAAGGTGCGCGGGATCTGGACTGTGTTGGCGTCCCGTGCTGGGAGGCGTGCCGTGCGGACCTACCTGGGCGTGTGGCTGGGACGGCATCGTGCCGCGGCGCCTGCGGCGGACACCGTTCCCGGGCACGGGATTGCGCTCATGTCCCGGTATCCGGTCACGCGGTGGGAGCATCTCCGCCTGCCGTTACGCTCACTGTGGCTGGGTGGCAGGCTCCAGGTGGGACGCGACGATCCGCGCGTAGCGCTCGCAGCCCACATAGAGACGCCGCACGGCCCGGTGACGGTGTGTACCACGCATTTGAGCACGCACGCCTGGTCAAACCGGCGGCAGTTGAGGTGGTTGGTGCGGCATCTCAGCCAGGACCATGCCCGACGAGACGGCGCGGGCAATCCGGTCCTGTTAATGGGCGATCTCAACATTCGCGGCGCGGAACCGGCGGAAACCACCGGGTGGCGGGACCTGATTGACTCGCCCACGTACCCGCGGCATCAGCCGTTCCTGCAGTTGGATCATGTGTTGTTGAACCCTGACCTGGACGGGATGTGCGTGGCGGCGGAGGCTGAGGTGGTGGACCTCGCCGTGAGCGACCATCGCGCTGTGGTGGCAACGCTGCAGTTGGCGCGCGCTTCTGGTGGCAATTTCGGCACCGCGTGATCGGGCCGAGAGCGTCCGGCGTTCCCCGATTTAGCGGATCAGCCTCACACTGGTATGCTTTTCCGGTTCCAAGTGTTACACACCAGAAGGTTTCCCCGTGGCAAACATTAAGTCGCAGCTGAAGCGCATCAAGACCAACGAGAAGGCTCGCCTGCGCAACCGCGCCGTGAAGTCCGAACTGAAGACGTACGTCCGCAAGGTGCGCGAAGCCATCGCCGCTGGCGACAAGGACACCGCCACCGCCGCGCTGGCCGATGCCAACCGCAAGTTGGACAAGGCCGTGTCCAAGGGCGTCATCCACAAGAACCAGGCTGCCAACCGCAAGTCCAAGCTGGCCGTCCAGGTCAACGCGCTGTAATTCACGCGCTGGTACTTCGGTTCACCTGGGCTCTACCGGCTTGATCTGAGTTGACCAAAGCGTCGCCTCCGTCAGGAGACGGCGCTTTTCGTCGTACCCAGAATTGGGTAGTACCCTAAATAGGCGGCTTGTGCTTCGGTATGCTCTGATGAGGCGCACCACAGCAGGAACTACCGCAGCAGAATCTACGGCGCCAGTCAATTAGCGCGCCAGGAACCACCGCTCCAGGAACTACCGCAGCCCTCGGGCGGCCACGGTGAGGACTGCTTTCTCTACGGCATAAATGGGGTCCCGCGCTCCGCCCTTGACGTCAGCGTCTGCGGCGGCCACGGCCTCAATAGCCGCGGCAATCCCGGCATCCGTCCACCCGCGCGATTGCTCGCCAATCTTCCGGGCAATGAAGGGCGCGAGGCCCACATCTTGCGGCCGCTTTCCCGTTCCTCGTAAATCGCTGACCTTGGCCACCTGCCGCATCTTGGACGCCAACGCGGCCACCAACGGCACAGGGTCCACTCCCACATCAAGCGCGTGCCGCAGCAACGCCACGGCCTGCCCCACATCACCAATGACGGCAGCATCCGCCACGCGGAAGCCCGTGGCCTGAACGCGCCCGCCGTAGTACCGGTCCACCACCTCAGCCGTGACCGTTCCTTCCGTGTCCGCCACCAACTGCGCAGCGGCGGACGCTAACTCGCGCAGGTCCGAGCCCAGTGCTTCCACCAGTGCGCTGACGGCCTCCGGAGCCACCTTCCTCTTGGCCGCCCTGAACTCCCCGGTCACAAAGTCCGCCTTGAATACCTCGCCAGCGTCCCACTGGGGGACCTCGCACACTATCTCGGGAGCGCCGGACTTCCGCACCGCATCAAGCATGCGTTTTCCGCGCACCCCTCCCCCGTGTACCAGGATCACTACGGCGTCACCAAACGGAGCCTTGACGTACTCCACCATGTCCGTGACCAGGGCGTCCGTACACTGCTCGGCACCGGTAATCTCCACCACTTTGGACGCACTGAAAAGTGACGGACTGGTAGCGGACAGAACCGCCCCCGCAACGTATTCAGGACCCGCCAGCACCACCCGCTCAATCTCTGGATCACGCTGACGCGCCAACGCCAGTAACCCCGCAACGGCGCGTTCCCGGAGGTACTCCGCTGGACCGCGCACCAGCACCACGGGGGCAAGGGTGGGCTCGTTCCAGGCACGTCCTGAAGGGGTACGTTTCCGCGAGGTAGCAGGCATGACCCCACCATGCCACAGGGGGGTGATATGAAAGCGTTCCGTGCAAAGATTGATCCCATGCCTGGTCAGAACCTCACGCGCGAGGAAGCCACTCAGCGCGCAACCGTCATCACCAACGTCAGTTCCTACGCCATCGATCTGGACCTCACTACCGGTCCGCAGACCTTTGCGAGTTCCACGACGATAGCCTTTGACGCCACCGTTGGAGCAAGCACGTTCCTTGACTTGATTGCGGACGCCGTTCACTCGGTGGAACTCAACGGGGTCAGCCTGAACCCAGACGAGGTGTTCCAGGACAGCCGCATCACCCTGGCCAATCTGGCCGCCACCAACACGGTCACCGTCACGGCCACCTGTGAATACTCCAACACCGGGGAGGGATTGCATCGCTTTGTGGATCCCGTGGATGGCGAGGTGTACCTGTACTCGCAGTTTGAGGTGCCCGATGCACGCCGCATGTTTGCCACGTTTGAACAGCCGGACCTGAAAAGCACGTATCAACTGACCGTCACGGCTCCAGCGTATTGGCAGGTGGTCAGCATCCAGCCCACGCCCGAGCCCGTGATGGTGGGGGACGTCCGACGAGATCCTGCGACTCCGCTTCGCTCCGCGCAGGATGACGGGGTGGAGTGCGTCGACACCGCACAAGATAACGGGGTGGACCGCAGTACTACCGCGCGGTGGGAGTTTGAGCCCACGCCGCGAATCTCCACGTACCTCATGGCCCTGGTGGCCGGTCCGTACGCCGTTCAGCGCGGCTCGCTGACCTCCGTCACCGGCCGGGAGATCCCACTGGGCGTATTCTGCCGCGCCTCACTAGCGAACCACATTGACGCTGACTACATCATGGACATCACGGCGGCAGGGTTCGGCTTCTACGAGGAGAACTTCCAGTATCCGTACCCGTTTGCCAAGTATGACCAACTCTTTGTGCCCGAGTTCAACGCTGGTGCCATGGAGCATCCCGGCTGCGTCACCTTCACCGAGAGTTATGTGTTCCGTGGCGCGGTGTCAGATGCCCGACGAGAACGCCGCGTAGTCACCATCCTTCATGAACTCGCCCACATGTGGTTTGGGGATTTGGTCACCATGAAATGGTGGAATGACCTGTGGCTCAACGAGTCCTTTGCCGAGTTTGCCAGCACCCTGGCCACGGCGAGTGTCACCGAATGGACGGACGCGTGGACCACCTTTACCGCGTCCGAGAAAACGTGGGGGTACCACCAGGATGCCCTTCCCAGCACCCACCCCATCGTCGCAACCATCAACGATCTTGAGGACGTGTACGTTAACTTTGACGGCATCACCTATGCCAAGGGCGGTTCCGCGCTGAAACTCCTGGCCGCATGGGTGGGCAAGGATCAGTTCCTGCAAGGGTTGGCCAACTATTTCACAAAATACCAATGGAGCAACGCCGAGTTGGGTGACCTCCTGGCCGAGTTGGAGCAGACGTCCGGCCGTGACCTCTCCTCCTGGGCGGAGGCATGGCTGCAGACTGCCGGAACCAACACGCTGCGGGCGGAGATTGCTTCCGATGATGCTGGCGTCATCACGGAGTTTGCCATTGTTCAAACGGCCCCGGACGGTTATCCCACCATTCGTCCGCACCGCGTGGGGATTGGGTTCTTTGACCTCGCAGAGGACGGGTCAGCCGTGGTCCGCACGCGCGAGGACTTTGGAGACGTGGTCACCGCCCGCAAGGAAATTCCCGGAGCCGTAGGGTTGAAGCGGCCCGGACTGGTGCTGCTCAATGACACGGACCTGACGTTCGCCAAGATTCGCCTGGATGACGCGAGTCACGCCTTTGCGGTGGAGCACCTGGGGAAAATCCAGGAACCGATGGCGCGCACCTTGGTGTGGGGGGCGTTGTGGGATGCCGTGGCCGATGGCGAGGCGCCCGCGTCCGAGTACATTGACGCCGTGATGACCCACCTGGGCAGCGGGACCAACTCCACCACAGTGCAGACGGTCTTGGGGCACTTGCGTACTGCTGCGACGATTTACGCTGCTCCACAGGCGCGTTCCGCAGAGCAAGCCCGGGTGGCTCGCGGGCTGTGGGACATGCTGGAGGACTCGCCTGCGGGTTCAGACCTTCAACTGCACCTGCTGAAAACCTACGCGTTCAATGTGAACAATCCCGAGGACACGGACCGGCTCCGGGGGTTGCTCGATGGCACGGTCTCCCTGCCCGGGTTGACCTTGGACACGGACTTGCGGTGGGAGGTGCTGCAGGGACTGGCCACACTCGGGGTTCTGGACGAGTCCGAGGTGGAGGACGCTCTGGCGGCAGATGACACGGCCTCCGGTTTGCAGGCTGCCGCGCGGGTGCGGGCCTCATGGCCCACGGCAGAGGCCAAGCAGGCCGCCTTTGATGCCGTGTTAAACAACCCCGAGTTGCCCAACGCCATGATCCGCGCCACGGCCGCAGGGTTCTGCCATGTCAACGATCCGGAGATTCTCAGCCCCTTCGTCGGGAAGTTCTTGGACGCTCTGGACGGGCTGTGGGACACGCGCACGTACCAGATGTTTGAGGAAATCATCGGCGGGATGTTCCCCCTGGCCGCCGCCTCACCCCAGGTGGATGCTGCCGTGCAGGGTTGGTTGGACGCCCACGCCGATGCCGCTCCGGCGCTGGTGCGGCTTGTCTCCGAGGAACACGCCGATGTGCAACGCGCCGTGGCAGCGCAAGTGGTGAGTGCTGCTCAGTAGAGATCCTGCGAGGCGCTACGCACCCGCAGGATGACGGATACTCGGGCGGTTGAGCCAGGCCACAGAGTGGCCGACGGTCGAAACCCCCGCACCCCTGTCATGCTGCGGCCCGCAGGGATCGCAGCATCTCGGCACAACACAGCCCCTCGCCTGGTGGTTTCGGCCGTCGCGCCTGAGGCGCTGGCTCAACCAGCCAAACGAGGGGCTGTGTTGTTAGTGACCTACTGCTCGCGACGCTTCGGCTTGATGGCCGCTACGCCACCGAGGCCGGCAATGAGGCCCAGCAGGAGGGTGGCAATTCCTGCACCAGTCAGAGCCAGCACAGGCGCGGACTTCAGTGGAGCCATGACTTGCTTCGCCTTGGCCACGGGGGTGGCACTGGCAACCTTGATCTCCTTGACCTTGGTTACCGTGGTCACCTTGGTCACTACCTTGTCCTTGCCGTGCTTGTCATTGCCCGTGGGAGGCGGCGGAGGCTGCTCTTCCGTGGCGCAGGCCCACTCGCCGTCAATCTGGCTGGCTTCGCCAGCAGCCTCGGCGGCTTGCCAGGAATCGAACCCGAGTTGCTCGTAGCAGGTCTGGTCCAGGCCCACGGGATCCTTGACGTCCACCACAATGGCTTCGGCCGTGTCATCCTGACCTGTCTCCACAATCCGCGCCGTGTTGATGGCGCCGTCCGTGAAGAACTCTTGACGAGTCTCTACCGAGGCCGGCATCTCCGGACCGGTGAAGAGCAGGGTCTGGCTGAACTCACACGGGGTGCCTTCGGCTGACCAGTCACAGGTGCCCAAGATCACGTCATCGGTGGTGTCCGCTGGCGTTGCTTGGTCATCGGTCACGGTGACCGTGGCGTTGACCAGGCCAAACACGTAGTCGGCTTCCGTGAAGTCCACTGCGGTGGTAGCCGAGTTGGCTGTGGTGAACAGGCCATCCCACGCTACCGTGGCGGTGTTGGTGCCAGCGAACAGAACCGGGGTGGCCGATTCGGAGACGCAGGCGTAGTTCACGGTGAGCGAACCGGGACCTTCAGCATTCGCTGCGGGAACTACCCAGCCATCTTCTGGCACGTCCAGCACGGTGCAGGTTGCTGCGGCATCACTGGCGGTGAAGTTAGGCAGGTCTGCAATGGTGACGGGAACGTCCTTGGTGTTGGGGTTGTCCACCGTGATGGTGCCTTCCATGAGCCACGCGGAGTCCGAGTAGGCGCCTGGGGTGGCAACAATCCGGTAGTCGAAGCTTGCTTCACCGATGTCCTTGGTGACAAACGCGCCGTTCTCCAGCACCGTGTGCTCGGCATACTTGGTGGCGGAATCTTGCCAGTCAGGTTCCGTGCTCGGCCACGTGGCGGCATCAACCTTCTTCTCAATGTTCCACGCATAGGTGCGGGTGGCACTTCCCACCACAGCCTTGCCAATGCTCAACTCGGCATCGTTGCAAACCGTGACCGTTTCCGTGTCTTTGGCCGTCTTGGCTTCGTCACGGTTGGTCCAGGTGATGGTGGCGGTGTTGGTGAACGTGGTGCCTTCATCGACGAGGGTGACGATGCCGTCCTTGTCAGTGGTGTATTGGCATTGAGCGATCGTTTCTGGTGCTGTGAAGGTGAGGTCTTCCGGGGTGTCACCCATCACCTGGATCGTCTTGTCCGCAACGAGAGTGTCTGCGCCGCGGGAAGCAGTGTAGATGAACTGTTGCGTACCGCCCTGGGCGAGCACCTTTTCAGCATCCAGGCCTGTCACGCCAGCGAACTCAGTGAACGTGTCCGTGATGTCAGCAAACCTGCCGTGTTCAGTCACGTCTGCGTTGGTGAACGCAAACACCGTAGCCAGAGCGTTCGGAACGTTCAGGATGGACTGGCCGAACGCGGTGACGTCCACCCGGAACATACCGGAAGGCTGTCCGGTGGCCTTCGCCGCAACCCACCGCACCTGGATCACTCCTTCGGCACCGGCAGCAAGGAACTCCTCGTCTGCGGGTTTGGTGAAGGTCACGGTGCCACCAGTCGTGTTGACTACCACAGTGGGGGTGATCTCCGACCACGCCAACGGCGTAGCGGACGTGTTGGTTACCGTGATGGTTCCCGATGCGTTGGCGCCGGAGAACGTCTTGGACGCGGTGACGTCCAGTGTGTAGGTGAAGTCCACGTCACTGCCGGGGGTGGCTTGTTGCACCGTGGTCTTGTCTACACTCTTGGCAATGTCCCACCCGTAGTTCACGTCATAGGAACCCGTGAACAGCAGCGTGGCTTCGGGACGCGAATCCCACACACACACATCAGCAGTATCCTCAGCGCCCGTAGACAACGCAGCCGTATTGACCGTCCAATCCGACGCAGCACTAGAGTTGCAGGTGATGGGAGCAATATCACTCGTCGGGTTGACGTTCACCGTGTACTCAAACACCGTGGGAGTCAGGTCAGCATTCCACGTAGCAGTACACGTGTCCTCACCACACAGGGTGTGGTTGTCAACGTTAGAGTCCGTTACCGTCACGGTGTATTCATCCAACAGGTTAGCCGGGTCCGTGACGAACGTCACCGGCATCGCGTCACTCTTAGCACGGCTACCAGCAGAGAACGCCTCGGCGGCATCCCACTTGATCCCCGCTGTATTCGTGGCAGTATCTGCCGGCCTGGCAGCACCTTCCACAAAGTCACACTCATACGTCACCGTGCGAGAACCAGATGCCGGAACCACAAAGCCTTCCGTACTGTCAGCCTCGGTCACCACAGTGCATTCCGCAGCGTCCTTAAAGGACGGGAAGTCCTTGACCTGAGCCGTCACCGGCCACGGGTTCGGGTTACTCATCGTGATAGTACCCGTAACCGCCCATGTGGCATCCGTCATCGGCAACGGAGTAGCCGTCACCTGATACGTGAACTGCGCCGTCCCATCAACATTCTCCACCTTCTTAGACGCCGCATCCTGCCACTCCGTGGTAGCCGTAGGAGCAGACGGGTTCAACACCTTCTTACTGACATCCCAATCCAGTTTCCGCACCAACGTAGCATCCACAGACTTAGCCACCGTCAAATCCTGACCAGCACACAACTCCACTGTGCTCTTAGCCTTCGCAACATCCGCATCCCAAGTCAACGTGGCCTTATTGACAAACCGTGTCCCTTCAATCCCACCTGCAGCATCCTCACTAGCCTGGCAAGTACCAATCACCCGGTCAGCAACATCGCTACCCACCAGGGCATCGTTGTCAGCACTGTAGGTCACCGTGTACGTAAAGTCCTTACCCGCAAGCGCATCAGCCGCATTAACCTCCACGGCACCCAGTTGCGCAGCAAACTCGGGGAACTCATCAGACAACACCGCAGTAGCATTCGCCAATGGCGTGTTCAACGTGAACCCGGCCACCGAAGACGTCACATCCGCACGTCCACCACCCAGACCAGCCACCGTCACACGAGCAGCAGCAGGCGCCGCAGTGATAGCACCAAAATTCGCCGTCACCTTCACCGTCACCGAGCCATTAGTAGAGCCACTCTTAGCAGGAACCGTCACCGTCCCACTGGGCTCCGTCGTCACCGTAGCGCCGTTCACGGTGATATTCGCCGTGTTATACGTCCGCGCGATCGACTGATCATTAGTCAACGTCACAGTACCGGTAGCAGTAAACCCACTATCCGCTACCCGCGCAGCCTGAGCCGTCAACGTATACTCCACATCCTGAGTAGCACCAGCCTGAACCCTCACCACACCAGAACCCACATCATTCGTCTTAGTCAGCGACCAGTCATACCCACCATCAAACGAACCAGAAAGCGTTGCGGAGGCGTTCAGCGGAGCAGGTTCCTTGTTGACCACGCGGCAGGTCACCAGGTCAGCGGCTTCCACGCCGGTCACCGTGAATCCGTTGGTGGTGTTGGTGGTGGTCAGAGACTTACCAAAGGTGGTGCATTGGGCGTTCTTGCTGCCCGTAAACGGCGCGAGCATGGTGAAGCCAGCCTGCTGGTTCTCCACCACGGTGGCAGTACCGTTGGTAGCGTTCGGTGTGGGTGACACCAAATCCCAGGCAGCAGTACCGGACTGGGTGTTCTTGCTCCAGGAACTGGAGGTCTCGCCCTTGTTGGCGTCCAGGCCCCAGCCGGTCTGCAGGTTGCTCAGCGTGAAGTTCCACGCGGAATCTGCCACGGTCCAGTTGGCCTCACCGGACTTGTTCCACGGCTCAATGTACTTGGTGACGTGGATGGACGGCGTGCATTTCTGCATCACCACGGCCTTGAGCTTCAGCGCTGCGGCAGCGTAATCCGTGGTACGCGTCCACGAGTCACCCTCAGTGCGCGTGGTGGGAGCGGCATCCCGCGAGGAAATCCCCGCCAGGTTCCACACGGCGGCGTTCTGCGTGACGCCCTTACCTACAGCGAGCACCTCAATGTGGGCACCCGAGGCTTTCAACGTGTTGGCAGCCAGGAAGCCGCGCTCAATGTCCCGCACGTTCACCTGGGAAGTAGTGGCTCCGCCAGAATCCTCAGCGGTGGGGTTGCCATCGGTAATCATCACTACTACGTCAGGCTTGGTGGTGAGCGTTGCTGCCGTGTACAGGGCAGCATCCCAGTTGGTGCCACCACCAGCAGTCAAACCATTCACCGTGGCCTTCAGCGCCGTCACGGCCGTGGCGTTGTTGAGGGACACAGGCGAGTTGTTGGTGCGGTTGTTGGCGGCATCACTGAACGTCACCAACTGCATGGTGGAACTGGTTCCCGCCATCGTGTCAATGTACGCGTTAGCAGCGTTCTTCAGCGGCGCCAAAGCGTTCTGCCGGTCCACGGAACCGGAAAGGTCCAGGATCAAAGCAATGTTGAGCCCCGCACAGGACGCCGGCATCGGCGGGTTGGGGGCTTGGAGCGTGTAAATGCTCGACGATTCATCCAGCTGAGCCTGGTTGGTAGCGGTAGTACTACCATTGGAATCAAGAATGAAACCACCAAAGTTGGTGACGGTTCCGGACGGACGCACCGTAATACCGGCCGAGGCGTAGGTCCGGCTGCCAGCCAGTGAACCCGTTCCCTGCGGCACGCGGAATGCGTAGTCACGCTCCACTACCGTGGTGCCATCTGAATCTTGAGACGTTCCCACCTTCTGTGTGAAGGTGTAGGACGCCGCAGCACCAGAAACGCTGTCACCCTTGACATAATAGTTGGCCTGGCCGCCGGTGCCCGCAGTAGCCGAGATCGGCACATTGGTAAACCTGGCAATGCCATCAGAATCCGAGGCGGCAGACAGCGCCCAGGACTGGTTAATTCTGCTCGTAGCAGCGGCAGAGGTGAACAGACCCAACCGCACACCAGCAAGACCAGTGAGTTTATTGGTGCCAGCACTCCGCTGCCCGCCCACCTGGACCCAAATATCCACGTGCGTAGCGTCAGTGGCAGCATTGGCAGGAGCCGGTGCGAGCGCCACTTGCGTCCCGTTAAATCCGAGTCCGAGCACCAGCGCCGCTGCCGTCATGGCGGCCACACGGCGCCAGAGGCGAGCGGTACGGTTCTTCCGCGCGCGAGTACGTTGAACGATCATCGTTGATCACCCCTTCCGCTGCGGCTTCGCAGCGGCTATGTATTGAATTCCAGGCGGCAACCTGGACTGTGACCTACGTTACAAATGGAAACTGTTTACCGAGGATACTGTTTGGCGCAATCTGATTGATTGGCACTGATTGATCGGAGACGCCCTCATCCCCGTGCCCGACCACCATCGGCAGATTCTGCATGACAACGCTCCTGGGTAGCCCGGTGGCCAATTTAGACCCTATAAAGTGGCCACCGGGCTACCCAGGACGGAAAATCGTTCCGGGCGATAGAGATTCTGCGAGGCGCTGCGCGCCCGCAGAATGACGAGTAAAGGCGCTGCGCGCCCGCAGAATGACGAGGGCGCCATGCGGCCTCACCCCAACCGTCATGCTGCGGCCCGGAGGGCTCGCAGCATCTCGACCCAGCCCGCTGAATGACGGGAAGGGAAGGGCACGGATGCCCGATTCCTGCGGATTTCCGCCAGTGACCTTTATCACCCGGTTTACCCGTTCCCTTGAACACCAATTATGGGTAGCGTGGAACCATGACGTTCCAAGGTAGTGGCGATATTCAAGGCGGGCGCATCCGCACGGGTTCCGGCGGCGGTACCGGCATGAAAATAGCGGGTGGGGGCATTGGAGCCATCATCATTGGCCTCATTGCCATGCTGCTCACGGGCAACGCCGGCATGCTCACCTCCGCGTTGACCTCGGGCGGCGGCGAGGACACCTCGGCAGCCTCCAGCTCAGACGGCTACATTGGCGCGTGTACGGTGGAGCAAGCCAACTCGGATCCCACGTGCCGCCTGAACGCCACGGTGCAGAGCCTCGATGCCTATTGGGCCCCCATCGTCGAAAAGGCTACGGGTCAGAAGTACGTGGCGCCGGACGTGCTGTCCTATTCGGGCCAGGCGTCCACTCCGTGTGGCACCGCCTCCAACGCCACGGGCCCCTTCTACTGCCCTCCTGACCAGACCATCTATATTGACGTGTCCTTCAACGAGGTGCTCAAGGACCAGTTTGGCGGCTCGGACGGCGCGCTGGCCCAGGAATACGTGGTAGCCCACGAGTACGGTCACCACATTGAGCAGGTCACCGGCATGATGGATGCCGCCAACCGCCAGGGCTCGGGCGCCAACTCGGACTCCGTGAAGATTGAACTGGCAGCGGACTGCTTTGCCGGGATGTGGGCCGGGACCGTGTCCTCCATTCCGGACCCCAACACAGGCCAACCCATGAAGATCACGCAACAGGACTTCAATGACGCCATGACCAACGCCGCAGCCGTGGGCGATGACCACATCATGTCCATGTCCGGTGGCCGGGTCAACCCGGACTCCTTCACGCACGGCACCTCCGCCCAGCGCGAAAAGTGGTTCTCCACCGGGTTCAACAAGGGCACCCTGCAAACGTGTAACACGCTGCAAGCCCGTTCCCTGTAACACCTTCATGAGCCGAAGGCGATCGTCGTAGGGCGATCCGTTGATCGGCATGATTGACGACGAAAATATCAACCCGAGGAGGATCACCGCTGATGTCCACTGCTGAGAAGGCATCCACCCCGGTGCCGCCGGAGATTGAAGTCCAGCCTGCCACCGGCGCGATCAACCTTTCCGGTACGCCCACCATGAGCCAGGGCAAGATCATGGAGTCCCTGTCCGGGATCATGCTCGGGATGTTCGTCTCGCTGCTGGCCACCACCATCACGTCCTCCTCGATGCCGCACATCGTTTCGGACCTGGGTGGCTCGCAGAGTTCGTTCACATGGGTGATCACCGCCATCCTGCTCACGCAGACCATTTCCACTCCCATCTGGGGGAAGCTCGCTGATCTGACCGACCGCAAACGCCTCATCCAGATTGCGTTGGTCATCACCGTGGTCTCGGCAGCGGCTGCCGGATTTGCGCACAACGTCACCTGGCTGATTGCCTGCCGTGCCTTCCAGGGCATCGGCGCGGGTGGTCTCACCTCCTTGTCCACTGTGCTGGTGGCGGACATTGTGTCCCCCAGGGATCGTGGCAAGTACATGGGCATCATGGGTGGCGTCATGGCCGTCTCCCAGGTGGGCGGGCCGCTCCTGGGTGGCGTGCTCACGGACTCCGTGGGCTGGCGCTGGAACTTCTTCATTGCTGCCCCGTTTGCCCTGCTTGCCGCGTTGGTGTTGCAGCGCAACCTGAAACTTCCTCCGGTTGCACGCAAGGTGGCCAAGATTGACTACTGGGGTGCCCTGCTGATTTCCGTGGGCGTGGCCCTGCTCCTGCTGTGGATCACCTTTGCCGGGACCAACTTCACCTGGATCTCGTGGCAGACCTTCGTCATGGTGGGAGCGGCCCTGGCGGCGCTGGTGGGCGCCGTGATGGTGGAGCGCGTGGTGGACGAGCCCATCATCCCCATGCACCTGTTCTCCAACCGGACGTTTGTGCTGGCCGTGATCGGCTCCGTGGCCGTGGGCGTGGCCCTGTTTGGATCCTCCGTGTTCCTCTCCCAATATCTCCAGATGAGCCGGGAAAAGACCCCCACCCAATCCGGTCTGCTCACCATTCCCATGGTGATTGGGACGCTGACGGCGGGCATCGTGTTTGGGCGGATCATCTCTAAGACGGGCCGCTACAAGGCCATCATGGTGGGTGGCGGCGTGGTCCTGACCGGCGCGCTGCTGGGGCTCAGCACCATCAGTGCTACTACGTCCCTGGTGGAAATGGGCGTGCTGCTCTTTGCCCTCGGCCTGTCCGTGGGTGCTCTCATGCAGAACCTGGTGCTGGCTGTCCAGAACACGTTGGCCCGCTCCGAGATGGGTTCCGGAACGGCCGCCGTGGCCTTCTTCAGGACCCTCGGAGGTGCCGTGGGCGTCTCCGCCCTGGGTGCCGTGTTGGCCACCACGGTGCGCAATGACGTAGCGCGCGGCATCATGGCCGCTGGTGTGACTCCCGCTCAGATGCAAGGGTTTGGGGATTCGATTCCCAACCCAGCCACCTTGGAGCAGCCGATCCGCGGGATCATCGAGACGGCCTACGCGGACGGCATTGCGCACGTATTCCGCATTGCGGTTCCCATGGCCGTGATTGCGCTCATTGCCGTGGTGTTGATGAAAGAAATTCCCCTGGGCAAGCGCAGCGGGATTGAGGAAGCCATGGAGGCGGCGAATGCCGCGATGGCCAAGGCCGAGGCGCCGGCGGCTGGCGCTGATGGGACTGACGTTGATGCGTCTGACGCACCGGCCACCCCTGACGCACCAGCTACTGCAGATAATCCGGAGCGGGCGGAAGGCTGAAGAACGCCTCCAGGCTGTGCCATCCCTCGGCCTCGTACCGTGCTGCCAGGTCCTTGCCGATGTACCGGATGTGCCACGGCTCGGACTCGTACCCCGTGACGTCCGTTTGCCCGGCCTCAAATCGGATCACAAACCCAAACCGATGCACGTTTTTGGCCAGCCATTGTGCCTGGTCAGAGGTAGTAAAGCAGCTGAAATTGTTGCAGTGGCCATCGGCAGACATCATGTCCACGGCAAGGCCGGTTTGGTGTTCCGAAAAGCCCGGCTTTGCCGAGGATTCCAGCGCCTTGGCCTTGCCCAACTGGCGCACCCAGGAGTTGAAGGTGGACCGTTGATCCTGGTAGGAACGGTAGCCACTATGCGCATACACGGGATACCCCTCCTTCACGGACGCCTTGATCAACTTCCGCAACGGACCCGCCACATCCTCACGGACGGCCACGGCACCCACGTGGTCCAGGTTGGCAGGCTTCCATTTCTTGGGGTGAATGGGCCTGGTCTTGTTCACCACCACGGCGAGTCCAGCGGGATCATCCACGTTGAGGTGAAGCTCTTCGACGACGGAGGTGGGGGCGGAGTTGGCGGTGGGTGCTGGATCGGTGGTGGCGGTGGACGGTGGAGTGCCGGGCGCAGCGCTTGGCGCAGTGCTGAGTGAAGTGCCGGGCGCAGCGCTTGGCGTAGGTGCCGTGGCCGTTGTGCTCGTCGAACCTGCGTGACTCCCCGAGGCCGGACGAAACGCCGAGGATGATGAGCCTTGAGCACCATCGTCGTGATGAATCATGGTGACCACGGGGGTGATGATCACGGCGGCAATGAGCGCGGCCAGCGCTGAGCCGGACAGAATCCGGAATCCGAGGCTGCGCCGCTCCCCCTCACCAAGCCGCTCCATGCCTCCAGTGTAAGCCGTGGTTTCGAGACGTTCGCTACGCGACCTCCTCAACCGACGGCGATCAGGCCACCGTAGACGGCGATCAGGCCAGGACTACCACCGCGAGCGCCATGGCAGCAATGGTGCTCACCACCAACACCTTGTGCAGGATGCTCCAGCCTTTGCGTGCGGCGGCGCGGTTGCGTTCCAGCACGGTCAGCGCCTCAAAGTTCACCGGATCGCGCCGCAACTCGGCGGCAACGGACGTGCGATACTTCGCAACACCGTTGTTGAAGAGCTTGCGGAGAATCGCCCCCAACCCAAACGCACCCGGCATCATGAGCAGAGCAGCGCCCGTGATGTCAGCCAGCCAGTAGTAGGTGTTGCGCGAGATGTCTTCGTCAAAGATGATCATGATGGCAAAGGCCAACACGGCCACGGTGACGGGAATCCACCCCAGTTTGAAGTAACTGGACGCGGCGTTCTTGAGGTCCTCGCACTCGGGGTGTGTGTCAGCAAAGCCCACGCCAATAGTGCGGCCATCAAGCGCAACGGTGTAATTCTGCCCCTGGTAGGAATAGTTGACCAGATACAGCGGCACCGAGACCATGCGGACGGTGCACTCGTGAATGTTCAACTCCAGGTTGACGTTGCCCACCTCGTCCCAGTGAAGGTTGTCCTCCATGGCGGACGCTGCCATGGCGTGCATGGCCACTTCCACATTCAGTTCATCCATCAGACCCCACTCAATGAGTTGGGTTTGGTCCTCACGCAGCGTGGACTCCATGGCAACCCGCGCAGCTTCGGCGGAGATGGTGGCAGGGAGCACCTCGGTGGTGCTATCCCAGGGCAGGTGGTCAAAGTCCGTCACCACGCCGTAATCCAGGGACGCCAACGCTTCCGAATCCTGACTCAGCCCGTCCAGGCGTGCGTCCGTGGAGGCCACCTGAGCCACCGTGGTGCGGCGCTTGACGCGCTTGCCCTTTTCTTTGGTCCAGGGATCGTCATCATCGTCGCGCACTTGAGCCGACCACTTGTAATCAAAGCGGACGTCAAAGAAATACACGGGCACGTACACAGCGCTCAGTGAGGTCATGTGCGAGTTGGTGAGCACGTCATCCGGCGCCCACTCGCCGCTGGCCAGCCAGTGCTTCAGCGAACGCTCAGCTTGCCGAGAATCGAAAGCAAAGGGGTAGAAACCCTTGACCAAAGGCGCGGGCGCTGCAGTGGCGGCGGCAGTCCCAGGAGCGTCCTGCTCACGCGTGAACACCGAATCGCAAGACTGGCACGTCATCATGGCGCCGGTCACGGTCAGGTACGGACTACCGCACGCCTGACACACCACTTGTTCCAGCGTGGGGGCGGGGGCGTTCATGGAAACCTCACTTGTTGTTGACGGCGCGTCAGGCACGACGACGAATATCGTCGAGAATCCTGACAGTGATGCGCAATCTAACGTTGCCTGGACGCGCAAATCAAGCCTGTGGGCGAGTTCTGCGGGAATGTGCCGAAACGGCTATCTCCGCGCGCCGCGATGTTGGATTGACGCCGTGGGCGTTGCGAACATACGCGCATGGGACTTATCAGAGCAGCACGCGGCGCCGTTGGCGGCGTCATGGCAGACCAGTGGAAAGACTTCTTCTATTCGGACGCATTGCCCACGGACATCTTGGTGGCGCGCGGCATGAAGAGGCCGAACGCGCGGAGTGCCAACGTTCGGGGAGATGACAACATCATCTCCGCCGGTTCGGTGATTGCCGTGGCCAACGGCCAAGCAATGGCCGTGGTGGAGCAAGGCAAGGTAGTGGAGTTCACTGCCGAACCCGGCGAGTTTGTGTTTGACAACTCCACGGAACCGAGCGTTTTTGCTGGCACCTTGGGCGAGGCGATTGAGAACACCTTTGCCACCATGGGCAAACGCTTCACCTTTGGCGGACAACCCGCCACGGACCAGCGCGTGTACTACTTCAACCTGAGGGAAATCACCGGCAACAAGTACGGCACCCCCTCCCCCATCCCGTTCCGAGTGGTGGACACCAACATTGGCCTGGACATTGACATCTCCATCCGCTGCCACGGCAAGTACTCCTACCGCGTGATGGACCCCATCCGCCTGTACACCAACGTGACCGGCAACGTGGCGTCCGTGTACCGCACTACGGACCTGGATTCCCAACTCAAGGCCGAGTTGTTGACTGCCTTGCAGCCTGCCTTTGCACGGATTTCAGCCCAGGGTGTACGCATTTCCGCGCTGCCCGGGCACACCGAGGAAATCGCTGCGGCCCTGCGTGAACTGCTCTCCTCCCAGTGGGGCGAGTTGCGCGGCATTGAGATGGCCACCTTTGGCATCAAGTCCGTGACGCCCTTGCCCGAGGACGCTGCCCTGATTTCCGATCTCCAACGCCAGGCCGTCATGCGGAACGCTGACATGGCCGGAGCTGCGTTGGTGGGTGCGCAGGCAGACGCCATGCGGACCGCCGCTGGGAATAACGCCGGAGCCATGATGGGCTTCCTGGGCATGAACGCCGCCATGAACGCTGGTGGCGCTGCGCAGGCTGGTCAGTTCTTTGACCGTGCCGCCGGTGTTGACGGTGGTGCCGCTGTGCCAGGCGAGGTGGCAGTGCCCGTGACAGGCGGTGTTGCCGTCCCCGCCGGGGCAGGCGCCGTAGCAGGAACGTGGACCTGCTCCTGCGGTTCTGTGAACACGGGGCGTTTCTGCCCGCAGTGTGGCACGGCCATGCCCGCACCCGCCGCTACGTGGATCTGCTCCTGTGGCGAGCGGGAGAACACCGGAAACTTCTGTTCCTCCTGCGGCGCTGGACGCCCGGACCCCGAGTGGACCTGCACCTGCGGTCACCACAACACCGGTCGCTTCTGCGCCGAGTGCGGGCAACCGCAGGGCTAGGTACCCGAGGTTTGCACGGAGTGCCAGGTCCTGGGTGCTTGGCACTCAGGGCTAGGTACTAGGCCTTCTTGCGCGGGAGGCGGAGCGCCACGCTACCGCTTCCAAGGAAGATCCCCGCAAGAATCACGATGGTGAGGCTTCCACCGGTGAGGGCAAGCATGGGGATGGACGCTGCTGGCGTATCACCCGTGATTTGCAGCCCCGGCATGGTGCCCTGGTTGACCGTGTTACTGGTGGTGGTGGCAGCCGTGGTTTCCACGGAGGCGCCATCACCCAGAGTGTCAGCATCTCCCGTGGGTGCAGCACCATTCTCGTCGCCCGTGGCGTACAGGCTCGCGGAGCCGGGTTGCACAAAGAGCGGTTCTGGGTCCACGCACACCTTGGCGGTGGACTCTGCCTCGGCTACTACGTCATCGCCAACCTGAACGGCTACCACGTTGGTGTAGTTGGTGCTCTCTTGCTCGCCAGTGTCCGTGTTGAACGTGACGCCACACAGGGCCGGGTTGTCCGTGGGATCGTCAGCGCCCGCCATGGTGACACCGCGGAAGGCCACGTAGTTGAATACCCACGCACCATCGGCGTCATTCCACGCTGCGGAAGCCTGAGGATCAGCAGCATTCAACTCCACCGGACCGCCAAACTCGGCGTAGGTGTCCGTGATGGTGGCGCGGTCTCCTTCCGCGGTGACGGCAGCCGTTGCCGGGTCATACACCACGTCAGAGAACAGTTCCACACCCTGGTACAGCACTTGGGCGGAGATCAGCGTGGACGGCGCGGTGGCTCGGTCAGCAGCACTCCAGTTGAGGGTGACCGTTGCGGTCCCGCCAGCAGGAATGACCGTGTCCTCCGTGGTGAAGGTCAGCGCGGAATCCGAGGAACCGAAGGTGATCTCCTCCATGGGGATGTCATACACGTTGGGGTTGGTCAGGGTCACTTGACCCGTGGCCACAATGTCCTTGACCGCAGGAACGGCCGTGACGGTCACGGTGAACTCGAAGGGCGTGCCCTGGCCCCGCACCACGGTCTCAACGGTGTCCTTGTTGATTTCCTTCACAATGGACCAGTCATAGGTCACCGTGTGGGATCCGCTCATGGTCACCTCAACGGTGGGGTCCACAGCCTCGGGGCCGGGAGGTGGCTCCTCAGTGTTGGAGCACACCCGTGCTGTTTCCTGATCCTCAGCCAGAACAGTGCTGCCGGTCTTGATAGCAGCCACGTTGGTGTAGGACACCACGGCGTTGGGGTTCACGGTGTCAATACCGTCCATACACACCGGAATGGTGGTCATTGCTGAATCATCAGCAAAACTTCCGGGAGTGTTGGGCGTGACATCGCCAAGACGCTGCTGGTATTCAAAGCGCTCCACCGTGGAGTACGCGTCCTTCAGGGAGGCGGCCTGGCTTTCACTCAGGGCTACGGTTTCAACCTTGCCTGACCAGAAGGTGTCCGTCACGTTGACCGCCAGGGGTCCGTTCATCTTGGTGGCGTGCTGCCAGGCGTGGCTCGCTTCCCCGGTTTCACCATTGGCCATCACCACGGTGAGGGTGACGTCACTAGTACCAACTACGCCTACGGCGTCAATCGTTGCGGTGATTGAATCGCCCGGTTCCACGGGTGTGGCAAGGACCTCATCAGCAAAGGGCGCCCGGAAAGTGTCCTCGCCCACGGTGATGGAATCAGGGCGGACGCTTTGGCTGTTCAGCGTGAAGGTTGCCTGGAGGAGATCTCCCACGGTGGCCACGTCACTGCCTGCAGTCAGGACCACGGAGCCGCCCGCAATGAAGTCAGAATCTGCTGCGCGGCGTGCCTGGACCACCACGGTGTAGTCAAAGAGTTCACCCTCACCCGGGGTCACACTGACAACGCTGCCTTGTTCCAGTTGCTTGGTGACGTTCCACTCCACGTTGCCGCGGCTTGACGCGTTGATCACTGGCTCCGATGCCCAGGAGGCGCCCTCCTGGCGGTTCAACACCGAGCAGGAGATGAGATCGTTGTAGCCAATGCCGCTCAGCGTAAGGCCGTTCTCTTCGGCGGACATGGTGGGACCGTTCTGGTTGCCGTTAGCAGAGGAACCGATGGACCTACCCTTGGGGTTGTTCCCATTGATCACCAGGCACACGGTCTTTTCCGGAACGAAACTCCAGCCGTCTACCGTGCGCTCCGTGATGGCCACCGAACCTGTTTTGGTGATGTCCTCGGGAGCCTCAAAGGCCCACTTGGCGGTACCGGAGTTGTTAGTGGTGGTAGCACCGGCGGAGAAGAGCTTGAATCCCTTGGCCGATTCTTGGACAGTGGCGTCAAAGTTCCACGGGTTGGCTTGCGAGGCGAGTTCGGGCTCGTTGTAGCCGTCCTTACCATTCCACGTTTGGACGTACTTGGTCACCTCCACGGACGGGGTGCATTCCAGGAAGATCTGGTGCTTGATGGCATCGGCGGCTTCCTTGAAGCCACTCGTGATGACGGCGTCATTACTGGCTACGGCCTCAAGGTTGGGTTGCGCCTTGCCCACAGGGCCTACGCCCAGAACCGAGATGCGCGTTCCCTTGCTCTTCAGCAGGTTGGCCGACGCAATGGCCCGCTCGGTGTAGTAGAAGAACGGGTTCTGGTTGTATGTGAAGTTTGCGTCACTCACGGTGGGCATGCCATCGGTCACAAACACGGCCAGGTCATACTTCTGACTTCCCGTCAACTCGCTTGCTACGGTGTTGAACGCACGATCCCAGTTGGTGCCACCAGCGCTGGTGCCGGTGGATTTCTGGACGTCTCCTTTGGTGTCAACATTGCCACTGTGACTGAAGGCGATGGCATCAATCTTCTTCTTCAGGGTTTCCGTCCCGCCCGAGGTTCCCGGGGTCAGTTCCGTCAGACCCGTTTTCTCCTTCACGGTGACAGTGTGGAAGCTGAAGAGGTCCATCTTCATGGAGGAATCATTGAAGGAGGTCACAAAACTCTTGGCCGCGTTCTTGACGTCATCCACGGCTTTGGCGTTGGTGATGGAGTTGGAGGTGTCCAGAATCATGGCCACCTTGAGGCCCTTACACGTTTCCGGCATGGCCGGGTTGTTGCGCGAGATGGCCCACACACCCAGGGAACGCGTATCCCCGGAATCAGACTTCATGAAGTCGGCACCAGATTGGTAGGTTTTTCCCGCTGCGAGTGCAGGGGCCTGGTAGGCGTAATCACTTTGGGTGGGGCTGGAATCTGATCCGGCGGCGAGTGCCGGGTTGAGGAAGTACCCCTTGGGTGCGGCAATGGCCTTGACAAAGTACTGCTTGCCGTTATTGGCTCCGGCGGCCACCGTCCCGGATTTCGCTTGAGTGTTAGGTACGGCAAACACGGCCTTGCCATCAGCACCAGATATTGCCACGGCCCAGTTATCAGCAGGGCAATCCTTCTCGGTACCGCTGACGAGTTTGTAGCTGTAGGGAGCCTTGTCAGTGCGCGTAAAAAGACCGAAGGTCACGCCTGCGAGGGGGGTGCTGGTGGCCGTGCCGTTGCGCTCGTCTCCGGCGGTTACAATGATCCGGGCCGTGGTGGCATCAACGGCTGGCGGGTTGAACGCTCCACAGGAAGGCGCGGTGACTTCGGCCATCAACCCGCCAACGTTGGCCGTCAGCGAGGATACGGACACGGGAAGCGCGGACAGCACCTTGGACGCCACCTCGCTGGAGAGGCCCGCACTGGCGGCAATCTCTCCGGGAAGCTTTCCTGCCACGGTGTTCTGGTTGGCGTGCATGCCTGTGGTGGCAAGGTGGGGTGTTCCGGGACCGGAAAGCAACGGTGAAGCAAGCAGCGCGCCTGCGGTGACCAACGCAATGGCGGTCACGCCTACGGCCGGAATCCGGCGCTTGGCCAGGAAGTGTGTCACGGCCCGCACCCGCGAGCCTTTGACATCAGTTCTCCGTTGACTGTTCATCGTTTCACCCCTTTGGCAGCCGCTTTGCTACCACTATGGACATTGACACACGCCGCGTTACGTGAATCACATTTCAGAGTACCCGCAAGTGACGGGAATCACAAGGGGCTCACAGAGATTCAAGGACACAATATGGATACGGTCAAGGAACCGTTGGGGCACCGTCAAACCCGAGGTGACATGTGGTCAAAGATGTGCCGAGAAAACCAAGTTTCCGCACCGAGTTGGCCCCCGCCTGCTCTGCCGAAAAGACCCCCGTCTGCTCTGCCGAGCAAACCTCCGCCCCCAGCCGAACCCCGGATTACTCTGGCTAACGGGACTCTTTTCCAGAGCAATCCAGGGTTCGGCGGTGATGGCGGGGCGGGCTTGAGGGTTCGGTAGTGGGGCCAGCCAGCCAGGCCGAGGCTCCGGCCTTCCATGGTATCCAGGCAGGCACGGCAAAGGCCCCGCATTGCTGCGGGGCCTTCGTCGAACGGAAAGGTGCTAGATCAGCGGGTTCCACCACCGAGCAGGCCACCCAGGCTGCCGAGGATGTTGCTGATGTCCATGCCGCCTGCGGAACTCTGCTTGGAGCCGCCGCCAAAGATGCTGGAAATGATGGAGCCGAGGCCGCCACCGGCGGACTGCTGGGCGCCGCCGCCACCAAGGATGGATCCGAGGATGGAGGAGATGTCAATGCCGCCTGCCGGAGCGCTGGCGTCAATGCCGGCCGCCTTGCCGCCGCCGGACATCATTTTGGCAATCCAACTCATGGCCACGGGTGCCAAGGTGGGGAGCAACTTGCTGATGAGGCCGGAGCCAGCACCGGTGACCTCGCCCAGTTTGGCAACAACTTGATCCTGGTTTTCACCGAAGATGTGGGAGGCAATCTTGGCGCCGTCTTCCGTGTTGACGTCATCCAACTTCACGCCGCCGTCTACCAGATCGGCCGAGTGGCTTTCCAGAGCCTTGGTCAGCGAGGAGGCTGCAGCCGGGTCCTTGGCGTTGGCTTCCAAGCCACCAAGAATGGCGGGAATCAGGCCGGACACGGCCTTCTCAGCAGTGGCGCCGTCCACACCGAACTTCGCTGCAATATCATCAATGGGTAGTGCCTTCAGAAGGTCTTCCAAGCCAGCCATAGTGTCACTCCGTGAGTTGAGGGCGCTCCCTATGAGCGCGCTGCCCCCACTCTAGTGCGGGGGTGGGAGATGAAACGCTCAGACACCCCCACGGCGCCAGTGAGATATCTGACATGGGCGCAGGGTGGAGGCGCGCGCCTTGCCCCAGGTTGTTGCGGGCGTCTCCCCGCCAACAACGCGCCACCGTGTCACGCCGGGAACCTCGTCCATATCACCCCTGTGGTCTAGAGTGTGCGCGTGACTGATTCTGCTGTTCCCTCGTCTTCTCCTGCTGTACTCGTGCCCGACGATGCTGCGGCCACCGTTGGCCTTGGCGTTGTTGCCTCCCCCGCTGCCGGATCGCAGGAAGAATTGCCCATCAAGATGCTCTTTGACCGCTTGTTGGTGGACCCGGAAAAGGACTCCTCGGAGCGCCATTCCGCTGAGGGCTTGGTCATCCCCGTGACAGCGCAGGGTCCCAAGCGTCTTGCCTGGGCGGTGGTCCGAGCCAAAGGTGAAAACGTGCGGCAAGTGGATGTAGGTGACCGCGTGTTGTTTGATCCCGAGGATCGTGCCGAGGTGGAGTTTGGTGGAACGGACTACGTGCTGCTGCGCGAGCGGGATCTCCACGGCGTACGCAAGAAGCCCGATGCCGGGTCCACGGGGTTGTACCTCTAGGGTGCCGGCTGCGGGTTGGGCGGTGCCCGGGGTTGGGGTGCCGCTGGGGTTGGTGTGCCGCCAGAGGCCGAGCACTGGCAGTGATCAGTTGCCGCTGGGGTTGGTGTGCCGCTGGGGTTGGTGTGCCGGGGGGGGTTGGTGCGTCGGCGGCTTGGGTGCCGCCAGTGGCTACTGTGCTATCCCAGGCGCGGCACCACTGCGGTCCCGGTTGACCGCCCACGCTGCAAAAATCCCTGCGGCGGCACCGCACAGGTGGCCCTGCCAGGACACTCCGGGCCGCAGAGGCAGTACTCCCCACAGCACGGACCCGTAGGTCACCAGTACCACCACGCCGAGCGCGAGTTCGCCAAAGTGCTTGCTGTACCAGCCACGAACAATCGCGTACGTCACCAGGCCGAACACCACCCCTGACGCACCAATCGTCACGGTTCGAGGAGGCGCAATGAGCCACGTACCTAACCCGCCCACCAGCCAGATGATGATGGTGGCCTCGATCCCTCGTCGAAAATCCGTCACGAGAACCACAAACCCCACCACCATCAATGGCACGGTGTTGGCAATGAGGTGAATCCAGCCGAGGTGCAACAGCGGTGAAAACACCACGCCCCGCAGCCCCACCAGGCTCCGCGCCACAATGCCGAACTGATCCAGGTTGACCCCAGGGAACGTGTCAATCAACTCCAGCACCCACATGGCGCCCACCAGGATTCCCACGGCGATTCCCGCGCGCTGCCACACAGGCCGCGGTGTGGTGGCGTTCTGTTTACCCGTGTACTTCCCTACTGGCATTGCTCTGCCAGCCAATCTGCCAAGGCGTTGCGGGCGTCCTCATCCCCAGTGCCGTTGATGATGGACTCGGCGGCGTTCTTCATGGTCTCATTGGTGATGTTGTTGTAGATGGCGCTGGCGAGCGCCCGTGCCGCCGCTCCTCCCCCGCGAATCCCCTCCACGCCCACGGCGCCGAGTGAACACAACGCCTCCGAGGCAAACTGGCCGGTGGGCATCGTCGAGGTGGGAGAGGGTGACGTGGTGGGGGTTTCCGAGGTGGGAGACTCTGCAGTGGGGCTTCCCGCGCCGGTGTTTCCCTCAGCGGCCCCCTCACCTGGCGATTGCGTGACATACACGGTCACCGTGGGCGCCGGTTCACTAACCCCGCTCAGGCCACCCGCACACCCTGCCAACGCTGCGCCGCACGCGGCAACTGCCACGGTGGCGGCAGCAACGGCCGCTCGCTGACGGCGATTCTCCTGGGGAGTGTGTTCCATGCCTCCATCCTAGGCGGTGCCTACCACCGTGGTGGCGCGGGGTGGGGAATCTGTTGGAGCACGCATCACGGCGGCAGTGATGCTCGGTAACAATTCGGCGATGTAAAACGTTTTCGGCGCGGCGATGTGCGGCTGCGCGCGTGGCGGTGCTGTGATGAATCCATGCCGAGCACTGACTCCATGCCGAGCACTGACGCTGCCGCCCCCTCCCTGTGGCGATTCCTGCTGAACCTGCACGGAAACCCGCGGGCGTGCGTGTGGACGGAACCCATGTGGGGCCTGTCCATGGCGCTGGTATTGCCGTACGCCTCGGTGTTCATGCTGGCCATGGGCCTGCGCGACGAACAAGTGGGCTTCCTCGCTACTGCGGGCGTTGCCTCGCAGATGATCTGGGGGTTTGCCTCGGGTGTTCTCACGGACGTTCTGGGACGGCGCCGCACGCTGTTCATCTTTGACATCATCACGTGGGTGGTGCCGTCCATCATCTGGGCGCTGGCGCAGAACTTTTGGTTCTTCCTTGCTGCCGCGCTCATCAACGGCGTGGTCCAAGTTCCCGCCAACGCATGGGATTGCCTCATGGTGGAGGATGCCGAGCGCGAGGACATCCCCAAGATCTACTCGCTGGTGGGAGTGGCGTCCAACTGCGCGGCGTTCCTCCTGCCCATCAGCGCATTGCTGGTGTCCCAGTGGGGCCTGGTCCACGCCGTGCGGATTCTGTACGTGAACGCCGCCGTGGTGATGATGGCCAAGATTCTGATCTTGTACCGCTTCTCTACGGAGACGCGTCAGGGGAAAATCCGGATGCAGGAGACCAAGGGCGTTCCACTCAGGGTGCTCTTTGGCGGCTACCGGCATGTGGTGCGCAGGTTGATTCTTGCCAAGCGGGGGGCGTTGTTTGCGCTGGTCATCATGGCGCTAGTGGCTGCCGTCACGCTGGTCACGGGCGCCTTTTGGCCCGTGGTGGTCACACAACACCTGGGCGTCCCGGATGCCATGTTGCCGTTCTTCCCCATGGCCCGGTCACTCTTGGCCATCGTGTTCTACTTCACGGTTATCCCTCGTCTGCTGAAGGCGGTGGACTTGAAACACCCGACGATGTGGGGGTTTGCCGCATGGCTCCTGGGACAAGCCATTGTGGTGGCCATCCCCGCGCACTCCACCGCCAGCGCGGCTGTGTACGTGGCCCTAGCCGGGACCGTCATTCTGGACTCCTTTGGTGCTGGCATCCTATTCATGCTGTCCGAATCCCTGGTAGCCCTGCACGTGGATGAAGCCGAACGGTCCCGAGTCATGGCGGTGCAACGCACTGCGGTGATGCTGGCGTCAGCGCCCTTTGGCTGGATTGCCGGGTGGCTGTCCGGAATGGACCGCGTGTACCCGTTTGTGTTGACCTCGGCCTTGTTGCTGGCAGGCTTGTTGTTGGCTGCGTTGCGGTGGGTTCCCACGGGCGGTGGGGTTGCGGAGGGTGGTGCTGCCGAGAGTGCGGGTTCTCCAGCGGACGGGGTCACGGCGCCATCGCCCGAGGAACAATCCGTATAACAAAGGCCGGTCCACCTCGGAATCGAGGTGAACCGGCCAGTAAGGGTGTGCCCAAAGGCGGGCGCAGACCTGATGAGACGAGGCGTGAAGCCTAGTTGATCGTCGTCGGGCCTTGGAAGGCAGGGCCCTGATAGGCGGGGTATTCCACGCGGACGGCCTGCACCACGGGCGCGGTGCGCTCGGACGGGATGAGGAACCACAGGGCAATGTAGGCGATGACCTGCGGGCCGGGCAGAAATACGGACAGGACGGTGAGGAACCGGACCAGCAGGCGGCTGACGCCGAGGTAATCGGCCACGCCGGCGCACACGCCGCCAAAGATGCGGCCATCGGCCGGGCGGATCATGCGCTTGGAAGTGCCGTCCTCGTTCTTGCCAATGCGGCTGAACCAGGCGGTGATTGAGTTCTTGGTGTCTTCCATGATGTTCTCCTTGGTGAGAGTGATTTCGTTGTTAGTGCGAACGGTGCGGGTGACGGTCACGCTGCCCCGTTCGATGCCTCAAGTTTTCCAGGTCTGCCGGGTGCCCTGCGATTGGGTATCGCCCTGGTTCAACCCTGAGCCGACCCTGACGTGCCGGGTGGGTGGCCCTGGGTGGGTGGCCCGGGTGGGTGGCCCTGGGTGCAGGCCCCTGCGGTGTACCCGGGTGACCACCTTGGCCCATCCGCCCTCCCCCGCTCCACCCAACTGACCACGGGAGCCAATCCGCCCTCCCTTCCGCCGTGGGGGTGCGCTCGTACGCGTCTGACCCTCCGTACGCGTACCACCACACCCCCACGGGATAGTGGGGTCGGGAAAGTGGGGTCGGGAAAGTGGGGTCAGGACGCCTCCGGGGTGGCTACTCGGGTTGGGGGCGAGTGTCCGTCAGAGTAGTGCCATGACGTTCGACGATCTTCAGGGCAAAGTGGCACTCATCACCGGAGCGGCAGGTGGGATAGGCGCGGCTACCGCTGCGGCGTTCTTGGCTCAAGGCGCCAAGGTGGCGTTGGTAGATGTGAATCCTGCGGTACTAGACGCGGTGGTTGCGAAACTCAGCGCAACGTATGACGCAGCTGACATCCACGCCATCACGGCAGACGTATCCCAGGAGGCGGACGTTAAGGCATACGTGGAGGAGACGGTGCGAGTGTTCGGCACCATCGATGTGTTCTTCAACAACGCCGGAATTGAAGGCGTAGTGGCACCTCTGGTGGACCAGACCATGGAGGACTTTGACCGCGTGATGGCTATCAACGTGCGCGGTTCCTTCATGGGATTGAAGTACGTGTTGCCGGTGATGTATGCCAAGAAGTCTGGCTCGGTCATCAACATGAGTTCCATCGGTGGCTTGGTGGCGGGCCCGGCTCCCGTCACGCCGTACGTCACGTCAAAGTTTGCGATCACCGGGCTGACTCGGTTGGCAGCGAACGAATCCGCTGCTCACGGTGTTCGCGTCAACTCGGTGCACCCCTCCCCTGTGGACACCGAGATGATGCGACGCATCGAGGAAGGCGCTGCACCGGGTGCGGCCAGCGCAGCCAAAGAAGGCATCGCCGCCGGAATCCCATGGGGCCGATACGCCAAACCCGAGGAAATCGCCAACGCCGTGGTGTGGCTCGGCTCCGACGCCTCCAGTTTCGTCGTCGGAGACCAACTCCGCATCGACGGCAGCCAACTGAGCTGAACTGAGTTGATGGGCGAACAGCCTGATAAGTCGGACGGTTGAGCGCCGGGCGGTTGAGCCAAGCGCTTCAGCGCTGCCGGTCGAAACCCCCGGCAGTCAAGACAACTCCAGACAAACTCCCGCGTTCACGCAGCCACAGGGTGCGGCTCCAGCGCGTCGTCCTCCACAAGAATCGGTACTGCGGTGTAGAGGTCAACGTTGGCCATGGCTTGGGTGCTTTCGCGAATAGGCAGACCATGATGCTGAGAAATCTTCACGCTCGCCTTGGCATTGAGAATCGCAAATCGAGTAGCGAAATACGCCCTCTCACCAATGTGAATCTCATAGACCTTCTTCATGTTCATCATTCTACCTACTTGAGGTCATACCCAGTATTGCCTTGTGCGGCTGTCAGGGGAGCGTCCAGAATGGCGCTGGTGATCCCCGCTTCGGTATTTCCCGCGAGGGGGCTTCTCAAAGACACTTCATTACTCACCATGGAGGCACTGTGCCCCACCCTCACAGCGGTCCGCAAGTGCCTTTCAGAAATCTGTGGATAACTGGATATCGCCCAAGGCCTGGTGACATCCGATAGGTTGCCTGTTCACCGGCGTGCGTGGCCCAATCTTGACGCCCTAACGAGACTGAAGAAATATCCGCCTCAACCCATCCGCGACGAGCCCTCCTGCGGATACAGAGGTGCGCCGCTGAATATCGCAAGGGCTCCGGGTTATTCGCCGGGAGAGTGAATGACGCCGTGGTAGTCCACGTAGCGGCACGGAGGGAGCATGGGTTGCTCCTCAAGGCTGCTGAGTGCTTCGAGCGTCCGGGCGCGGAGATTCTCGTCTGCGTCGTACAACCACGGGCTGGTGACTGTTCGCCTCACATTGTCAATGAGATCCTGCCAATCAGCCTTTAGCGTCACATGAGGAGGGAGCCATGGCGTCAGCCACTCGAAATCGTCGCCCATGGCCTCAGCTGACCACCCTGGCCAGTGCCGAGAAAAGTAGGGCTGCATGCGGTCGTATGCGTCAATTGACCACCACTGGACTGTACGGGTGGATGGATCGACGAGAGCCCCCCAACCTTCGCCACGGTCACAGCCCACGGTCATCTCCACGGGATCATCGCTCGCTTCCTGTGCCACCGAGAGAATGTTCTCCACCGGAATCTCGGGGAAGTCGGCGAATATCGAATCGACGAAGACGCAGACACTCTGGTGGGAACTCAACCGGACCACCACTGGGCCATGATGGCCACTGGTGCGCGCCAAGGTTTCCACGTATCCAGGGATGGAACTAGGTCCCATGGTGTGACACGCACCCATCAATTCCACCGGCACACCAAGGTACGCCGCAATTCCCTCCGGCCCCACGGGAGACCATACTGCGGTCCACCCCGACCACGTCACCTCATAGAGGTAGTTGGAGATTCGAGGCAGAGGATTGGTGTCCGGCTCCGCGCACCACATGACAACACGGTTGACTTCATCGATGAGCAGTCCACCTCCGTCCAACCACTGAAATGCGTGCGCGCCGTCCACCAGGGCGAGATCGAGGGGTTCATACTCGGCATACTTGGCACGCATGCCCTGGTGTCCCGCAACCACGGGGTTAATAGCCATGTGCTGCGCCGCCGTGCGGTCAAAGTAGGCGTTGAGGCTCCCATCCCGGCTCTTGATGAAGATTGCTGCTCGCGAACCCATGGCTAACTCCGGTGCGCTTTTCCGGTGACGGTGTGAAGATCGATGGCGATGACGGCTACGCGGGGTGGGAGCACGGGTGGTAATGCGGAGGCCTGTTCTGATGATACGCGTGCGACGATGGCAGCCAGGGCCTCGCGAGCCTCGTGGGGATTGGTGATCAGGTGAGCGTTGCCGAAGCCGATCACGGATTCGTAATCGGCGGTGAGGCTGCACGGGCCGTCCTCTCCCCCGCCATGGCTGATCAAACGATCCACCTCAATGCAACAGCGCGGATCAGCGGCGATGGCCGCGAGTTTCCGCCCCTCGGCGGCGCCATGCGTGAGGATGGTGATTTTCCCGTCCCGCACCACATACGCAAAGTGAACAGGGACAACGTACGGTCCTTCGGAATCCACCAGCCCCAACCGCACCACCTCGGTGCGGTCCAGCACACCGGTGATCTGTTCCAGCCCGTGCAGTTGGCGGTCCGTTCTCCTCATGTCCATGCGTCTGATCTCCATGCGTTTGATCCTAGGCGTTGGCATCTCCTACAAGCGCATCGGCAGCGCCTTCGTCGTCGCCGGATCACTCACTACCAGATCCCTCACCAACAGGCCCCTCGTCACCACCGTGCTCGTCGGTAGTGCGTGCGTCCGTTAACGTGAGCGCCCCCACCACGCCGATTACCGCCACCAACACAGCCAACACCAGGTACGTGATCCGTTCACCACGGAAGAACGAGGCCACCAAGTCCGCAGGCCAGGTGCCATCCGGCAACACCCGGGTGACCAGCAGCGCTATCAGCGTGCCCACCACGGCGGTGCCCGTGGATTGGCCGATCTCCTGAGCGGTGTCATTGAGCGCCGCGCCCAGCGAGGTGCGATTCTCCGGCATGGCCCCAATGAGCGCCACGGCGCACACGGTCATGATGGTGCGCAGGCCGATGGTGAAGGTCACCATGAAAATGGCGATGGCCAGGTAGCCGTGGGAGGTGGCCCATGCCAGCCCCACCAGCGATCCGGCCAGGCACCCCACCCCGACGAGGCACGCAATGCGGTGCCCCCAGAGTTTGACAAAGAGTTCGGACAGGGGCTGACCGATGATCATGGTTCCAATCAGCGGCAGGTTGGCCAACCCGGCACGCATGGGGCTCCATCCCAGCGCGTATTGGAAGTGCATGAGCAAGCCGAACATGACTCCGGCCATGGCCAGAGCCGCGGCAACCTGCGCGATGGCCCCGCCGGACACCGTGCCCACCTTCAGCACGTTGATATCCAGCATGGGCGAGGCAGCCGTCCGCTCCCGCCAGATGAACCCCAGCACGGCCGCCACGGCGCCGAGCGCGCACGCAATGGTGATGGCCGAACCCCAACCGTGGTCCACCCCGGCGGTCAGGGTGTAGCAGAACAGTCCGATGGCCGCGATGGACAGGGCGGCGCCCGGGAGGTCCAACTTCTCACGTGTGAGATCGGCATTGTCATCGGCAGGAACGCCCCAACGCACGCCGAGGCAGGCCAGCAGGGCAATGGGCGCGTTGACTGCCAGGAGGAACTCCCAGCGCACGTGCGCCAGGACGGTGCCGCCGATCAACGGTCCCAGCACAAATCCACTCATGCCCACCACAATCATGACGGTGATGGCGCGCATGCGGACCTTATCGTCGTCGAAAAAACGGAAAACGAGCGAGTTGGTGATGGGGGCCATGGCTGCCGCGGCGAGGCCGAGGGCGGCGCGCACAGCGATGAGATGCCCCGTGGAATTGACGGTCAGGACGAGCAGGCTGATGGAGCCGAAGGCGGCCAGGCCGCAGAGCAGCACGCGGCGGCGGCCGAACCGGTCAGCAATGGAGCCGGCCGTCAGGAGCAGGCCGCCGAAGGTCAGCGAGTACGCGCCGGACACCCATTGCAGGGCCGTGGTGCCGGAGCCGAGGTCACGCCCGATGGTGGGCAGCGCGATGGTGAGCAGCGTGTTGTCCACCATTTCCACAAAGAACGCCAGGCAGAGCGCGGCGAGCGGAATCCACGCGGCGCCCAGGCTGTCATACGTGCGGTGCGACGATGGTGCGGCAGCAACCGCGCTGGGGGGCGGCGTTTCCGCTGGTTGAGTGGACATCCCTGGCTCCTGACACTGACAATGGTTCAAGAAAACCATAAACCGCTGGCGTGGTGCGGGGTGCGGTGGCAGGTATCAGAGCGACGAGTGCGGTGGGTGGGGTGCGTGGTGGGGATGGTGTGGTGGGGTGTGGCGGGGGGACTGGGTGATGCCGGGGGTACTACCCCGCGAGGCCGGCGATGAGGTTGATGAGCAGCGCGACGATCACGGTGCCGTAGAGGTAGGCCAGCAGAGCATGGGCTTGGGCGAGGCGTCGCATCTGGGAGGATGCCAGGTCCGTGTCAGAGATGGCGTAACTCATCCCCACGGTGAAGGCCACATAGGTGAAGTCCGTGTATTGCGGAAGCTCGGGCTCTCCGGCTGGTTGCTTGTCCGCGTGGAAATCGATGCCACCCACGGGTGACGTGTAGTACTGCCGCGCATAGTGCAAGGCGAACACCGTTTGGATGCAGGCCCAGGAGGCCACCACGGCGCTGAGCACGGCAACATCCGTCAGGGCGTTGACTCGGAGACCGCCTTGAGCCAGCACCACCACGAGTCCCGCCAGGCTCACCAACGCTGCCACCAGCACAAGGATGCGCGTTGCCGCCCGGCCCGGCTCCTCCCGGGTGGCGTGCTCGGCAGTGGCTTGGGGTCCCATGGGCATGACTACTGCGAGGGTCCATAGGACGTACACCATCCCGGCCACGGCCCAGCCGCCCAAGAATGATGCCGCCACGGAACCAAAGGAAATCAGGATCCCGGCAGCGATCCCCAGGAACGCCGCCACCACCAAGCGCACCCCCGGCTTGGTGTCCAGACGTTGCTCTACGGTGTGCTGGGTTTCCATGGGTTCCGAGGTTTCCGCATTGCGTGAGGTGTCCACAGTGTGAGAGGTTTCCACAGTGCATGAGGTGTCCATGATGCGAGAGTGTGCCACGCCCACGAGTCTAGAAGTGGCATCGGCTCACGGTGTTCGGGCCAGGCACAAATACGTGGGTCTACAGGTCTTCTTCAGCGGTGACTCGGTAGGGCTGCGCGCTGGTGACGGCGTGGATGGGAAGTGGGCCGTAAAGGTGCGGGAAGAGTAGGTGGTAGATCATCTCAGCCCCACACAATGGCGAGGCCTTCATTGAGCAAGAGTTGGTTGAGGTTGCGCCCGTCTGGAAGCCAGACCGTGCGCCGCAGGCGACCAAACCTGTCACGGTCACGGACGCCGTCCGCTTCCAAGTACACCGTCCCGCCAGACGCCGCCACTGCGGCACGAACAAAGGCCGTGGACTCCGCGAATCCTGGCTCGCCACGCTCCGGGGCGTCGATGCCGATCAAGCGCACCCGTTCCTCTACTCCGCCCAGCAGTACTACGAGGGTGTCGCCGTCAATCACCCGCACCACGGAGGCGGGGGATCCCGGCGGGGAAGCCTGGGTGCTGGCGGCGGGTGGTTTGGGGGTGGCGGCTGGCTCGGGGATTTCGGGTGGTTCTGCAGCAGCGGGCGGCACAGTGACTTCAGGTGTCTCTGGGGCATCGGTAATACCCGGACCATCCGCGCAGGGAGGCTCGGTTTCTCCCTCTGGGGTGGTGCCAAGCGAACCTGTCTCGTCGTCCTGGCTGGAGACACCCGGGGCCGCTGGCGTGTGGATGGGCGGAGCAGCATCGTCGAGCATGCCGCAGCCCGACACCACGACGACCAAAACGAGTACCACCGCACCAATACCCGCCCCCGCGCGTTTACCAAACGTCATCACAGCACGTCACCCTACCAGCGAGGCCAACGCGCGAAGCTGCACGGAACGCCTTGGTGAGCATCGTGGAGCGGCACGATGAGATTAGGGCAGCAGTGTGAACGCTGTGCAATGTGATGGGCGTACGGCTGCGAAATGACGACGATCAAGCGTGGCAATCTCCGTTACGTTGAGGCGCTCAGCGATGGCAATCACGGAGGCGTCCGTGGTTCCGAGGGGCATGTCAGCATACTGATCCACTAAACGAGCCATACGTGCAAAATCCGGCGGGGTGAGGGGCACCACCTCAAACACTTGATCCGCAAGTGCCTGGAGAAATGCCGATTCGGCGCGGGGGCCCAAGAGTCTATCAATCATGTACCCGGTTTCCGCCACCACAGTTGCTGGCAGAATCATGCGTTGATTGGACCTCGTCACCTCTTGGAAGAAGGCGTGACTCTCATGGTGATACCGATCGTCGAGGGAAGCGGCAGCAATGAGCGGTCCAGAATCGCATACAATCATGGCTATCTCCCAAACCCTTCAGCCAGATATTCGTCAACGCGAGTGGAGCCATCAGGATCGCCTGATACCCCAATGCCGAAGAATGCTGGTGGCCAGTTGGCCGGAAGTTGCGGTTCCAAATCCTTCTGGAGCGCTTCCGTCACGATTTTTGTGGTGGACGCACCACGGCTTACCTTCGCCTGTTCCAACTGGTCCACGAGTTCCGCTGGGAGCCGAACAGAAATCATCTTGGTGTGACGTGAAGGCCGAAGTGGCGATGTCATACGAAGAATCTACCATGTATGACATTACGAGAGCAACGCGCATTAGTGATGAGCACATCGGCCACGTGGAGTAGATCGTTCACGTTGTACTGCCCGGAGAGATCAACGATGCGGTCCGCGAGCGCCGGCGGGACGGGGCTGTGATACGTGCCCTCGGCGTCCGTGAGGTTCTTGGTCACGTACGGATGAAGCGATACGACGATGCTGGCATTGGCCGTGGTGCACCACGGAGTGTACTACGGGACAAGTTCTATCCAACTGGTGTGAACACGCTTCTTGAGTCCCGAGCCTGGCTTGGGCCATGCAACCACCTTCAACTCAATGGAATTGCTGAGATCCTCATTACTCAGCACCGTTGCTGGGGGTGTAAAAGCCTTTGCAGTGGAGAGTACTCTGTTCTGACTCTTCATCTCATCCCGCACAATCCACTGATAGGTATACCTCTGTGCGCCCGCACGCCGGGGGCGGGAGCCCTGACAGTCAGTTCCTGAGACGTGGACCACACCAGCGGCGAAGGGATGTTGCTTCGGCTCCTTACTCGCGCTACCATAGCGATACTCCCCCGGATGCTTCGGCTACCGGTTAGAGGGCCTCGCTCCGGCGGGGCCCTTGGAATTTCCAGGCGGATGGACGGACAATCAGCCCCACCTCGTCAGTCAGCACCGCCGGAAGTTGGCAAGCTGCGAGGTCCGTTGGACCGATTGAACGATGCCACAAGGGGCGGGTTCGCTTAAGTTCGTTGGACGCACGCCGCAGTTGCGTGGGAGAAATCAAACACACCCTTCCCCCAAATTCTTCCCTCACGAGATTCAGAGGCATGACCAGATCAGAATCATTAGTGCACACTGCGTAGACGTCTGCAACACCATGCGCAGCATCAACGAGAATGCGACTCGCTAAGTTGACATCGCTGCCTTTCTCCTCCGCCTTTTTCACCCATGACATCATTGGCGTGCCATCAGCAGAAAACTCGGTGGGATGCCGATGCATCAAACGACGATCCACTCGGAATTTTCCCAGGAATACCCGAATCCTTGGATCTGTTGACAAGGCTCGTAAATACGCCTGTTGACGTTGCGGCGACTGAGGATCGGAGCCAGGTAATGCCTTGATGATGGCTGTGAAGTAGTTAATGCTGAGGACATCACACTCGGGAAGAAGCCGTTCAGCGAGTGCTGCCACATCAAGCCACTTGATCTCAGGGTGCCCCTTGAGTAACCGGCCATACAAGTTCAACCCATCAACGTACACATTCGCTCGTAATCGAGAGGTAGCATTGCCTCGCTCCATCGCATGGCCCCCTGGTCCTCATTGGCTACTAGCAGTGTACAGGCTGTACAGCAACTCCTTGGAATCCCTTTGCGCGATGCGATCACCGTCACACGCCGAGGACGGCGGCTAGGACGCGGTCGGCGTTGTGGGTGTCGGCGGGGCCGCAGAACTGGGCGCGGTAAGCGTCCGCGCGGTGAGGCTCAAAATCGCCCGACGAAAGTGCGGCCAGCAACTCCTCAGAACTGGTCACCACCTTTCCTGGCGCGAGATCCCGATAATTTCCCAGGAATCCACGGGAATCTGCGTACTCAGATTCGTCGGGCGCAAAGAAGAGCATGGGCTTGCCGAGGTAACAAAACTCATAACACACGGACGAATAATCCGTGATGAGCACATCGGCCACGTGGAGTAGATCGTTCACGTTGTACTGCCCGGAAAGATCGACGATGCGGTCCGCGAGCGCCGGCGGGACGGGGCTGTGATACGCGCCCTCGGCGTCCGTGAGGTTCTTGGTCACATACGGATGAAGCGATACGACGATGCTGGCGTTGGCCGTGGTGCACCACGCGTGGAGGGCTGGGAGGTTGAGCAGGTCTATGGGGTAGAAGGCCGTATCAGACGTTTCTCCGCGGAACGTGGGGGCAAACAGGATGATGCGTTTAACTTCGGTGGTTGAGCCAGTGGCGTCAGCACCGCCGGTCGAAACCTCGACGCCGGGTGGTTGAGCCAGAGCCGCAGGCTCGTCGGAAGCGGGTGGTTGAGCCAGAGCCGCAGGCTCGTTGGAAGCGGGTGGTTGAGCCAGAGCCGCAGGTTCGTCGGAAGCGGGTGGTTGAGCCAGAGCCGCAGGCTTGTCGGTCGAAACAACCCCGCCGCCGTCGGACACCAATTCCGGATGATCATTAGCGAACGTTGCTTGCACCGTGGCAATGTGCTTTGGATTGAGCAGGTCATCAATTCTGGGCATGCCCGTGGGGAGGCACGCCTCTTCCTCGATGCCAAAGCACTCGGCATATACGGGTTGGAGGCCCGGCGATCCCACCGTGGCGTAGGTGTAGTACCGATGCGGGATGTCCAGCGGTAACTGTACGTCAGGGCGTTCACATGAGGACTAGTCCTAAAACCGATGCGAGTTGCCTTCACCGTCTTTCCCGCCTTGACTTTTCCAGTGATGCCCACCCCTTGGCACTTAATGGTTCCTTTCCTGTTGATTTGCTTTGATCGAGAAGTCCGCACTACCTTTTTCAGGATGACTCCAGGCGCGTATCGGTACTCTTGTGCTGGTACCTGTGCCGTGACTCGTAGCGATATTGCCTTCCCGTAGTCTGCCTTCTGGACCCGATACTTCTGGCAGTTCCTACTCACCACCACGGTGCCGTCTCGTAACCACTCGCACTTCAGGTCAGACACCGCAACAGATTCAGACCCACGCTGTTGAGCACCCTTCGCATCGATGTAGGGGAAACTCCACACGGCTGGGGACGGATATCCGTGGATGGTCTCTCCCACCTTGTTCACATAGTTGGAGTGGCTCGCGATTCTTGGCTCATCCATTGAGCCCGCAATAGTTGTGCCCACCGCTGTGGTGTCAGCGGCTGCTGGTCCGGCAAGGACCATGGCCGACAGTGCGCCCACACAGACCGCTCCAAGACCAGACCTCACCAGTTGCCCAGGCATCATGGCCTCCCCCTCAGTCACTTCCACAATGGGCCTCCCAATGACCCCATTGCACAATTCAGTATTCCCTCATTTTGCTCCGGATGACCCCCGCACCCACACTCGCGTCAGGTACTGGCACGGCGATCCCGGCAACCCGGTGTGGCGGGATCGCCGCCGATGAACACTATTCAGGTCACCCGTGGCTAGTGTGGTACACGGAAGCGATTACGCACGCAAAAACCATGTGAGGAGTGACCATTGAGTGACATACCGCAGGGGGCACTGAGCCCGCGGTTGACCTCAGCAGAATCGGCGAAAGTAGCCAAGGCTGCGGGGTTGCGGCAGATGGGCGTACGCCCCAACTTGCTCCACTACATCCATTTGGTGTGGAACCGGAGATCGTTCATCTGGAACCTCTCGGCTTCCAAGGCATACACCAAGAATCAGGGTTCCTACCTTGGGCAAGCATGGAACATCCTCCGCCCCACACTGGACGCGCTAGTATTCATCATCCTGTTTGGGTTCGGTTTCCGTGCCGGGCGTGACGGCGTTGCGAATATCGCGGCCTTCATTGTGATTGGAACGTTCACTTTCTCCTTCATGCAGGGACTCATCACGAGTGGTGTCAGTTCCATACGGTCCAACCTTTCCTTGGTGCGTTCCCACCAGTTCCCCCGCGCGGTGGTACCGCTCTCCGTGTGTATGACGGACGTGGTGCTCTTCGCCCAAAAGCTCATCGCCATGTTGGTGATCGTGTTTCTGTGTGGATTCCTGCCTGGGATGGGTCACGTTCCCCTGACATGGACGTGGCTCCTCACTCCGGTGGTGGCTGCTCTCTCCGGAATCTTTGCCATGGGCGTGGGAATGTTCTTTGCTCGCCTCGGAGCCCGCACTCCGGACCTAGCAAACATCGTTCCGTTCTTCCTGAATCTTCTGCGCTTCGCCTCCGGCGTGATGTTCAGCATCTCGGCGCGCATCTCTCCAGCCAATCACGACACGTGGTGGGCACGGATCATTGAGTACCAACCTTTTGCCGTGTACCTGAACTTGATGCGAGCCTGTTTTGGAAACGATCCCAACTTCCAGATGAGCACGCTCATGTGGGTTCTTGCCGTGGTGTACGCAGTGGGATTCTTCGTATTAGGATTCATTTTCTTCTGGGGAGCTGAGGAGACATACGGCCGTGAGTGACGAACTAGACTATGACGATGAACTCCACCCCGGAGAAGACCTCAAAGAAGTAAAGAAAAAGGAACTTGGCGATCTATCCGTAGTGGTGGATGACGTCCACATCACCTACCGTGTATTCGGCGGTAAACGAGGTGGAACTGCAGGGATCAAGCCGTCGCTGGTGAGCCGCATGTTGGAAGCCGGGCGCCCCAAGCCACCGGTCACCCACGTGAAAGCCGTCCGTGGTGTCAGTTTCACTGCCCGGCGCGGTGAGGCCGTAGCTATTGTGGGACACAACGGTTCCGGTAAATCCACCCTGCTTCGTGCCGTGGCGGGACTCCTCCCTCCCACGTCAGGAACCATCTACACCGCCAGCGAACCCGCTCTGCTGGGCGTCAACGCAGCCCTCATGCCCAAACTCACAGGCGAACGCAACATTGTGGTGGGAGGACTGGCGCTGGGACTCAACTACAAAGAGGTCCAGGAAAACGTCCAGAACGTGGCTGACTTTGCAGAATTGGGGGACTTCCTCTACCTGCCGATGAATGCGTATTCGTCGGGCATGAGTTCGCGCTTACGCTTTGCCATTTCCACCATCACCACACCGGATATCCTCATGATTGACGAGGCCCTCGGCACAGGTGACGCAGCTTTCCGCGCTAAGAGCACCGAACGTGTTGAGATGGTGCGCGAGAACGCTGGAACCATCTTCTTTGTGAGTCACTCTCTTGCTCAGGTTCGCAAGATCTGCACCCGCGCATTATGGCTTGACCAAGGAAAACTCGTCATGGATGATGACGTGGAAGTGGTGGCTGACGCGTATGAGGTATTCATGCGGAACCGCAAGAAGGCGCGCTCAGGTGGCAAGGTGGTGTGAGGTTCGCGGGCTTCGTTGGGAGCGCGTGAACCTGCTCATTGATGTGGCCTTCGCCTGCGACGACGATGGCTTGACACCCTGTTCTGATGGCAACGTTTCCAGTGAGTGGACGTGGTGGATCGTGACTGGAAAGCCGGGACATCGGATCCGCAGGCCACTTCATGTCGTGAACGGATCTCAGAGTGAGGACTCCTTGACTCTTCAGGTCAACATCACGAATGCGGGCTCTCGGCGCGAGATCCCCGATGGCGAGTGGAGCATCGTTGCCTTCTGCCACGGTTCGCCAGTAGCATCCGTCACCGCAGCGAAGATGAGCCCACTCGATCTCCACAACGCGAGCCGTACCTTTCCCTACAACGGCAGCCGGAACTCTTATGCTGTGACGTTCAGCGCAGCACAGGATGCCACCCACTCACTGCACATGACGGTAGCAAACCACAACACTCCCCCGTCATTCTCATCACTGCAAGGTGGCCTTGTACGCAGGCTTGCGCGTTGGGCGTTTGACCGTGGACTGGTCCAAGCATGTTTCCAATCGGCTTACACGGCAATGCGCCTCGTCCTACCCCACCGTGGCAAGAAGAGAATTCTCCTTGCTCCCCAACTGCGCACCGATCTACGAGACAACATGCTTGCGCTGCATCGTCGGCTGGTAGAGCGCGGACTTGACACCGAGTTTTCGGTGAAGGTATTCCCGGACGTTCCTCGAACATCCACCATCGCTACAGCCAGGCATTGGCTCACCGCCGTGAAGCAGTTTGCCTGGGCAGACTTCATCTTCCTGGATGACTGGTGTGATCTGTTGATGTACATCACGCCGTCACCCAGGACGGTGATCACCCAACTCTGGCACGGCGGATTCGGGTTCAAAACGGTGGGATTCTCCCAGTTTGGACTCCCCGGAGGGCCGGACCTCAACCCTCCACATCGCAAATACACGTACTCGGTGGTGGGCGCTGAAGGTGCACGGGACCAATTTGCGGAGAGTTTTGGCATCGAACGCGAGGCAGTGCTTCCCACCGGAGTGCCCAGGGTAGATGACCTCCTGGACCCGGTACGCCGCACAGAGGTTACCGAGAGGTTTCACGACGAGTTCCCGGAGTTCACGGGTAGACGCATCATTCTCTTTGCCCCCACGTTCCGGGGTCAAGGTTCCGATTCCGCTTACTACCCCAGTGACCTCATCGACTGGGAAGCTCTCCACCAGTGGTGTGGCGACGACACTGCGGTGATCGTGGCGATGCATCCCTATGTCACCGCTCGCATGGTGGATGACCAGGAACGCCGTGTACACCTCGTCCCCAATAACCTGCGTGATCGAATTCGTGAGGATGTGACAGGGTGGCCTGTCAACGACCTCCTCCTCATGGCAGACACCCTGGTGACTGACTATTCGTCGATCTGCTATGAGTACACCTATCTCCAGCGACCCATCGTGTTCTACGCCCCAGATGAGGCAGAATACTCCGCAACCCGCGGATTCTACGCCCGCCTGGAGGACGTTGCGCCAGGTCCTGTGGTCACCACCTTCCCGGACCTGCTGAGCGCGCTTGACAGCAATGAGGCCGCAAACGAGCGAACCCTGAGGTACCGACAACGATTCTGCGGCCCCGCTGACACCCACAACGCAGATCGCCTCATTGACCGTGTACTGTTTCATTAGTAGTAGAAATTTCTGAGAGGACTCCTGGGACCATGACTCGCGTAATCACTTACGGTACGTATGACCTTTTCCACGAGGGGCACAAGCGTCTCTTGGAGCGTGCTAAGGAATTGGGCGATTACCTCATCGTCGGAGTAACAAGCACCGCGTTCGATGAGTCACGCGGGAAGCTCGATGTATCCCAAAGCCTCGTGGAACGCATCGAGAACGTCAGGAAATCCGGCGTTGCTGACGAGATCATTGTGGAAGAGTTCCAAGGGCAGAAGATTCGAGACATCATTGAACACAAGGTGGATATTTTCACCGTCGGTTCTGACTGGATGGGCAAGTTTGATTACCTCAACGAGTACTGCAAAGTGGTGTACCTGGACCGCACTAAGGGAGTGTCCTCCACCAAATTGCGCTCCGAGGAAGGCGTGGGTATTCAACGCCTTGGGATTGTAGGAGCAGGCCGGGTAGCCCATCGTTTCATCGCCGAAGTGCGGTACGTGTCAGGCCTGGAAGTGGACTCAGTCTATGATCCTGACCACGCCGCAGCCATGGAATTTGTTCAGAAGTATGACCTTCGGCATGCAGCCCCGGACTATGACGAGATGCTCAATGACGTGGGTGCTGTATACATTGCCAGCCCGCACGCGAGCCACGTGGAGTACGCCCGAAAAGCCATTGACGCTGGTGTCCACGTATTGTGTGAAAAGCCGCTGTCGCTCACGGCTGCGGACGCTGAGGACCTGTACGCGCGGGCCGAGGCCAATAGCGTTGTTCTGCTCGAGGCAATCAAAACGGCGTTCTGCCCTGGCTTTAGACGGATGGTTGTTCTGGCTCGTAGCGGATCCATTGGGCAAATCCGGTCCATCGATGCCACATTCACCAAACTCATGGAGCCTGGTAGAGAGTTTGAGGGTCCTGACGGCGGTGCCATTTCCGAGTTGGCCACGTTCCCCCTCCTCGCCGCCGTGAAACTGCTGGGTACAGAGTTTGAAGATGTCCGCACCACCAAACTGGTTCCCGAAGGCAGTGATGTGGACACGTTTGCTCGGATTGACCTCCGGACTGAGAAGGCAACCGCTACGTGCCGCGCTGGCATTGGAGTGAAAGCCGAAGGCTCGCTGGTGGTGGCAGGAACCGAAGGCTATGTTTACGTTCCTGCACCCTGGTGGCTCACCAACTATTACGAGGAGCGCTTTGAGGAGCCTGGTGTATCCCGCCGGTATTACTACGCCTTTGATGGCGATGGGATGCGTTACGAGATCTCAGAGTTCCACCGGATGATTCGTGAAGGACGCACAAGTTCCTTCATGCTGACCCCACAGGAATCCATTGCCATAGCACGCCTGATTGAGACTGCCAGGGCAGACAACACGGCCGTGCTGCGGTAAGGCGAGAATCTTCCAACTTCCAGTGATGGGTGGCCCGTGTCCGCCGGGCTCACCTCTCACCGAGCCTGCGGAAGCACCAACGGTTTCCGATAGATCACCGTGTCAATAGCCCTGTCTGCATTGTGGGTGTCAGCAGGTCCACAGAACTGTTCACGGTACTTGTCCCTACGCCAGGTTTCGTAGTCCTCACTCTCCAACGCGGCGAGTAACTCGTCCGATGTGGCAACGATCTTCCCCGGCACGTATTCCCGGTACCCGTAGAATCCCCGCGATACGGAATAGCCCTCTTCATCCGGGGCAAAGAACAACATGGGCTTATCCAAGTAACTAAACTCATAACAGATCGACGAGTAGTCCGTGATAAGGATGTCCACTACATGAAGAAGGTCATTTGTCACCAAGTAGTCTGACATATCAACGAGGCGGTCCGAGAATTCCTTGGGGATGAAACTGTGGTAGGTGCCCGTCTTGTAATCCGTGAGGCGGTTGGTGACATAAGGGTGGACTTTGAACAGGATGCGCGTGTCATCGCCGCACCAGTCATAGAACTTCTGGAAGTCAAGCCACTCGAAGGGGTAATGGGCCGCGCCAGCTGTGGCACCACGGAAGGTGGGAGCAAAGAGGATCAGTCGTTTCCCCGTCAGGTTGGGGTACTTGGCAGCGAACTCTTCTTTCACATGGGCAATCTTCCCGGGATCCAGCAACTCATCAATGCGAATCACCCCAGTGGGCAGCACATTCGCCTTCTCCATACCGAACATCTCGGCGTATTGGTCCCGTAGCCCTTCACTTCCCACGAGCGCGTAAGAATACTTGCGATGCGGATTATCGGGACGGGGCGAACCGTGCATTCCGAAACGAGAGAGCCCCACCGCTTTGAAGCCGAAACCAGCATGCCAAACCTGGATCACCTTTTGCTGCTCGTCTGTACGGGTGTAGCCCAGGAAGTTGCTCCAGTCATCAACAAAAATGAAGTCCGCTTGAGCAAATTCCCACGTGTTGTGGAGCCAGTTCTTGATGGAATTGGGCAATGACTGAAACTCCCACGCCGTGAGTTCACGGATGTCAAACTCCTTGTCCATCCCACGTTCGTACATCTTGTTTCGTAACATCAGGAGATTGTCGCGAATCACCATACGATGTTGCGCGGCCAGCAGAATCCGCTTCTGCGGGTGCCGCGTAAATTTCTGCGCAATGCGAAACACCCTGTAGATCGCCTGGAAAGCGAAGGGGATCACCCCGTGGTTGACTCCCCAGCGCTTGAACTTCTTAAGGAACTTACCCTTGGTCTCTCCCCAACTCGGCTCGTTAGCAAAGTCCTTGGCGCGAATGAGGAAGGTAGGGTTATCCACGTCCTCGGTGAGATCAAAACGTACAATGAAGGAACTGCGCCCTCCGGCATAGGGGAATATCTTGGTCCAATCATTCAATTTAGCCGCGTTGGCAGGATCAAAGACTGCTGGATCCTGTGCCTCCCCACCAAAGTACGGCACAACGAGCCAGCGGCCATCGGGGATGACGTGTCTGCCACCCGCAACGGTCACATTGAGGCGGAGCGTGTACTCCGTGTTGGATTGGCCCGGGGCGCTGAGGAGTTGAATGGTTTCCTCTTGACTTACCAGGCGAAAATCACACGGACCTGCAACTTGCTCATCAAACTCCACGTCCATAACAAGATGGACGCGCTCCCATTGGATGTTTGTCACTACACAGCGGTTAGCCATGGGCTTTCCTTCCCCCTTATGCGAGGCACCTATTACTTGTACGAGTAAGCACCATCAATGGTCACCACCGTGCCGTTGATGAATCCGTTTTCTACCAGGTGATACGCCAAATCAGCGATTTCCTGAGGCTTGGCAAAACGGTGCAAGGCCACCTTATTGTTGATATTGTCCCGTATCTCCTGCGGCTTCTCCAATTGCCATGGCGTCTCCACAAATCCAGGGGCGATGGCATTGATGGTGATGTCCTTGCCGTCAAAGAACTTGGGCAGGTTGCGAGCCAGCGCGAGGACAGCAGACTTGGTGACGCCGTACGCAAGGGACATGCTGTGCGGTTGGATTCCCATGAGTGAACCCATGAAAATGATCCTGCCTGGCTCATTCATGGTGAGGCCGAGTTTCTGAACCAGGAACACCGGGATGGTGACGTTGACGTTCATCACGAGGTTCCACTGTTCGAAGGTGAGGTCCTCCAGGGAGCCACGGGACGTCATCCCAGCATTGATCACCAATACATCGAGTTTGTCCGTCACGGCTGTCACTTGAGCCACGCACTCGTCGAGCCCAGACATGGTGCCGAGGTTCGCTGGAACAAAACCAAATTGCTCAGGGAATGCCGCACTCCACTCGGCATCAACAGCGGAGGTGTCTTCCCCGGGAAGGCATCCTGCCAACACGTGGTAGCCGTTGCCGAGAAGCTTCTCCGCAATGGCGCGGCCAATTCCGCTGGCTCCGCCAGTGACAAGTGCGTACTTCATGGTGTTCCTCCGTTGTGAATTTCCTGGGGTTGATGTAGATGGTCTGCTAGGGAAAAAGCCTTCTCCCAGTCTGCCGTAACTGCCTTGGCGGTGTTATGCTGCTCAATCCGGTGGCGTGCTTCCGTGCCCATCTGCGCCGCACCGGTTGGATTTCCCAGCATATCCGCAATGGCATTGGCCAGGGCTTGCCGGTCCCCTTGCGGAACAATCCGGCCCGTCACTCCGTCTTCGATCAATCCCGACGGGCCGTAGCGGCAATCGTAGGCCGCAACAGGGGTGGCCATGGCATTGGATTCCAGGATGTTCAGGGGTTGCCCTTCATAGAGACTTGAACTCACCGTGCAGACGCTGCGAGCCATCACGTCCCGTGGATTGGTTGTGAACCCCTTGAAGGTGATTTGACGTTCAAGATCGCGTTGTTTCACAAGCTTCTTGAGGTCAGATTCGCAGGAACCCCTTCCGTATATCTCAAACCGGGCCTGCGGAAACCTCGGCGCAATGAGGGCGAATGCCTCGATGCTCTCATGCACCGCTTTTTGCTCCACAAGTCGGCCTACAAGGCTGACCAAGTTAACGTCCTTATCCACCGAAGGCAGGGGTGGCAGCGCGGTGATGTTGTTTACCGTGGTGATTCCACCATCGCGGCCCAGGAGAGTCTTGATGTCATCTTCTTGCTGATCGGTCAGGGTCACAATGACATCGATCTTCTTGTGTGCCTTCAGCGCCCAGCGGTAGTTACTACGTATCTCAGAACCAGGACAATAGGGCGGATCCCACACATTGTTATGGATGACCCAGAGTTTTCTTGCTGGTCCCACATTTGCCCGCGCTAAGAGCGGCACCTCCGTGGGGTAGTTGACAACAATGGCGTCATTGCCCGTGGCGTTGGAAAAAACAGACTCCAACCACTCAATCCGCCAGTTGGTAACCGAAGGATATTCCGATACCTGCCCATCCGGATGGAATACCTGCACAGGTGCTTCCGTACCGCTGTCACCATAGGGGCGCCTGACCAAATACGTATTCCCTCCCTCGGTGAGGACAGTGGTTTCCTCACCCCCGTGTGGGAGTTTCTGTTTGACTACGTGAGTGGCGTTGCTGGAACCGGATGCACTCTCGCCTGGTGCTTTGGACTTCTGTGTATTCCAGAGTTTCTTGAGTCCCAGGAGCAACGAAAGCTTTGGGGTAGGTGACCCTAACCCGGCGTTGCGTTTTTCCGCTTCAGCCCATGCGGCCACCATGTCCACGTTTGGATTGAGCACCTCGACACTTCGAGGTAGGTCGCCACTGGAGTACACGTTCTCGATGGTCTCGCGGGTGTCATAGTGACTGAAGGTGATCATGGACACCTTGTGCCCTGCAGCGAGGAACATCTCTGCCTGATTGCGCATGGCGCGTCCAACCCCACCGGTGACCTCACTCATGGCTATTCCCATGATGTAAATGTGACGGGACATCAGTTCCCTACCTTATGCGCAGCCAATCAGAATGCCTCAAGAACTACTTTGCAGACACACGCCGCCGCAAACCTCGGACAAGGCGCCGCGCCTGGATTTCGGCTTTACCAACAAAACTACTGTCAACCCGTTGTTGTAACGCCTCTTGTTGTGACAGTGATTCCTTGAGTTGCTTCTCGGTGGCTACGTGCTCCTTGCGGAGTTTGTTGGACGGCTCCGTGAACTTCATGATGGAGGACATCAGAGCTTCGTTCCCAATGAGTTCTGGAATATTGGTCCGGGAGAATCCGATTCCATGGTCCACCGCGTCATATCCCGTAAACGTGGAGAAAGTGTCAACCAGGGACTGGCGCTTTTCGAGGAAGTCCGTGGGATTCTCACCTGGATCATCCACATTGAAGAACTCGTAATTGTTGAGGTACTCATCCTGAGTGGCGCTTCGGACAAAACTCTCCAACCCGGCAAATCGCCGTGCCACGTAGTTTCCTGGCGTCTTAATGAGCGCCACCGGTGTACCAAATGCCGTGGAAGGGAGCATGCAGTGCAGGCGACAGGTGACCGTGGAGTGCGCTGCCTGGTACATCGAAAGCATCCACTCGGCAGTGGCGAACCTTTCTTCCAACGTGAGGTTCGCGTTGAAATAGGGAGAAATCCGGTACACAGGACGGTCAGTCTTTGACTTCACAAACTCAAAGACCTCGTCAGATACGTCACAGGCCAACACAAAATCTTGCTTCTTGATCCGCTCGTCCCGCTGGAGCGTGAGAGTGGCGCACCCTGACCAGTACGCATCCAGTCCTTTGCTTCGCATGAGTTTGGCCGTTTCCGGATCACGAGCGCCAACGGGAATACCCGGGCCACGCATCGCTGCAAGTCCGTCAGGACCAAACATTGCTTGCTGAACCTTGTCATTGCCGCGGTTCACGTACATGGAAACCCACAGCGGATTGATATTGGGGTCCGTGGGAGCAAACTGGTACGGAGAGTGCATATACCACCCGTTGGCAATCAACTTAATTTCATCAGTGTTGTCTGGGTCACTGAAAGTCCCGAGTTCATCCCTGTTGATGTAATAGTCAACCTGAGGTAGGAATCGTCGAGCAGCGATGGACTGCACCTCATCACCAAGGTTGGGCGTACTGTACGTGTACAACGCAAATTTTGTCACCCTGGCATCGTATCCGGTTCCGTTGCGCGCTGCACCGTCGCCGCCACGCAGGTACGAGTACAGTTGAGGTAACCGGACATAGATGGAGGACGGAACATGAGGGCTTGGGTGCGCCGCAAGGTGGCTGCCGTACATCGACGACTCACGCGATGGCACCACCGCATGGCGCGAATGTGCGGACAAAGGCCCGATGTCTACCTCGTGGTCACAGATCTTGCTGGCGGCGGTGTGGGGCATGCCACGCGGTCACAGGCAACGATCCTGCACAACACGGGGCACAAAGTCACCATCCTGACAACACACGAGAATGTGACCGCTGACAAAGTGGACAATGAGTACGCGCTTGGTAAAGTGCCTCGCGAAGTGCCGATCCGTAATCTCCAACAGGAACTTGGGACACGCCCACCAGAGTTTGCCAACGATTACCGATGGGCTGAAGGCTGGGTGGAGGCAATCCTCGGTTCGGCTCGCAAAGGTAGCGTGATTGTTGCCAACTATCCCGCAATCGCCCAAATGATTGGCCGAGCAAACCTCCCTGGGATTCGCAAACTGTGGGTATTGCACAACAACGTGTTTGATGCTCCGGACTTCACACCCACATCCGCGGTGCGGGCCAACTATGCCCGCGGGCTTGAGTCCGCTAGGGACTTGGATGGGCTACTGATTCTCACTCAGCAAGAGTTCGACGATATGACTACTCATGTGCGTCCTATGGCGCCCATGTACGTTGTTCCTAACTCCACTGCCGTGCTCCCGGAGCCTCATACGCAGCGTGACCCCAATCTGGTGGTGGCCTTTGGCCGCTTTGAACCACAAAAGGCCTTCCCCGAGGCAATCCGTACTTTCAAACTTGTTGTGGCCCAACGCCCCGAGGCGCGGCTCGAGATCTATGGGCGGGGCAAATTGCGCCATGACCTCAAGGCACTCATCGAATCCGAGGGTCTCAGCAACTCCGTCATCATGAAGTCCTACACCAAGAATCCGCATGGCGTGATGGCTCGTGCCATGTGCATGATGATGACCAGTGATTACGAGGGCCAACCCTTGGTGATCCTTGAATCTCACATGATGAAAACTCCCTTGGCCACGTACGCGTATCGATACGGACCTGAGACCATGATTGAAGATGGTGTCAATGGCCGTGTGGTGCCGTGGAGAGATCGTCAGGCTCTGGCCAACGCTGTGATTGACCTGCTTGACCGCCCAGAGACAGTTGAGGCCATGGGTACGGTGGCCCGGCAGCGCGCCATTGCTGAATATTCCCCTGAAGTCATTGCGAAAGCCTGGATTCGAGTATTCCGCAAGGTGAAGTTGCGCTCCTCCTAGGGACCCATATCCCGGTAACTGCGCGACCCCGTCCACCCAATCAGAACAAGCCACATCTTCAATCTTGCGCGGCCACTCAATACGGATGCGTTTCACGTTGTCCTGAAGCGATCGGTAACCTTGTGAAAATCCACGCCGCGTGCCCAAGTAGGCACGGGCTGTGCATTGCAGTTCTACTCCGTGGCACAATCGCTACAACGACTCACCGAGGTTTCCATGTCCGTGTTCCGCCCCACCGTTAGGCGCTCGCTTCTTGCTGTTGTGATCAGCGTTGCGCTTATGACCACCGGTTTGGTGGCTACTGCTGCGCCTGCTCAGGCGGCGGCCAAGATCACTGCCGGAAAGGTCCAGGTCACTGGAACCGTGGTGGTGGGCAAGAATATTACCGCCAAACCGGAAGGATTCACCGCCAAGCCGGCACACAAACTGAGCTATAGCTATCAGTGGCTACGGAACGGCAAGACCATCAAGAACGCCACAAGCAAGTCCTACACCATCAAGAGTGCAGATAAGGGCAAGAAGTTGGCAGTCAAGATCCGCGCCAAGGCAGCGGGTTACTCCACCACTGCGTGGAAGAAATCTACCACGGTGACGGCTAACTCTATTTGGCAAGGGAAGGCTAAGGTCACTGGCACTGCCCAGGCTGGCAAGACCTTGAAGGTCACCACGTCCACTTTCACGGGCAAGCCCACCACAATTGCCTATCAGTGGCTGCGCAACGGTAAGTCCATCAAGGGAGCCACCAAGGCTAGGTACACGCTCACCACCTCGGATGCTGGCAAGAAAATCACGGTGAAGGTCACGGCAAAACGCACGGGTTACAAGAGCCGAACCGTCACGTCGAACACAGTGAAGCCTACCAAGCCACCAATCACCAACGGTAAGGCATCTGTTTCCGGCTCCGTCCAAATAGGGCAGAGACTCACGGTGAAGCCGACGGGCTTCAAACCCTCATCGCATCTCACCTACCATTATCAGTGGTACCGCAACGGGAAGAAAATCTCGTCGGCAACGAAGGCCACCTACACCACTGCCAAAGCCGACGCGGGGACATCAATCACTGCCAAGGTAACCGCCAAGCGTTCCAATTACACGCAGCGTACGGTCACGTCCAACGCAGTGAAGGTGCAGAAGCCAGTAACCCCTGCAATTTCTGGTGGGCGCGTTGACGTGGTGGGCACTCCCCAACTCGGGAGTACGCTGACCGCCAATCCGTCAGCCTTCACCCCTACCTCAGGCGCAACATACAAGTACCAATGGAGCCGTGACGGCAAAGCGATCACAAGTGCTACCGGAAAGTCATACACACCCACCCTCGCCGATAGCGGGAAGAAGATCACCTGTGCAGTGACAGCCTCTAAAGGCGGCTACACGGCACGCACCGTGTCATCCACGGCATCGGTGATCAAAGACCGTCCAGCACGCACCACGCGGATCAATGCTCACCGAGGGAACTCGTCGGTGGCACCGGAAAACACTATGGCATCGGTCAAAGCGGCTTACAGTGCTGGAGCAGACATGATTGAGATTGACATTGACCGCCTAGCAACGGGCGAGTTCATTCTCATGCATGACGATACTGTGGACAGAACCACCAACGGAACCGGCTCGGTTGGGGACTTGAGCAATGACTATGTGCTGGGTTATTGGGAAGAGGATGACATTGTTCTGGAGGACGAAGAAGCTGAACAGCCTGGACTGACGTGGGTTCCGGGCCTCGATGCCGGCTACGCAACTCAGTTTGGGCCGGAGTTCGCTGGCGAACCAGTACCCACCCTCACTGACGTCCTGGAATATATGGCGGAGCACCCAGGTCCTGACCTGCAGGTTGAAACGAAGGGTCCCCAAACCGAATCCGACCTCAACCAGATCGCTGCTGAGATCCGCAATACTGGGATGGGTGACCGTGTGGTGCTGATGAGTTTCGCAGGCACAACGGTCAAGGATTGGAAGCGGGTGGCACCTGACATCCGGGAAGGACTCGTCACGGGTTCCCCGTCTGGATTCCAGACCTGTCTCGATATGGCTGTGGACCAATGTGTGGTGTCGGATGCCTTAGCACTCAGTAACCCAGCCATGTTTTGGAAGGTCCAGGACAATGGTATTGGCATGGTTGTCTGGACTGTGAACACCACAACCCAGTATGCGGCCGTCATGCCTCTCAAGCCGGACTACATCACCACAAACTTCCCGGCAGACATGAGATAGGCCGGTATTCTAAAGGCGCTTGGCAGGTGTGATGGTGTCAAATCTGGTAGCGTCAAACCTATGAATCGCCGTTCCGGGGGCCTCGTCAAATCTGCGAGCCGAGCAGTCAGCAAGAGAGCTAGCCAAGCCAAAGTTGGCACCAAGCCCTTGACCGCTCGCAAGCAATACTGGGGTGCAGTGGACGTTGCGGCACACCTGGTGAAACCGACCGCCCGTGACCGCCGTGATTACCTCAGGTGGCTCGATGCCCCCATCAGCCGGAACGCGATTCTCTACGAAGAGGCATACGGAAAGCACGCCACTGGCTCGCCTTTCGCTATCTTTGCGCACTTACTCAAGGATGATCGTTTCTCTGATTATCGTCATGTCTGGTCCGTGGCAGCGGACCTAGCGGTCCCCCAGGCGCTCAAGAAGGTTGCTGATAACCCCAACGTCACCATTGTCCGACATGGATCCCGTGAGTACCTCAAAGCACTGTCGACATCTGAGATTCTGATTAACGATTCAAAGTTCCGCCCGTACTTTATCAAGCGTGACAATCAGTGTTACATCAACACCTTGAGAGGTGTTCAGTTTGATGCCATTGGCAAGGTTGAAGAGAACATCCGGTTCGGCCCGTATGCCAACAGCCAACGGAACCTCCTGATTGCCGATTACGTGGTGAGCACAGGCAGCGCCTTCACTGAACGAATCGCGAATTCGTTTGATCTTCTGGGTGTTGCCAACACGCGCTTCCTTGAGGTTGGAAATCCGGCACAAGCACTGCTCCCCAAGGTCAACCGAACCAAGGTGCGCAAGGCGCTGGGACTATTGAACACTGACACAATGGTGCTCTACAGTCCAGCACGGGAGGCCAAGAGCAAAGTGCAAGGGTCAGCGATTGCCGATGACCAACTCCTCCATGTTCGCGAACTCCATGCGGTCATGCCCGAGGGATACCGTCTCATCGCGAGACTACCGGGTAATCCGGACATCGATGACAATGACGAGGTCAGTAGTTGCGTCTACACCGGCACACTGACGGCAAATCAGTTGATGGCAGCATCGGACATGATGGTCACGGACTACTCGTACATTGCCGCTCGCTACGTGCCAACAGGGCGCCCCGTGGTTTTCTACCGGCCCGATCAAATCATCGAAAACCAGAATCGTCGAGGATACATTCCACAAGATCAACTACCCGGCCCCATCTGCATCACGCCCGCCGACGTTCGCGAGCACCTTGATCCCAACGCTGCAACACTGGCAACCATTGAGGCTCGCCGCAACTGCTACAACTCGCAATGGGATAGCCTCCAAGGGGAAAACGCGGCTTCCCTCATCGCGGATACCATCCTCAACCGGGCCGACACGTTGCAAGGACGCTCGATTGCTAACGATTGCCCTAACGTTCTGGTCTACCCAGGCAGGCTCATCCACAATGACATCACGGCCACGTTCCTGAATCTTGAGAAGGCAATAGACCCCGAGCACGTGAACCTGGCAGTTGTATTACAGACAAATGTAGATCCGAAGAATATTGCACGGTTGTCACCTAACACCCGCGTGTTCTTCCACCAAAATGTCAAACACTTCAGGACTTCGCGGGAGCGGATGGACTATTTCTCGTTCATTACCTCGCCCGAGTCCGCAACCACGTTCGGCCGCCAATTGGAATCCTTCTTCACGCGCGCGTCGACACGGAGTTTTGGAAATACCGGGTTCAGCACTGTTATAGACTTTAGCGGGTATAGCAGGGTAATCTCAGCGATGCTCTCCTGCACGAAGGCCACTACTCACGCCATCTGGCTCCACAAGAACATGGCTGACGAGTACCAAGAACGGTTCCCGTATCTCCGAGGCATCTTTGCGCTCTATCCCCGATGTAGCCACCGTGTGTGTACCAACCAACAGACTCTCGACGAAAACTCGGCCGATCTGCCGCGTGTGGCTCCTCCTGCTTTGCCTCCTACCGAAGTCATCAAGCCCTTCTTCGATTCGACGGGTATCGCGCCCGACGGGACAATTGAGGCAACAGGAGCTTTTGACACTGACGGGAAATTCCGTGAGGAAAGCCCCTTTGAAGGCGCTGTAAGGTTTGTGAAAGAAATGCCGTTCAACCCGGCCATGACCAATTTCATCAATATTGCAGCCTACACAGATGAGAAAAACCAATCGGCACTGATAGAGGCATTCGCTAATGTACATCGCGATTACGATGACACGAGGCTCTACTTGGTGGGAGAAGGTAAACTTCACGGCACTCTTCAGCAACAGGTGATATCGTTAGGTCTACAGGATGCTGTATTCATCACGGGGCCATTGAACAACCATCTCCCCCTGCTCCAGAAGTCCAAAGCGTTGATTTTGACATCGCTATCAGAAGAGGTACCGTCGGCGATCCTTGAGGCACTCGCGATGAAGGTGCCGGTGATTTCAACCGATGTCTCAGGTGCGAGGAATCTCCTCGAGGAATTTGGGGGAGGATCTCTGATCGAGGAGAAATCCAGCAATGAAATTGCCGAAGCCATGCGCAGATTCCTCGTGAGCGGCATTCCTACCTCGAGTACGTTTGTTACCGACGAATACAATACTCAGCACTCAGTGAGATTGACAAGCTCATGGATGTGAAACACGGGTAGGGAGAATGTGCCGGAGGGATCATCACCACTCTCCGACGTGACCCAGGCTCTCGCGCCGTTCTCCGCTGAATCCTGTTATTGTAAGGTACATGGCTCTACCCACCACAGGCAGGTTGCATCGATTGCAACATGCTGTACGCAAGGTGACCCATCACGTGAAAGAACCCAGCCTGATTCGCAATTCTGGGAGTACGCAACGCACTAATTCCCTGGTTAATCCTGATCCTGCCCTCACCAGGCGAGATTATCTCAACTGGAGACTCGATTCTCTTGATCCTTCCGCGATACTCTTTGAGGAGAGTTATGGAAACCGCGCATCAGGGGGCCCGCTGGCAATCTTTCTTCAGTTGGTTGATGATACTCGGTTTAATACCTATCACTTCTACTGGTCCGTGGCAGAGGATATCCCTATTCACCACGCACTCAGTGCTCATGTATCAAACCCACAAGTGACGATCATTCGCCACGGCTCTCCTGAGTATTTCCACACGCTTGCTACCGCAAGAGTATTAATCAACGACTCAACTTTCTTGCCGTACTTCGTTAAACGGGAGGATCAACTTTACATCAATACCTGGCATGGAGTTCCTTACAAAACGATGGGTAAGGACAATGTTGGGGATCGTCCGGTATCTCGCGCCAATACTCAACGAAACCTGATGTTGGCGGACTACCTTGTCAGTTCGTGTTCACGGTTCACGGACCTCATGGTTGGCGCGTATGACCTCAAAGGGTTCGCTGCTACTCGAATCCTCGAAATCGGAGATCCGGCCAATGAACTCGTTCGCCGCGCGGACCGGAAGCAGATTCGCAAGAACCTCGGACTTTCCGACGATGAGAAACTCGTTCTGTACTGCCCCACATGGAGAGGACTCAACAACAAGGCAGACCAACGTGCCGTAGATGACCAATTACGCAAAGTGGAGGAACTCCAGGAAGCAATGCCACTCGGGTATCGCCTCATCGCCAAACTCCACTCATTTGCCACGAGTGGCGCCACCATTGATAGTGATGCCATCTACACTGGTGATCTCAATGAGGGTGAACTCATGGCAGCGGCGGATTCCCTCATTACCGATTACTCCAGCATCTTCTTCAAGTATCTTTCCACTCAGAGGCCGATTGTCTTTTATCAGTATGACCAGAACGAATACAGTTCAAGTCGCGGATTCTACTTTGACCCGGCGGACCTCCCCGGACCCATTTGCTCCACTGTTGACGAGGTCATAGCCTCCCTAACCAAGGGCCTGGAGGCACTGAGGGTACCTGGGAGCGAGTTTATTGAATTCTGCGACACGTGGATTCCTCACGATTCTGGCAGTCCAAGTGCACTCATTGCTGACCTCATTGCAGACCCCACCGACGAACCCCACGGGCGTGTGTTAACTGACTATCGCCCACGTTTGCTCATCAACCCTGGCGGACTTCTTCTCAACGGTATTACCAGCACCTTCATGAGTCTGCTTCACCACCTTGATTACTCGCAGCTGAATGTAGGGGTATTTGTCGGACGCGGCGCAAAGGCCGAGATACTTGATCAGTTCCCACCGGAAACAAAGGTATTTTTCCACCAAACTACGAACCTTTTCATTTCCGACGAGGAGGCGACTGCGTACGATGAGTTCGTTGTTGAAAAACAATCCTCGTGGGACTTCACCAACACTCTCGAGACGCTCTTTACCAGGGAAACAAAACGAGTGTTTGGAAGCATGACGGTTGATGCGGTAGCCGATTTCAGTGGATACAACTTGGCAACAGCTGCGATCCTGACGTGCCTTCCGTCAGATACCCGCACCATTTGGCTACACAATAATATGGCCTCTGAATACGAGAAACGCTTCCCTGGTCTTAAGGGCATCTTTGCACTCTACGACCGATTCGATCATAGAGTTTGTGTGAGTCAGGATAGTTTTGAGGAGAACTCGAATGATCTCCCGCAACTCACTCCCCCAGTTCTGCCACCCACCGGTGTAGTCAGCAATACCTTTGACCTCGAGTCTCTTCTGGTAAGGCGCGACCTTGCCGAAGTAGTGGATTTCGATGGCATCCAGTTGATCCGAGACACGTCACCTGGTGCCTCGGCGGTAAGAACTACAAAGGAAGTCCTGTTTGACCCAGACAGTATTAACCTCATTAACATTGCGAGATACTCTGTTGAGAAGAACCAGGCCAACTTGATCAAGGCATTCGTCGATGTTGTGAAGACATACCCTCAAGCGAAGCTTTACATCGTGGGACACGGACCTTTAGAACAAGATCTCAAGACCTTAGTAAACTCCCTTAACCTCAATGACTCAGTTTTCATCACCGGGCGCATTTCCAACCCAATCCCATTATTGTCACGGTGTGACGGTTTCATCCTCCCCTCCCTCTCCGAAGGCCAACCCGTAGTGATCCTTGAGGCGTTCTCATGTGGGGTACCCGTCATCGCAGCAGACATTGCGGGTCCACGTGCCCTTCTCGACACGTACGGGGGTGGCCTTCTGATTCCCGGATCAGACCCAAGGGACATTTCACGAATTATTTCTGAATTCCTAAGTAATCCTTGCGCCTCCCAGAACTCGTTTGACGCTGTCGATTTCAACAAAAATGCAATCAGTGCGTTTTACAAGGCTGTTGAACTCGGGGACGTTAGATATTCCGATTTCTCGGCATCAATGCAGGTTCACCAACCCGCAGTTCATTCTTAGGCTGGCTTCTTCCCATGACAGATACCTGTACTTATTACACGGACAATAAGCGCTATTACCAAAATTTCTCTACACAGCATTATCCGCTGGAACGCGACCTCAAAACTGATGAATACGCTGATGCAATAGTCCTTCCAATTATTGAGGCTCCAACGACTCTATCCCGTAGCCATGTGGGAGGCGTCCTGGATTCGGAAGGAAATTGGGTCGCTGGACAACTGGTGAGAGGCGATGGAGATGTGTTTTCGTCAATTGACCAAGGTTACTCAGTGTCCAACCCAAAGGGAATACCCTATATAGGCGAAACAGTGATCTATGCCGGAGGCTCTGATAAGGAACAGTTCGGCCACTACGTCACAGAGAGGCTTTCACGCCTATGGTGTTTCCTAAGTGATGAATCGCCAAAGAAAAGGATCGTGTTCTCCGGAAACCCTGGTAGGACAATAAGCCCGACGCTTCTGGAACTGCTAAACTTGGTTGGCATTGGTCCTGATGATGTGTACTACATCACTGAGCCAACTCGTTTTTCGAGTATTATTGTGCCTGAACAGGCATTCTACACCTACGGCGGACCTTTCCACAGGGAATCAGCACTTTTGGTTTTCAACGAAATCGCGGAACGAGCCGAACCAACTGAAATTGAGAAAGTATATTTCTCTCGATCTGGAATCGTCAAACCATTCCAGGCAACCATTAACGAGTCGAAACTAGAGAAGTTCTTCAAAGAACAAGGTTATCATATTTTCCGTCCGGAACTGTTAACAATGCACCAGCAGATTTCGCTAATTGCTGGTGCACGTGAGTTCGCTTCAACATTTGGAAGCATTTCACATCTGATTCCCGTTGCGCAGGCAGGAACCAAGGTTTCCTTGTTCTTGCGCGATGATGAACTCTATCCTTCCAATGCGGTTCAATGGCTTTTTTGCGGGTTGCGAGAACTTCCGTGGTCGTTAGTAAATACGACGATGAAGTTGATTCCGGCAACAATGGAGGCCGGAGCCGTGATGTTCACCAACACCAAGCAATGGCAACGCTTCACCGCTGAAGAATTTGGTGTCGATGAGGGGAGTGAAGCACCCGATTCTGACATTGCTGAATATATGCGGCAGTGGGCGAAATCAATCCCAGACACCCTTTATGCCGGCCTCGACAGTGAAACTGACGGCTACTGGCAGGAGACGGGAACGCTCACTGATCGTGCGACCAAGGTAAAAATAGCCGACGGACGGTTGCGGGGAAGTCCCCGCATAGGATTTAACTCACTAGCCAAGCACGTCAGTCGGTCACTGCTCGGTGTCAATTTGTCTCAAGCAACACTCGATGCTCTGCGAGTGAGGGATGAACTGTCCTTACGGGGAGCCACGATTCATCTTCAATTCACTGCGACAACCTCAGAGAATAGTGAAGGCGGGCTGACAATTCGCGGAGACACGATAGTTCCACCCGCTGTTTCCACCGAATTTACCCTGTCCAATGTGTCGTGTAGAATCAGCAATTCTTCCTCTCGTCCAATAATCACGCTTCCAGTGACGATTGTAGATGAATTGCGTCGATGGCAACTTGTTATCCCAATGTCCCTACTCGAATCCATCCCGGACTCGGAAACTCTTAATCTAAATTTTGACTACGAGACGATTATTCATCAGATTAAGCGAACCCGCAGGGTGGGTTCAACTATCAAGACCTCTCCATTTGAGGGTAAGTCCCATTCGATATCACCGTACACTAATGTCAATGGAAATCTGAGCGTTCGCGTTGATGGCCCGATAGTTCGATCTTCCGTCGTTGCAGACTCTGTGGTTTTCGATAAGGATGATCTTGTTATCCGGGGTACTGGGGTACCTCCAGACTCGACATCGTCTGATGGGAACATCGCGCTTCGCCTGCATGGTCAAAATGGCGAAGGAGATCATTCAATCCCTGCGAAGATCGACAGCTCAACAGGGGCCTGGGAATGCCGAGTTTCGCTGGACATAGTCATTGGCGCAAAAGCCCGGACACTCGCGCTTTACTTGGACCTGGCGTACTCCGGTCAGACGTACAGCAAGCGCGTCATCTCTGGAATTAATGAACGGGTAACAGTCGAAAACGAATCCCGGATTGAGGCCTACGAAAATCTCAATGGCAACCTCAGCCTCAACGTGGATGGACCGGGCTGGCACGTTCGACGTGCCTCGATCATCGCAACCACTGCCAAGCCTACCGACGCCTTACTCAGCATTAAAGGCATTGGCATACCTCAGGTATCACAGGCTGACGACTTGGCCATTACTGCACGATTTTGCGCTGATAATAATCTTGATCCCGTAACAGTGGCAGTCCACTCTGATTCATCCACTGGTACCTGGATGTGCGAATTGCCACTTAGTCTCCTGGACCTTAACCCAAGGCCTGTGAAGTTTGCGATGTACATTGACCTAGACAGTGGAGGTTACAAGGCGGCACACAAGGTAAAGGCACCTTCAATCGCTCGAAGAATATCCGAATCCAAGACTCGCACCGAGGTTTACACCGATATTGACGGAGCCTTAATCACTGAGATCGCTGGTCCCGGGTGGCAAATTCCCAAATCGGCCGTTTACGCTGAGAACATTGTGATTAATAGTGGCGCACTCATGATTAGCGGGTCCATTGTTTCCAGTGATGCCGTTTCAATGTTAGACCAAGCAGTATTCTGCTTAGAACTGAACAACGTTACACAAGACATAATTAGCCCGATGACCTTGCTCTCTGGTGATGGAAAGTGGCTTACAGAGGTATCACTCGGGGCGTTTAGTGAGATTGCGAACTCCAGTTCTGTTAGAGCATGGCTGGTGACAACAGCAGCGGGTGACGAAATCAAGTTACCCGTGTTGTCAGGACTTGCGAGGCCGATTGATCTCGATGACAGATATCGGTTAGTCCGCAGACGAAGAATCAGGGCGTTTCCGGACCCTGATGGAATCCTGTGCATGACAATCGAGCAATAGTTACCAGTAATTTACTCTCCGAATACCTATCAACCGGCGAACACATCACAATCCGTAACAACAGGGATCCAAAATGAATTCTTACGACGTATCAATAATCATTCCAACATACAACGTATTACGCAAGACAATCGATGGCGAATTGGCCATTGCCATCGGACTCAATACGGTACTGAATCAAGTCTCGGATCGATTTACATTCGAGATCATTTTTGTCGATGATGTTTCAACGGATGACACAGTATCCTGGTTATCTTCATGGGCAGAATCAAATCAAAACGTTGCAGTCACAATCATTGAGAGGTCCACCAACTCCGGTTCTCCATCAATTCCAAGAAATGACGGGATTGATGCAGCTCGCGGGAAGTGGATCGCATTTATGGACAATGATGATCAAATGGGTGGCCCTGGATCGCTCTGCGAACTTTATTCTTTCGCCGAAAATTGGGATTCGGATGTAATCATAGGAGAAGTCAGGAAGAAGGGCAAGGGAAATATTGCCCGTTCGCTCTTTGAAAAGGGAAACTTTGAACGAGTTGACTTCAATATCATTAACCCTTTAGCAAACATCGGAGTCTGGTCACGGCTTTTCCGAAGGGAATTCATTGATCGAATTCATGCAAGATTCCCTGATGAAAACGTTACGCACGAGGATTGGTATTTCAACGCACAGATTTTTGCCAATACTGACAAGATTTCATTGATCACAAATCAGGTTTACTACTATTGGGTCGACACGGACGTTGCACACCTTTCATCAGATTTGAGTTGGGCATACCAACTACAATGTGAACAGAACATCAATTCCATAGATTTCTTCCGGACCTCGGAACACCCATCGAAATATAGAAACGGCGCCGCGTTCATCTCACGTGTGATGGCTTCTGGAGTATTCAAACACACATACTCGGTTGACAACGATCGGTCGGCGTTCATGGTGCATGCGCAGATGCACGCGAAGTTTGTACGGCAGATGGAATCGATGAATTACATTGAGTATCTACCATATATGGCGAGAGACGATCAACGCCTCTTGAAGATCGTTCTTGACACTGATTTCACCAGGGCACGAGAGTTATTCCAGGCTCACCGGGCAACAAATAGGCCAGACCTATTTCTGCGACTTTCACCGCCCTGCATTACCAAGGATTCGTCTACTAACTTGCTTCGAACCAATGACTTGATCGATACCCTCCTGACTGGCCACGCGTTCGGAGAGATTATCGTTGATTTAAGCACGGAAGTACTATCCGTAACGGTGGACTCGTTGAACTCCAAGGATGAGGTCTTGATCATCTCTCCGAGAAACTTGAACCGCTTCGCTGTATACCCATTTACTCCTGCAGGAGAGATCAAAATACCAACCAGTTCTATCTTAGATGTTTCAAAGGGTGGTGGAACACTTGATTTCTACATAGGACGCCAAAGCAGTTTTGGAATCGCCGCCAAAATGGTTCACGGTAGATATTCCGGAAATACGCAAGGATTCAAGGAAATGCCAAACTCGAAGTTTTATCCAAACTGGAAGGGTGGGCTTTCACTCAATATCAAATAGCCCACTGATAGACAGTTGCTTCCTATTCCATTAACTCGTGCTTGATGGTACCAAAATATGAAAGCGCATGCTCTATGCATACATCCATATTGTAATACCGGAACTCGGCCAAACGCCCACAGAGGTAGAGGTTTCGGTAGTTATCGGCAATCTTACGATACTGTGTGTACAATTCCTTCGAGTCCGAAGTCAGAACCGGATAGTAAGGGATTCGAGACTCTGCGTCAGGACTTTCAGGATCGTGAGCAACTGGCCACTCGGTCACTGTTGTTGTCCCTGTCACTGAGGCGTGCTCTTTCATTAACTCTCGATAATCCGTTGTACGGATATATCCGTCCGCTTGGGGATAAGAGATGATTTCGCACGGTAACGGATTCGGATTGTCGAAATGGCGATAAGTAAAACGGAGTGACCGATATGGCAGTAACCCCAGACGGTACCCGAATAACTCGTCGATGCATCCGGTGTAGATGAGACACTCTGTATTTTTCTTGTCCCATAGTACCTGATCATCATTGAACGAAATACGATCGGTTGCGTCAGTCTCCAATTCTATGGATATTCGCGGATGATCCAACATAGAATGGAATAGAGAAGTGAACCCATCCTTGGGTAGGTATTGGAAATCCTTGTTAAGATATCGCGTGTCATATCCCATCGCCATTGGGACTCGATCTAGCACTGAACGATCAATCAACTCTGGTGGAATACCCCACATCTTCGAAGTGTACGTGCGGTATGCCTTCTCAAATAGCAGATTGCCGTAATCGCGTATGTCCGATTCCTCGTTATCAAGTAACTCAAGTATCGGTACGCGATCTCGTCCACGAAACTGTTCTCGAAATTTTCGATATAACTGTGCCGCTCGCTTTGGTCCAACAAATTGTCGAACTGTAGTAAAGTTGAATGGCAGTTGCATATACTTACCGTCAATATAACTCAATAAATGACAATCAAATGGGAATAATTCCGAATACTGACCAAGAAATTCAATGACCCGATAGGCGTTAGTGTTAAGAATATGTGGTCCATACCGCTGCACTAGCACGCCGTTGTTGTCACGTGAATCAAACATATTGCCGCCAATATGCGGACGACGCTCCACAACAAGAACGTCACGCTGGCACTCCTCAGCGATTTTCCTCGCGAGAATAGATCCACTGAAACCGGATCCGACCACGATCACACGTTCAGACACAATATCCACCCTTCAACCGGTGCTTTGTGGTTACTTTGAACCACTTGATTTTCCTCCAAGTACTAGGCTCTTATGGTACTAGTCCGCCCTGCGAGACGTGCCTGCAAACCCGATCGACGACCGATGTGCGACTCAGAATCTATCAATCAATTCTAGCGGGGGGATATCTTCCGTCATGACGTTGTTTTCCCTACAACTCTGGGAATCGCGTCTCAGAACGCAATATGGAGATTAGACAGTCGGTCGTCGGTTCGTTCGGCGGGCTTTACGCAATCCCGGGACACTGTCCAACACATCTGCCAGACTTGGCTCATGAGCAAAGAAGAGGATAAGGCACTTGTACTCGTCACGGGAGCCCAAGGATTTCTTGGCCAAGCCCTCGTCCCACGCCTACTAGACGCAGGTGCAAACGTCATCGCTTGTGATTTCAGTGTGGACAAAGTTGATACGCGAGCCACCGCTCTTGCCGGAAACATTTTTGATCCCGATTCGATCTCTCCAGATTCGGCAGGGAACCCCACGCACCTGGTACACCTCGCGTGGCAGGATGGCTTTGTCCTCAACTCAGACGCTCACATGCGGAATGTATCGGCGCACTATGGTTTCCTCATGCGGTTCATTAGTGGTGGCTGCACCAACGTATCTGTCATGGGAACCATGCATGAGGCAGGCTACATTGAAGGTGCTATCGACGAAAACACCGTATGCGTTCCACTGAATGAGTACGGTGTTGCAAAGAACGCACTTAGGCAGTCGATGCTCCTAAGGACAACGTCCCTCGATGTTTGTTTCAAGTGGCTCCGCGCCTATTACATTGTGAGCAATACCGGAATTGGAGAGAACATCTTTGCCAAAATTATCCGTGCTGCCCGAGACGGCAAGACCACCTTCCCCTTCACCACCGGTAAGACGAAGTATGACTTCATCTCTATTGAGGACCTAGCCGACCAAATCACCGCGGCGGTTCTCCAGACGGAAGAGGCTGGCATCATCAACGTGTGTTCTGGCAACCCGGTGTCATTGGCTGATCGAATTGAGCAATTTATCACCGAGAACAACCTTGATATTTCTCTGGACTACGGAGCGTTCCCAGATCGCCCCTTCGATTCACCCATTACCTATGGTGATGCCACCCGTATCCAGAAGATCATGGGAACCAACGCGACGTGATCGATGACAGCACCCAGATCAGCCCCACCACTTACACACAATTCCTGACAGACCCGGATGCCTGCTACCCCCTTCAGAAACCCACTACCAACCTATTTGACGACCGCTACCCACTCGGCCTGATCGGCAGTTGTCGTCTTCATAGGAACCCATTGCAAGCCGATGGCATAGGTTGCGTCTTATGGTCTTGATCCACCTCCCGGTCACCGGTATCACGTCAGATGTGCTGGTAGACGCTCTTCTCCGTAAACAGTACTTCCCCAACATCAAGAAGACCTCTGGCGAGGAACTTCCTCCGTACTTCTCGTCTGAGAGCCTGACCGATGCGGCTGCTGCCGATCTGCTAAATCTGGAAAGTCGCGACCGTGGTGTCGTGCGATTCGGCACCAGGAAATTCGACGGTCTTGTTCGACCGATGGGCTTGCCGCATCCAGTGGCACATGTTCGGCTGGTCAACCACTTAGGGAAGTACTGGACACATCTCGATGCTCGGCTTGGAAGTGAACAGAGCAAGATTGCTCCTCGACACCACGATGACGGTCGCGTACTGACGATGGACTACGACGACCAACTCACTGAGAGTAACGCCCAGACCCAGGCTGCCACCGGTCGACGTTTCGTTGTGAAGGCGGACATCAGTAACTGCTTCGGCTCTATCTACACCCACGCTGTCGATTGGGCTCTACGAGGTCGGGACGCCGCACGCCGAGGACGTCGGGACAACTCCTGGGAGCACAAACTCGATCTTCAACTCCAGCGTTGCAACGGAGGGGAGACGAAGGGCATCAACATCGGTCCGGCAGTCTCGAACATCGTCGCCGAGTTCATCCTCCAGGAGGTTGACCTAAAGTTGGCTGGTATTCTCGCGACAGCCTTTCCCCGTAGCGGACTCCAATTCACTCGCAACATCGACGACTACACGTTGTCCTGCGATACGAACGATCAAGCCGAACTCTTCCTTACGGCGCTCGGGCAAGAACTTGCTCACTTCCGCTTGTCCCTCAATGGTCGGAAGACTTCAGTTCAGCCCACAGTTGGCGGGATCGGCGAACGATGGATCGCAGATATCCACCTCCGACTGCCGGACCCAACGGAGGCCGAGAAAGCAGTGCGGTTCGTACAGTGGCTCGGGTATCATGCCGATGACGTCCCGGGCAAGTCGGTGGCCCGTTACGGCGCCAAGACGTTAGTTAAGGAACGCCTCAAGACTGGTCAAGCCGATGAATCGGACCTAATACTCGCAGACGAGTTACTGCGCCTGGCGTTCCACAGACCAGAAACGCTCTGTTTTGCCGTCCAACACCTCGAATGGTCAGGGTCCAAGTTTGACGGCAATAACAGGGTGCGCCTAGGGCATTCGCTTCACCAACTACTCGAACAGGCAGCCCAGCGTCGAGAGACCGACACTGCACTTTGGGCGATGCGCGGTCTTGAATCACTTAGCCGCACTGAAGAACTCAACTCGAAGTCTACGAGGGATGCCCTCATCGCACTGGAAGACGACCTCGTCTGGCTGGTCCTGGCACACCTCCACCGGGACGGCATGAACGAGGTTGCCACTGCCGCCGAATTGCTGAACGCAGGAAACAACGGAGACGTACCCGAAGACATCGTCGAGGAGCACTGGCTCGCCCGTTACGAACTGCATCGAACTGAGCGGCTTCAGGAAGTCAACCTCTCGAAGTTCGAGAAGCAGTGGTTCAAGAAGGCCATCAACCACTCCGTGTCATTCAGCATCCTCACCTAGCCGCATTCCGTCCCACCGAGTACCCAATGAATGTCGACGCACTCAAGCCCCGTGATATGTTCTGTTCCAATACCCGGCGCGAACGGCAATACCTTTGTTCCAGCGTACGTGTGGAACAAGGAGTTGCAGTGGCAGTCGCTGCGTAGGTACATCACCTGCCTGGTCGCCAGCATCCATTGCAACGCCCGGAACGCCACCCACTTCCTGAGAGCCATCAATATCCAGCAAACGAAGGGCTCCCTATGCACTCTCTCGGCACGTAGCATCCTTCGACGGGCAAAACAGCGCCTTATGACGCTACAACGGCTTCTAGACTCCCTCATCCGTTATTGGAGACCCCTGGTATGGACTCCCTCACTCAGCGAGTGCTGCCGTCAGTGGAGAACAAGCACAAAGATAGGCAGTAGCGCTGCACGGAATCCTCCCAGAAATGGTAATTTTCCATGCTGACCGCAGAACTCACTACAATAGTTACCACAGTTACCACGTGGGCTGGTTGTCCTCGATTGTGAAGTTCACATCTGAATCCTTGAGAAGCGGCGCATCCATGTCCTTCTTTGAGATGATCGGATCGTCGATACCCCAATCAAAGCCAATGTCTGGGTCATTGAATGCGATCGCTCGGTCATCAGGACCGTTATACGGCTCATCAACCTTGTAAAGAACCTCGCAGTGATCCGTGAGAGTCATAAACCCGTGAGAGAAACCAGACGGAATCCAAATTTGCTTGTGGTTATCTTCAGTCAACTCCACGGCAACCCACTTGGTGTAGGTTGGTGATCCTTTGCGTAGATCCACAGCAACGTCCAGAATTGCACCGCGCACGCAGCGTACTAACTTGATTTGGGGGGTGGGGTTGTTCTGGAAGTGGTGGGCCCGGATTGTGCCCTTCTTAATGGAGTAACTATGGTTATCCTGGACAAATACTGTGTTGATGCCCAGTTTGGCCTGAGTACGGGCCGAATAGGTCTCCGAGTAATATCCGCGATAATCCTCAAAGTAGTCCGGTTCAAGGATCTTGACGTCAGGAATCTCTAAATCTGTCATCTTCAACATGGTTCCATTGTGCGGCAGCACGCCCCAATTCATGGGTTCGCGCACCGCCCGCGCCATGCGTGCAATGCACTCTACCGAATCGCCCATTCCGCTGGCTTGAACAGCAGCGCGCCAGTGACGTGTTGCCCTGGCTCCCTCCGAGTTGTGATGCCACAATGGTAGCCATGCGTGGCATTATTCTGGCCGGTGGCTCTGGTACCCGGCTTCACCCCATCACCATGGGCGTGAGCAAGCAACTCGTTCCGGTGTATGACAAACCCATGATCTATTACCCGCTCAGCACATTGATGCTGGCAGGCATCCAGGACATCTTGATCATCACCACCCCCCACGATGCTCCGCAATTTGAGCGGCTACTCGGTGACGGTAGCCAGTTCGGCATCAACCTGACCTTCACCGTCCAGGCAGAGCCAAACGGACTCGCCCAAGCCTTCGTTCTGGGCGCTGATCACATCGGCAATGACAATGTTTCCCTGGTACTGGGTGACAACATTTTCTGGGGTCCCGGTATGGGCAACCGTCTCACCCGCTGGCGAGATGTTGACGGTGGAGCCGTGTTTGCCTACCAAGTGGCGGATCCGCGCGAATACGGCGTGGTGGACTTTGATGATCAAGGCATCGCCTTATCTATCGAGGAAAAGCCCCAGCAACCGAAGTCCAACTACGCCGTCCCCGGACTCTATTTCTATGAGAACTCCGTGGTGGACTTTGTGAAAACCATGAAGCCCTCAGCCCGTGGTGAATATGAGATCACAGATGTGAACCGTCACTACCTTGAGGAGGGACGCCTCCACGTTGAGGTTTTCCCACGCGGTGTTGCCTGGTTAGACACTGGATCCTTTGAATCCCTCCACGAGGCCAGTTCCTTTGTCCGCACCATCGAAAACCGACAAGGAATGAAGGTGGGTGTTCCGGAAGAAGTAGCCTGGCGCAAGGGATTCATTTCCGATGAGGATCTCCTGGCCCGTGGTGAGTTACTCCGCAAATCTGGCTATGGAGAGTACCTCATCAGGTTGCTAGATCTTCCCCATGATCTCCCCGCCTACCGGCCCCCACAGGCATGACATCTGAACGCGCCACTGCCACCTGAGAAAGTCGAATCCATGCCTCAACCATCCCTGGCCATCCAGATAGCCCGCTCGTGGTGCACTATTGACGGTGCCGAACACGCCCTCACGGATCTCCACTCATGGGTAAGTGAACGCAATGCGAACACCCACGTAGATATCAAGCCCGGGGTTTTCTCCGATGACGGCAACTGGTTTGTGGACCCTGCCACCGGAACCATTCGCAACCGGCAAGGTTCGTTCTTCACGGTGGCTGGGCTTCGCCAAACGGCACCCGATGGTTCGGTCCACGAGCAGCCGGTGATCCTCCAGCCGGAAATTGGCTTCCTGGGATTCCTGGCTATGGAACGCCGTGGGGTACTCCACTTCCTTGTTCAGGCCAAGATTGAACCGGGGAACATCAACAAGGTTCAGCTGAGCCCCACCATTCAGGCCACCAAGTCCAACTTCACCCAGGCCCATGGCGGCAAACGCCCCATGTTCCTGGAGTATTTCCTTGACGTAGACCCTGATGCCATCATGGTAGATCAAATCCAATCCGAGCAATCATCCCGGTTCTTCAAGAAGCGCAATCGCAATATCATCGTCGTACTCGATGAAGAACCAGAGGTTACCGACCAGTTCCGCTGGATGACGTTGGGCCAAATCAAGGCGCTCATGCACTATGACAACCTAGTCAACATGGACACACGCACGGTCCTGAGCTGTATCCCCACCTCCATGATGGCATGCAGTGATGATGAGTTTGCGGAGATCATTTCCCTGTTCAATGATGAGCCGCTGGCCCGCTCCGTTTTCCACGCGCCGGACGTGAATGCTGCACCTCCCATGTTCCACCAGATGAACAACTTCAAAATGTTTGATGCACCGGTTTCGGAGATCATCAGGCTCGACGAACTGGAGCGCTGGGACTGGGTGAACAATGAGTTAGTGTGCCTTGACGGTGGAGATTTCACGGTGGGCGCGTTTGACATTGCCATTGAAGGCCGTGAAGTGGTGGAGTGGACTCAGCCGCTGTTCAAAGCCAAGGGCATTGCCACGTTTGGGCTCATCACCACCGAAGATACTGATGGTGTTCGGCGATTCCTTGTTCGCATTGCGCCGGAGCCCGGCTGCTTTGATGACGTGGAGTTTGGGCCGTCCGTGCAACTAGAGCCCACGGCACCCCCCGAGGGCGACGACGATGTATCGCGTTTCATGTTCGAGCAACTCGCGGCACATCCAGACCGTGTGAGCCATGACGTTCTTCTCTCCGAAGAAGGCGGACGCTTCTATCACGAGCAAAACCGCAACATTGTGGTTGACGTAGACCGTAGCGCACTGACGGAGTTCCTTGGCGCTGATCCACGTTTGATGCTGGTGGATTATTGGACGCTGAACACCCTTAACCAAGTGAATAACGTACTCAACATCCAACTCCGCAATGTGCTTTCATTGCTGCCCGCCGTGACTCCTGAGGATGATGCTCAATGACCACTCGGATTGCCGTTCTGTGCCCCTCTGAGATTGCGATTCGGCGGTTCATGCCGGCCATCACGCTCTCGGAAGACTTTGAGTACGTGGGCGTGGGCATGGCCTCACGCGACGAATGGACTGGAGACCCTGCCGCCTACGATGCTGTTCACGAAGGTGAGATAGCCAAGACGGCTGCTTTTGTAGAAGATTACGGAGGCCGGGTGTTTGAGGGCTACGAGACCCTGATCAACGCTGACGATGTTGACGCTGTGTACCTGCCGTTGCCTCCGGCTCTGCATCACGGATGGGCTACCAAGGTGCTCAACGCCGGTAAGCACGCCCTGGTGGAAAAGCCGTTCACCACTTCCGTGGAGGATACCGAGGATCTCCTCGCACTGGCCAAGGACAAGGGCCTTGCTGTGCATGAGAACTATATGTTTGCCTTCCACTCGCAAATCCAGTTTGTGAAGGACACTATGGAATCTGGATGCTTGGGAGAGATGCGGCTCATCCGGTTGTCCTTTGGTTTCCCATTCCGTGGCGCCAACGATTTCCGGTACAACAAGGCCCTAGGCGGCGGAGCGTTGCTGGACTGCGGCGGCTATCCCGTCAAGTTGGCTACCTTGCTGCTGGGTCCCACGGCGCGTGTCACGGATGCCAACCTCCAGTTGGGCCGAGACCTTGATGTTGACCTCTACGGTTCGGGCACCCTGGTGAATGATGACGGCCTCACTGTTCAGTTAGCCTTTGGAATGGACAACGCGTACCGCTGTGACATTGACCTCTGGGGCTCCACCGGATCGATGAGTTCTGGCCGCATCCTCACCGCACCCGTGGGCTACGATCCAGTGTTCACCTTCACCACTCCTGAAGGCGTTGTCGACGAGACGCTCCCGGAGGACGATTCGTTCCTGGGATCGATCAACGCCTTTGCCAAGTCCATCAAGGATCCGTCAGCGGCGGCGAAAGCGATGGATGCCATAGCGCACCAAGCAACGTTGGTGTCAGTGTTCCAAGCAGTGGCGCCGCGCTAGGCATTTCGGTATTCATGGAATCTGCTGCGGCGCGTGATTGGCGTTCCCGGTGGCGCTCTCGTTGGAGCTCAAACTGGGGGGTTGCTGCCATGCTGGCGGGGGTGCTTGCCGTGAGTGGCCTGGTGGCGGCACCGCCTGCTGGCGCAAGCCCTACCGCGCTGGTTGGTGGTGTAGCCGTCCGTGCCGCAAAGAACAGTTTTGAGGGCGGCAGTGTCACCATCTCCGGACCTGCCAAAGTAGGCCAGAAACTCAAAGCCAGGGTCACGGGCGTCTTTCCGAAGCCGAGCGCGGTGACGTATCAGTGGTACCGCAGCGGGAAACGCATCAAGGGTGCCACCTCGACGAGCTACCGCCTCAGTGCGGCTGATGCTGGCCGTGTCATCCGGGTGAAAGCCACCTTGACGAAGGATGGGTATCGCGAGCGCACCTTGGAGGAAACGGCCCGCGTGGCCGAAGGACGTTTCACTGTGGGAAAGCTTTCCTATTCCGGGCGCCGCCAAGTGGGGTCAACACTCACGGTACACCGCCCCTCCGTGTCACCGCGTCCCACGCGGATCCAGTATCAATGGGTGCGAGACGGCAACAACATCCGCGGGGCTACGAGTAAGCGGTACACCCTCACGGCTCAGGACATGAACACCAAGGTGTGGGTGAGGGCAACGGTGTCACGCTCTGGATATCAGGATAAGGCTCGCCAATCCTGGAAGGGTGGTGTGATCGATCCACTGGAGTTCCGCGGAGGATCCGCCACCGTAGTGAACAACCCCATGGTGGGACTGTACGTGAAGGCGCAGCCAGCACAGTTTGATCCTGCCCCTAGCAAGTACTCGTACCAATGGCTTCGTGGAGGACGAGCCATTGATGGCGCAACGAACAAGACGTACAGGCTCGCAGCCGATGATAAAGGGAGACGAATAACCGTCAGAGTGCGTGCCGAGCGCGCTGGGTATCGCGCTTCCTCGGTGACATCAGCGCCGGTGACTGTGCAGTCCACCTACTCGCTAGACGTCCTGGCTTCCATTCCCATTAAACCCAGGGACACCGGTGGTACCTATAGCAGGTCCTCGTTCGGCGATTCCATGTGGTGGGACCTTGACGGAACGGGATGTACCACCCGGCAGAAAATCCTGCACCGTGACCTACAGAACGTTGTCCTCCGCTCCAACGGGTGTTCTGTGGAATCAGGGGTACTGTTTGATCCCTATTCCGGTGTGACCATTCACCACACCGCTGGCGCCAAGACGGCTTCTGGCGCCAACGTGGTGCAGATTGACCACGTGGTCCCCGTTTACCAGGCGTGGATGACGGGGGCACGAACGTGGACCCAGCAGAAACGCGAACGGTTCAATCAAGATCCGGCAAACCTTCGCGCAACGTCTGCTGCCATGAACGAAGCCAAGGGAGGCCAGCGTGCCGACCAGTGGATGCCGCCCCGAAAAAGTGCTCACTGTGAGTATGTGGGCATTCAGACTGCGGTGAAGGAGGAGTACGGGTTGTGGATGCCTCAGGCCGAACACGAGTTCATCGCCCGCATTCTGGCTGGCTGCCCAGCCGATACTGTCAAGATGATTCAGAAGCCGCTGCCGGGTGCGCCGTATTAATGGACGTGACAGCATCATCGTTGAAGTTAATCACCGTCCGGCATTAGGTGCTGTGAGATGGGAGGTCCCCGGGGATGTGGTGGTCCAGAAGACTTCTGTGATGTCACAGAGGCTGAAGGGGCACTGAACGCGGCACGGCGCGAGTTCCCGGAGGAGACGGGATGGGTGCTGGGGAGTACAAAACTTCGTCGACAATGGGGTTCGACCGACGGTCACTTCGAGTTTGGCTCAAGCGCCCGCCGAGTTTGACGAGGCGTAAGGATGTCACGCTTCGTCAAACATGAGGCAAACTCAGAGATAGCTTCGAAACCTATTGCTTGGGGAACTTGAGGCCAGCATGATACTTGACACCGGGGCCTCGCGATCTTTCAAACTCCTTCTTGATGATCTCACGTTTCTGTAGATCGGCCAAGATATTGCGAGCTGCATTCATCTCCACATCAAACATCCGACGCACTGTTTGGTTTGTGATGAACTGGTACTCCCGAATATGTTGAATGACCTTGTTATCAATGCTGTCATTTGTTCGGCGATGGTACCGAACCGCAACTCCTAGACCAGTGAGCGCCAGCCCCGATAGACCATAGTTGGGAAAGGCTGCGTGCGATGTTCTGCGCGAGGACTCTATCAATCCTTCTGAAGCCATTCTGTTGAGGGTCCGCTGTGCGTTTGCAGGTGGGCGTTGAATCACGGGGGCAACATCGCCTGCATTAACCTGCCGGACTTCACACAACCTATCCAGAATAAGCAACACCTCAATATCCGATGCAAACTCGTCGGCAAGGTCAGATTGGACATACCGAACGTAAGCGTCACTCCCTTCCCCGCCAACAATGTCAACCGTGACCATCGATTCGCTATCGATGAACGTTGGCGGCTCCTTACCATTGAGCAGCAGGACACGATATGCCCGGTCCACCCCTTGACCAGATCGCTCAGCCAAGCCTAGGCCTGTGATCACTTCCAGCAACCTCGTATTCCGCGGCGTTGAGGGATAACTGAGAATATTGGCAGCGGTCACACCGAACACCAGACTTCCCGGACTTGTGATCCGAAGATTCGCAGGTGATTGCTCAATGTCGACTGATCCGTGGCGCTCGTAATCCCTATGGACGAAGGCATTCACAACAAGTTCACGGACTGCTCCTGATGGGTAATCTTCAAGAACTAATTGCTGCCCGCCTGACACATTCAAAGGTCGCGATGTTTTTCTGGCATCCAACAGCCCGAGGAGGTGCTCAACTGCATCCAAGAGGGGTCGCTGCTCACGCACCCGTAATGACGATTCGGACCCTTGTCTGGGCCGGTACTGGTAGGAGTATCCATGATTTGGAACAACTCGATTGATGTCATCAACATCTCCCACAAGGAGGAGTCCTGCTTTAGTCAACTTACCGGTGTCCGTAGATAACCGTAGGTCCCGCAGTACTGCCTCGTCGTCCTGTGCAGCCAACTCCCCCCGGCCTGCGCCTCGCAACAACCGGCGAAGCCGGGATAGATCCTCTCCGGAATACCGTGTGACCTCGGTAACCTCTGCAGACCAATCGTAGAGTCCGCGAGCAGCCAACGCTTGCTTCTGTGCTTCCGGTGGAAACGGCTCGCACGAGCTCCCAACACGCACTGTTGCGGTACCTGCGGCATTGGAGTAGATCACCGCACCCTTGGGAACAGTCACCTCAAGTAGCCGTTTCCCATTCACGAAATGCGTTGCCACAGGCACGGATAACGATGGCCGTGTCCGATCAAAAATCCCCTTGATCGCAACTTCCTCCGTCAACCGGTCGCTCACTCCGAGAATCGCTTCCTCGCCCTTGAGTCTGTCGTGGACACCAACAATGAGCATGCCACCGGTAGCGTTTGCAAGGCAAACAACAACATCTGCCATAGACTCCAAGGTGCGTTTCAGGGACTCGCCTTCCTGTTTGCACTCCAATGATGTCGATTCAATCTCGTCAGCACACGCTCCTCCTTGGATTGCCTCCAGCGCCCCCATGAACTCCATGGATCCACCTTAGTTTGATAGAGCGTGAAATTGCAACACTTCATCAAACTCAACTCAAATTGCGGCCATGTCGGCAACCAACAGAGGTACTCAGCCACAATCTGTTAACCGCTGTAGGCGTTGCACCTATTGCGATTGGGTCAAACCCTTTGCCACCGCACCATTCGAGGTGGTGATGTTGCAAGGAGTATCGTCGAGGATGGGGATTCGACAGACGTTCACTTCGAGCCTGGCTCAAGCGCCCGCCGAGTTTGACGAGGCGTAAGGATGTCACGCTTCATCAAACACAAGTTAAACTATCAATACTCTCCCGACCGATCGCTTGGGAAACGTGGGCCAGTAGATACTGACATTTTTCCATGCCAGTCTATGGCAGTTCAGCGCGTCAAGTATTGAGACGTGAGCCTCGTCCAGGAATGATCAGGTAATGACAAGTCTCGTGAATAAGTTCCGGAAAACACGGAGTAGGAGGAGACGCGGGACGCCTGCATCGACAGAGAACCGGATCATGGTTGCTGATTTTGACTCCGTTCGTCAGGCGGAACTGTGGAGCACCTTGGGGCCCTACTCTACGATCTCGGAACTCAAATCATGCCTTCGTGTTGCGGACTTGATTGTCGGTGACACCGTGCTCACTGCCCGCCAAGTGCTTGATGGAGTGTTCTTCCTGTTCCTTGGCGTAGGCGGTGTTCGTGACATCCTGGGCTGTGATGCCGGGGCTGAACTACCGGTCCTGGTGTCGCGCCTGGAGAGTGAGGGCACGGTTGGCGCCGTACTGGAGAACCTCAACAACAAACATGATTTCTTGTGGTCTTCCACGCCTCTGCTGCGGGAGCTCGGGTGGTCTGCTGAACGCATTGCTGCGGCGCGGGCCGAGTGGGTGCGCGCCTGTGACCACGGCTTGGTGAGGCACATTACTGTAGACGGTCACAGCCTAGGTCAACTCTGGGAACCCTTAGCCGCAACCATGAAGAGTCCGTTCCCACGTGGCTCCGCAGAGGATGATGACATCAGAAACCTCAAACGCTCTGCGGCATTCTCGACGATAGCTACGCTGGAGTCCACTCGCGGACCTGAGTATTGTGCCGCGATGCGGCAAGCATATTCGTCGCGGTACAACTTGGCGATTGCCCGCCAACACCAAGCGGATCTCCTGGAATTGGGCACCACATCTGCTGCGGAGATGGGTGTTGAAGCCACCTCCCAAAGGCCACACTTGGAGAAGAACCTTGACAGAAACGTTGCCGACACTCCCTTATCAATATCGGGCTCCATCGTCGAGACAGTTCGGAATATGCCTTCGGCGCGGTACGCGACGGTAAGCAGACAAACCCGTACGGCGAAAGACCAGTGGACTCACGGGAAGCACGTCAACGCCATACGAAATGTGGCCTTCGCTGTTCACCGCAACGCCGATGGGTACAATGAAACCCGAGGGCATGCCATCTGGTCAGGATTATGGCGCATATGCGTTGCCGCTGGTGGTGGAGTCCTGGGATTCCTGTCCGATTTTGGCACCGGGCGAAGCGCGGCAATCATTCTGGCCGTCACGGTCCTCGTGATGACGCTTCCATGGGGTGACATCGCCGATTTGTGGCGGATCCGGAGCACATCCATGGACGCGGTTATTCGATTAGGAGGCATGAGTGAACACGCAAAGAGTTGATGGTTACAAGGCACCCGTTGGTGTCTCGATCGACGATGATGTGGATAGTGATGCGTTGAAGGTGGCGAAAGCCGCCAGTCCCACCGGCGTCTACACGTGGGATGGACCGCCGACGATCGAACTGGTCTCCCAGACCATTACGTGGCGTGGAGCCACGTGGTTACACCACATTCTTACCATGCAGGGCGGGTTGCCGGGGGTTGTGGTGATTGCCCGGCATCCTGACGGCATCATCGTCGAACGGCATTACCGTCCGGCAATAGATGCGTTGGGGTGGGAATTCCCCAGGGGATGTGGTGATCCAGAAGATTTCTGTGATGTCACCGAAGCTGAAGGGGCACTGGTCGCGGCGCGGCGCGAGTTACAGGAGGAAACGGGATGGGTGCTGGAGAACGCGGAGGTAGTTGGGACGTTCCACCCCGACTCCGGCATTGAAAATCTCACGATGTATGTGGTTGCGGGCGACGTTGCGGGCCGAGACGAGTCAATACTCGACGAGATGGAGAAAACCGACCTGTTCACCTTTTCGACTGATGAGATTGGCTCGATGATCACCCGGGGCGAGATGCGGGACGGCATGACCCTAGCCGCCTGGGCGCTCTACCAGGGGCGGTAGCCCAGGGTGGGTGAGTGTGGTGGGCTCGCTGTTGCGTTTTCGCTCTTCTTCCCTGACACATTCGCACCGGAATAGAAAAGTGAGAACTACCGCCTCGATACCTACGTACAACGAGACATTGGACACAATTCGGTGCCGCGTGTGCCATATCATACACTTGTCCCAATTGAGGAAATTTGGAGAATGGAAGATTGTTACCATGCCACCGCTGATCGGGATGATCACCGAGAGATGCGATCATGGAGGCAACACCCGATTCACATTTGATGATGTTCCTCAAAGGCTTTCACCATGGCGTTAACGCGCCTGTCAAGGACCCAATCTGCGGTAACAGGTGCGGTGCAGCACTAGCGCGGCGCGCAGTGATCAGTACCATTTGGTTAGTTAGGAGGCTCTCACAATGAGTGAGTTCGAGAAGCACGGCAACACACAAGTCGAGCAAGTTGTCATTGACGATGACGTCGTCCAGTTGCGTTTCGTTGATGAGGATGGTCAAGACCAGACCATCGAGGGCCATCTATTCGCACAGTCCGTTCAAGGTCTAGTTGAGTTCGTGTCCGAGATGGGCAAGGCGCGCGTGTTTGGCGAAGGCCCGGCCCCTGAGGTTCGTATCCGCCCTGTCAAAGAGGGATCGATCTGCATCGAAGCGGTACTGGAGTTCTACCAGGCCAATCAAGAGCTCATCCTCACCAGTAGCGGTGCGGCAGTCACTGAACTGTTGAGGGCTGGCATTCGACGATGGCGCGGTGCCGTTGTTGACTTCGAGTACTTGGACAACGATAACGTCAAAGTCACCTGGAAGGACGGGACCGCTTCCGAGCTCCCAGCAAAAGCCTGGCACGAAGTCAACAGGCGGAACTCCAAGGCCCGCAAGGCTCTCGCCAAGGTTCAGGCACCGCTGTCGGGCGACGCCGATGTGATGGAAGTTCGCTATGCATCCAGGGCCGCCACGTCACAGCAAATCCTCGCGGAGCAACCCGAGTTGGCTGCCTCGATTGACGACTATCGGGCGACGGCCGCGGTCGACGATGTCCCTGAAGAGTTAGTGAACTACCACATAGATGTCGAAGCCCGACTCCGCTCCATCGACTTCGACAACGCCAACAAGTGGCGAATTGCAGCGCTTGGGCAGAGGCGAAACGCTACGATCGAAGATACGAAGTTCCTCAAGAAGGTGTCGAAGGGTTTAGCGCTTCATGACGATGATGTCTTCCGTGTGGACATCCGCGAGGACATCAAGGTGCCTGAAGCGGGAAATCGTACCACTAAGTGGACTGTCACAAGAGTCACGAGGGTCAATAGCCGAGGAGAAAGTACCCGTGTCAGTGAGCCGACTAGCGAGGACTAACGTGGTACTGCTCGCCATCGATGCTCTTGGCATGATCGGTGGAACCGTCGGCGTGGGCTTCTCGCTCCACTCCGTCCTAAACGGTGGCAAGACATCCGCTGTGGTTGCCCTCGCCATTTCGGTGTTAATCGTAGTGGCAGCGGCCAGGGATTGGCGTCGCGAATGGCGACTTCGCTCTATGCTGCGAGAGCCTTAGGACCAGACAACTCGAAGAAATGGCAGCAGGTACACGACACGGAAGAATTTGATTGTATCCACTAGCACGGCCTGGCCAACGCGTGCGGCGGCTCCGCGGCCTAACTACTCGGTGCTGGGCCATGACGCGTTAGTGGCCGCAGGAGTGGACCCCATTGGCGATTGGGCCGAGCGCTTTGCCGTAGCAGCGCCCGAGGTGCTGGGGTTGTAGGCGCTCTCGTTGCGCGCGGGTTTAGGCCGGTGGCGTTCCCCGGAGGTGGCAGTGTTCTGTGTGGACATGAGAAATAAGAAAAACTAAGAATGAACAAGAAAGGCCGGGTTGCACTGCCTCAACCCGCTCAAATCGTCGGCTCGGGAATACCCGCGGTCACAAGTTACAACCTGGCACCGCCTGGCTTGGTGAAGCCTAGTGCGCGGTAGCCGGGGAGACGTTTGGGGAAGCGGGCGGCCAGGATGGGGCTGTGGGCGTCCACGTAATCATGGGCAATGGCGGTTTTCCCTGGATCGGCTGGACGTAGAATCCGCCCGGCCACCTGGAGCAGCGTGTTCTGCCAGGAAATGGGGGCAGCCAGGAACAGTGTGTCCAGCGCTGGAGCGTCGAATCCCTCGCCAACAAACTGGGTGGTGGCCACTAGGAGAATCCCTGACCCTCGTTTCGCCTCGTTGAGCCGCGTAACTACTTCCCGGACCTCCCGTGACTTCATGGAACCACGGAGCACCAACGCCTCGTGACCACGCTCTGCAAGCAGGGCCACCAGAATGTCCACGTGCGCCCGCCGCGTGGTGGCCACCACACAGTTGCGTCCATTCAAGAGCGCGGCATCAACATCAGCCACAATCTGGGCATTTCGTTCGTCGCAACGAACCATGGCGTCCGCGAGCGCCGCCATACCTGCGGGGTTGAGGGGGTCCACCTCTCCGCTAACAAACGAAGTCTCGTGGATTGTCAACTCCCGCACCCCTACGGTGGGTGATGCGCCTGTGATGTCAGCCAGAGTTCCGCGTACAGATTCCCCCAGGGTGTGCCTCACCGGTCCGAGTTGCCACCACACCACCTCGTCGAGTTTGTCCCTCCTGCGAGGCGTAGCCGTCAGCCCCAACCAATAGTGGGCGCTCACGGCCTTCATCGCATAGTCATACGCTGGGGCAGCCACATTGTGGCACTCGTCCACAATCACCTGGCCATACCCAGCCAGCAATCCAGCAACGTCCTTGGCACGTGCCAGGGAAGGAAGCATCGCAATGTCCACCACTCCCGTGAGTTTCCTACGGCCGCCGCCGTATTGTCCGGCTTTGATACCCAGGAATTCCGTGATACGCGCGCGCCACTGATCCGCCAGCGCCTTCCGGTTCACCAACACCACCGTGGACACAGCCCGCTCGGCTATTATCGCGCAGGCCATCACGGTTTTTCCTGTTCCGGGAGGCGCTACGAGCACACCATCGTCGTGCGCGAGCATGGCCCCTACAGCCTCGGCTTGCTCGTCACGAAGAGTGGTGTGGAGGATCACCTCGATCTCAGTGCCTCCCTCGCGCTCGTCGATCACTTCGAGACGTGAGCCTGAGGCCGTGACGATATCCGAAATCATCGCTCGTAACCCGCGGGGTACGACGAGAGTGTTCTGCAGGGTTTCATTGTAACCCTGGATGAACCGTGGGGTCCCGTAGGTGGACTTGCGTAGCCGCATGAGTTCGTAGAACTTGGGATTGACCAGTGACGATGCGTGCTTGAGAGTTGACAGTGATTCGGGTGCGAGGTCCGCCATGTCCACCTCCAAGCCAGACTTGAGGTTCGCGTGAACCACCGGTGCCATGCGCGGATGGACCTTGGTGGCACGAGACCGCTCCACCTGTGTGACTCCGGTGCCCACTGTGGCGTATCGCTCTAAACGGGCGAGATTGGTCACTTCAGCCGGAGACATCTTGCCGAGCGTGGACAGAAACGACCACTGGTCCTCATAGGGTTCCAGGGTGGCCGGGTCAAGAAACACGGTGAGGCCATCCTCAACACGCCTCTTGTAGAGCGGTGCGGCAATCAGGTTGCCCACCCCTCCCTGAGGAAGGACATCCTGACTGGGGAAGAACCGGTCATAGGATGTGAGGTTCATTGCTCCGCGCTGTTTGATGGCGTCATGCATCAACACCGCACCCATTGCCCTGGCTTTCGCTGCCAGAATTGCCTCGGTGAAGAAGATCCATACGTGCGCGCCACGCCCTGACTGTGAGATCTCCAAAGCCGCTGGAACCCTCGCTGATCGTGCGGTTTTCAGATACGCCAAGGCGTCGAGCATGGCAGCAGTTCCGTCAAAATCTGCAGCGAGCCAGTGGCATGTGTTGTTGTCAAGTAGCGGATAGAGCCCGACGAACCGGTTGTTCACTCCGCGTAGGTGCGCTTCTATTACTTGCGGCGTGAGCGGTACTTTCGGGGTGAGGCGCTTGTTGAACCCTTGTTGGAAGCGCCCGCCCGCATACTCTGGAGACCAACCGCTAGTGCCTCTCCATGCTGATTCCCACCGTGTGGCAAAGATGTCCATCCGGCACCGGAATAGATCCATGTACAACGCGATCTTGGCCTCAGGCGAGGACGCCATTGTCACGAGACCGTGGGAGCTCTGAGGGATGGCTGGTTGCTCGGGGCCGGGCGCTGATGGCTGCGGTTGGAGTGCAAGTAGCCGCGATAGTTGGGTGTTTTCGGCATGCAGCCTGGCGATCTCCTGACGTGCAAGCGCCAGCTCCCGAGCGGCATCGTCATCCATGGGTGGATGGTAACCGGAGTCTGTATAACGTGGGGATGGGTCCGTGAATCACGTGTTTCTGTGCATGTCACTGCGGCGTGGGACTACTGGCCGGCTTGTGCTCCTGCAGATAGCCGACTCCTGCGGGTGCGCTGACCTCCGCAGGATGACAATGGGTTTCTGGATGCCCGGTCAGCACTGGACTGGAGCGCGCATTCCCCTGGCATCGAACCGATTTCCCTTGTAGCAAGCATGACCCATTGAGTCGCGCTGTCAGGCATGACACGACTCTCGCTGGTCTAGGGGTTCCCCTGCCCAGATACCTTGAAAAGACACGCATTGCAACCCCAACGTGATGAAATTTGACACATATTGGTGCCTCATGGCACAATTGCGCTGGATAATGGCATCATTTATGTTACAGTTTCGGTCATGGAACGTATTTCACAATTGACACGTGATGAGTCTCTAGCACAGACTGTGGCTGGCAATGTCAGGGCTGAGATGGCACGGGCCGAATTCGGCGTGGCGACCGTTGCGGACGCCATAGGGATTAGCGCGGTTCAACTGCGCACTAAGCTTCGCGGTTCCCGAGACTTCTCTCTGGACGAGGTTGCAGCCGTTGCGGAAACACTCGACCTTCCCCTGGAACGCCTCCTTGGATACCCCTGTTATCGTCATGCACCTTCACCTCGTGTGGAAGGTTGCATGAACGCGCACACGTCCGACGAGACACGGTTTGTTGCACCGGTGAAGCATCAAGGCGGTCGCGAAAGCACGGTTGTAGACGCGACAGAAATGAATACAGAACCAACGCACGGTTCAGAACCTCCGAAGCTAGAAAACAAAGCGCATTGTGAACAGCAGATTGATGGTGATCATACAAGATCGCGGTACGCCGAAATCGTGGATTCCCTCACCCACTTGGTCCGGGACCAGATGAACAATAGAGAGTTCACCGCAAAGCGATCCGTAGTTCTTCCAACCGATTTGGCAGAGCGGGTGAAACTCGCTCAACTCTCCACGGCGACCCAGGAGTACAACAGTTTCCAGGGTTTCGTTCACGGAGCACTTGTCCGCGAACTGGCGCGCTTATCGGTTGAATATAACAACGGCGTCATATTTGATCGGTTGGACAGCAGCGGCATTTCCTATCGGATTGGTCGCCCATCCACACGGTCCACCCTGAAGTCATCAACCCAGAAGTGAAGAACCCCCGGGCATAGCCCGGGGGTGACTCCATGTATAAAACGAGGGACCTTGTCCTCGTATTGACCTATATGCTACCCCAAGGGGGAACTAAATGCAACCAACGACGTCCAGCGCCCTAGAGTTGGCAATATCGACCCCTCGTTTCCAAACGTACCTTGAAGCGGCATCCGACGATAGACCCAGTGCTTTACAGCTGTACCTGTGGAACACGAGGCTAGCGGCAGCTTTTCTCGAATGCATCAGTATTTTCGAGGTGTTTCTACGGAACGCCATTGATGTCCAACTACGCAGATGGAATGTTCAGCAGGTTCGCCCGGATGGAACCCCGTTGACAGAAGAATGGTTACTTGAAGCGGGCAAGCCCCTTAACTCCCACACGGCTTCGGCGCGCAGAGTTGCGACTGAACATGCCACAAAAGCCCGTTCTGCTCGGGAGCCATTCCATCCACGAAAAACTGCTCCGATCACCCACGATGATGTACTGGCACAACTCTCGCTTGGAACGATCACCCGATTGCTTCCCACTGCGAACGTTGACGATCCTTCATACAAGAAACGTTGCGTGCTGTGGGCACAGGCGGTTAGTCATGCATTTCCGCACGATGCAGGCGATTCAGATGGGTCCGTCTTGGCTGCCAGGATTCACAGAGTTCATCGTCTTCGGAATCGCGTTGCGCATGCTGAACCGCTTCTGGGGGTGAATGTGCAGGCCCGCCATCGAGACATGATCCGAGTGATTGGGACGATCAATCCGGAACTACAGGGATGGTTTGCCTCCCTGTCAGATCTACGCGACATCGCGGCCAATCGGCCAGTCGGCTGACTGCGATGTGGAGAACACCAGATCTCCCGGACGGATCAGAGATGACCCTACGAGGGTGAACCTGGAACCGTCACCGCACGTCCCCGTGTGAAAGGGTACACGAACGTCCTCCTTGCCGTCATGACACCAGTGGGACCTCGCCATGTGGCAAAGTCCCACTGTGTCCCAGCCCGATCGCGCTGCGTGGGCACCGCGTTGGCAGTCCCACCGGCAATCGGCATCGCGTTTGCAGTGTGGCACTTCGGTACCGAACCTGTCAACCATTGTGGCCGCTCATCCACCCCACCCTGGTGGCCGTCACGTCATCACTCCGCACTGGCGCCCTGAGTCCTTCCAACCAGAGTATAGGCACCTCACAACCCGCCGCCTTCGGGCTTGGTGAAGCCGAGGGCGCGTGGCGAAAGGCGGGCATGGTTCACACCCCTGTACTAGGATCGAGGGGAGCATTACCTCTACCTAGGAGTACCACCCTCATGCGAGTTCTTGTTACCGGCGGCGCCGGGTTCATTGGAGCGAACTTTGTCCACCAGACCGTCCGCGAGCGCCCCGATGCTGAGGTCACCGTCCTGGACGCCCTCACGTACGCCGGTGACCGTGCTTCCTTGGCGGATATTGAAGACAAGATCACGTTCGTCGAGGGTAATATTACGGACGCCGCGCTGGTAGATGACCTGGCCTCCAAAGCCGATCAGATTGTGCACTTTGCTGCTGAATCCCACAATGACAACTCGCTGAAGGACCCCTCGCCGTTCATCCAGACCAACCTGGTGGGCACCTACACGCTCCTAGAAGCCGTCCGCAAGCACGGCGTGAAGTTCCACCACATCTCCACCGACGAGGTATACGGGGACTTGGAACTGGATGATCCTGCCAAGTTTACGCCGGACACGCCCTACAACCCGTCCTCACCGTACTCCTCCACCAAAGCCGGCTCAGACCTGCTGGTCCGCGCGTGGGTGCGCAGTTTTGGCATTGAAGCCACGCTGTCCAACTGCTCCAACAACTACGGTCCCTATCAACACGTAGAGAAGTTTATCCCCCGGCAGGTCACCAACCTGATTGACGGCATTAAGCCGCGCCTGTACGGCGCTGGCGAGAACGTGCGTGACTGGATCCACGTGGAAGACCACAACTCCGCCGTGTGGACCATCATTGACAAAGGTCGCAGCGGCGAGACGTACCTCATTGGCGCCAACGGCGAGAAGAACAACCTGGAAGTGGTGCAAACCCTCCTGGAAATCTTCGGCTTTGACAAGAATGACTTTGAGCACGTCAAGGATCGCCCCGGCCATGACATGCGTTACGCCATTGATAACACCAAGTTGCGCACCGAACTCGGGTGGGAACCCAAGTACACGGACTTCAGCACGGGCTTGCAGGCCACGGTGGACTGGTACAAGGCCAACGAAGCCTGGTGGCGTCCCGCCAAGGAAGCCACTGAAGCCAAGTACGCCGCCGCCGGGCACTAAAAGCAGGGACGCGTTCGTGGTTTCGAGACGATTGCTTAGCAATCCCTCAACCAACGACGGTTCCTATCCGACGGTTATGGCTCCGGGGTTTCGAGACGCCCTGCGGGGGGTTTCGACCGGCGCGCCTTACGGCGCTGGCTCAACCACCCCGCATTGAAATCCATTGCGGCTGAGGAGTAACAAGTATGTCCGAGTTGGTGTTCTACACCGGAACCATGGATTCCGGCAAATCCACCTTGGCTCTCCAAACGCATCACAATCATGTGGTGCGTGGACGATCCGGGTTGGTGTTCACCCACTTAGACCGTAGCGGCCCGGCCCACATATCCACCCGGCTGGGCCTCAGCATCGACGCGATGGAAGTCAGCGATGATCTGAACTTCATCACCGTTACTCAAGCGCACCTGCTTGCCGGTAATGCCGTGGAGTTTCTCATTTGTGATGAAGCCCAGTTCTATACGCCAGAGCAGATTGAACAACTCGCCATTGTGGTGGATGAGTTGAGGATTGACGTGTTTGCCTTTGGCATCACCACGGACTTCCGTACGCATCTGTTCCCGGGCTCCCAACGCCTGATGGAAGTGGCAGACCGAGTAGAACACCTCCAAGTCACCACGCTGTGTTGGTGTGGCCGCACGGCCACGCATAATGCGCGGATTGTTGATGGCGTGATGGTGACCCGTGGCGAAACGGTGTCCGTGGGAGACATGGTGATGCACGGCACCGCTGACGCGACTGGCACCGGCGGCGCCGCTGACGAACCAAACCCAGCCTCCCCCGGCCCCGTCACCACATACACCGTCCTCTGCCGCTTCCATCACCGTGCCAAGGACATTGGACCGGCAGTCAGGTAGCAGTACGTTAGCGCTCGTGTGCACTCCCCCAGTGGTGCCAGAACGGTTGGCACCAACCCCAACTTACCGTGGCACCACCTCGGCAACGGGACCGGTCATCCTCGGGGACGTGGTGCGTTCGCGGGCGGCTTTACCCACCACGGAGCGAGCGTAGGCTCTCCTGGATCCATGCGCTCCCGTATATCCCGTGGTCACAGCGTGGACCGTGTACCCGGGCCGATCCAGTGACGTGGCCGTCCAGTTCACCTGGGCCACGCGCACCGGCTTCCCGGCACGCGCATCAAACTCGGCAGTCAAGAACAGTCCTGTAGTCCGTTCCTTTTCCACCATGGCAGAGAACATGTTGCCCAACGAGTACGCCACAAACATTCCCTTGCCACCGGGACCCCCAGCAAGGCGTGAGATGCGTTGCGGTACGTGCGGGTGATGACCAATCACCAGGTCCACCAGTCCAGACCGCGCCAACGCAGACGGAACTGATTTCTGCGTAGGATTCAAGGCCTGCGTGTACTCGATTCCGGCATGCAAGGACACCAACACCACGTCCGCCCCGGCCATCCTCGCCGCGCGTGCCTGGCTGATGGCCCAGGAAGCGTTGGCCATCTGAACCGCGTATGGCCGCCCGGCAGGCTTGTGAATTCCGTTAGTACTCCAGGTCATCGCAATGTGCGCCACGGTGATGGTCCGCCCCAGGCGTTCCAGCCGATACATCTGCGGCTCGCGGGCTTCAGCCGCAGAACCCGCAGTGCCGTGGTAGCCCAATCCGTGCTTGCGGAATTCGCCAATGGTGGTGGTGACTCCGGCCCACCCGCGATCCAGCGAGTGGTTGGTGGCTGTGGAGCATCCGTCCCAGCCCTGCGCAGCCAAATCCCGGGCAATCTCCCGTGGTACGCCGAAGACGGGGAAGCTTGACAGCGCTTGCCCACGCGGAACCAAGGGCGTTTCCATATTGCATAGCGCCAAGTCAGCACCCTGAACCCAGGAATCGATGGGCCGCAGCATGGGGGTGAACGAGTATCCCCCACGGGTCCGCGCCTTGTTCACAATGGCCGTGTGGATGAGCACATCCCCCGCCGCCAGCACGGTCATCCGCCCCTTGCGTGCCGCCTCGCAATGCTTCCCGGTACAGCGCCGCAACCCCAGGGAGTCCTGACCGTCGCCGTTCCAATCACCCGCCATCACCGCGTCACCCACGCGTCCGTACTTCTCGGCACCAACCTTTCCGCCTTTGGCAGTGTTGGAGAAGTAATAGGTATTTCCGCGACGGAGCGCCACGGTGTCCTTCCCATCCCCGTCCCAATCCCCCACCACCACGGCGTCATTCTTCTTCCCGTGAGTGAACCGGTACGCGGCCTTTCCGGAATTCTTGTTCCGTATAATGAAGGTGGTCCCACGCCTGAGCGCCACGGTGTCTTTGCCGTCCCCGTTCCAATCCCCGACGAGAAATTCGTCGTACATAGTCCCCCACGAGAAGCGGATATCAGCCTTGCTGACCGCGCCACCGCGCAGGCTGTTGTTGCCATAAAACTCAATACCGCGCCGGATCATGAGCGTGTCCTTACCGTCTCCATCCCAATCTCCGGCGTAGACCACATCCTTGGCGGTGCCCCAGGTGAAAGTCTTCACCACGGGACCGTTCAGCGCGTTGCGCACAAAATACGTGTTCCCACGGCGAATCATGACGGTGTCTTTGCCGTCTCCGTCCCAATCCCCCACGTATGCCCTATCTGCGGTTTTACCGACTGAACGCTTCTTCACGGGGCTGCTGCTGAAGTAGTATTCCGTCCCGGATCCACCCACCTCCCTGCCGTCTGCTGCAGCGGGGCGTGCGCCCGCCATCATTCCCGTCACCACCATGAACACGGTCATGCTGGCAGCCATGATGACTCGAGTACCTCGCTGTACCATGCCGGTCACTCCCTTCACGTCCTTTTGACCACCACCGTAGAGGGGGGTCATGATATGAACTGGGCGAAAACAGGGCCCTGGGAGCAAGCGCGTCCAAATCGTGACCGAATTCACACGAATTCCGCGTGATCCGCACCACAATTCCAGATGCAAATATCTGTGAAGCGGATAGTCTAGAAGGGTGAAGAAAAGCCTGCCCACCCATGCCACCTTGTTGGCCTCCCACAAAGTTCGGCGTGCCGTGGGAATGGCCGTCACCGGACTCCTCGCCTTTGGTGGTGCTGGAGGTGCCACGGCAGCTTTCAGCCTGACACACAACATCGATTCGGTGAACACCAATGATGTTCTCACCGAAGCGGACCGGCCTGACGATCCCCTGGCGGGCGCGGCCCTCAACATTGTGCTGATGGGTGAGGACTCGCGGGATGGAGACAACATCAAGTTTGCCTCCAAGAAGGACACGGGCGGGGCGCGCTCGGACACCACCATGATCCTGCACATTTCCACGGATCGTTCGCGCGCGGAACTCATCTCCATCCCGCGTGACTCCACGGTGAACATCCCCGCCTGCAACACCACCAACGGGAAAACCACCGCCCCGTGGAATGCCACCAAGTTCAACGCCGCGTTTGCACAAGGGTATGACACGGGCGGCACCGTGGCGGACGGCGCCCTGTGTGCCATGACCACCATTGAGAGCCTGACCGGCGTGCGCATGGACGGCTTCATTGTGGTGGACTTCCAAGGCTTTGCCAATATGATTAACGCTCTGGGCGGCGTGGAAATCTGCATCCCCAACGAGATCATCTCCCCGGATGCTGGCAACCTCCACTTGCAACCCGGCTTGCAGACCCTGAAAGGCAAGAAGGCCCTCCAATACGCTCGCGCACGCAAGGGCACGGGCCTGGGAGACGGCTCGGACCTGGGCCGCATTGGCCGCCAGCAGGAACTCATGGCTGCGATTGCCCGCGAAGTTCTCAGCAAGAACCTCCTGACGGACTCCCCCGCGCTGCTGAAGTTCCTGGGTGCCACTACGTCGTCGCTCACCATGAGTTCCAACCTGGCCTCGGTGACCGGCCTGGCTGGCCTGGCGTACTCCATGCGCAACGTGCGCCCCAGCACCATCACCTTCACCACGGTTCCCTACACGGATGACCCCAACAACAAGGCCAACGTGATGTGGACGGCAGACGCCGCGCAACTGTGGGACAACCTGAAGTGGGACCGCCCGCTCGATTCCACTGACTCTGGAACCGCCGCGAATGACGGCACCACACCGGCAGATTCCACTGCTACGTCCGCTGCCACGGATGCGCCATCTGCGGATGCGTCCGCTACGGCTGATGCCGGAACTTCGGCGGATGCTGGTTCCGGTGCGGATGCTGGTGCGTCGGCAACGCCTACCTCGGACCCATCGCCCACCACCACTGCCAAGCCGGGTAAGGACTCCTTCACGGCCAATGACGTCACGTCCGTATGTAACTGATCTGGTTCTGCACGGTAGTGTGCGACGAATGTGTGGGGAGGGTACGTGTGCCCACGGCGTCTGTTCGTTGTGAGTGTGTGGCGTGCTGCGATAGCGCGTGCCGAACGATGCCTACGTGACTATGTGCGAACCGCAAACGAGAGTGGGTTCGCGCAGATGTGGTGAACATCCGCGCCGCTCGCGGAAATATCACTCCCCCTCAGTAGCATTACGCGCGTGAGTAGTTCTGCCCCGCCTCCCTCGTTCTCGCCCTCTGGAAGATCGCGACGCCCGCGATCCGAAGAAGCAGGCTCGCCCGTGCCTGTGGGACCTGAGGCCACGGGTCCGGCGCCGGTGTCCACACCCACGGCGCGGGTGGAGCGCAGGAGTTCTTCGCTTGCTGGGCCTGCCTCGGTGGCTCCTCCGCGCGGGACACCGCCACCCGCGCAATCTCCGGTATCCGTTTCTGGTGCTGGCCCGGTGCGGCGCGCGCCGCGGGCTGTGGGCGGGCCGCCGGTGGCGGCAGGGACTCCGGCTGCGGTTGCGCCGGCTTCTGTGGCACAGGGTTCTGTTGCTCCGGGTTCGGTGGCTCCTGCTTCCGTGGCTCCGGCTCCTGTAACGCCTGCTTCCGTAGCACCTGCTGCTGTGGCTCCGACTTCCGTAGCACCGGCGGCCATCCCGCCGCGGTCCGTGCCACCCATGTCAGCACCTCCTCAGCCCGTGCAACCTGCCGCTGAGGCCCCTACGATGATTGCGCCTCGTTCGCGACCTCCCGCTTCGGTTCCGCCTGCTTCCGTACCGCCCGCATCCGTACCGCCCGCATCAGTCCCACCTGCTTCCGCAGTTCCCCGCCGCGTGGGCGGCACCCCGGTTTCCTCGGCTTCGGCACCTGCCGCCATCCCGGCTACGCGCGTTGCTCCGATGAACCCCAGAGCGGACGCCATGCCCAACCCAGCCAACGCCAACCCATCACTATCTGCAGGTGATGGCACACCTCCCCCGCCCAAGAAGAAACTCTCGAGGCCGAAGCTTGCCGCCATCATCGTCGCAAGTTTCCTGGTGCTGCTCTTGGCCTGGCCGATTGGCCTGCTGATCTGGGCTAACGGACATATTGAGCACGTTGCTGCCCTGTCCGGGGCTCCCAATACCCCTGGGACCACCTGGCTCATTGCCGGCTCGGATGCCCGCGGCTCGGGCGGTGTGGAGGTTGCTGATGACGTGTCTGGCCAACGCTCGGACACCATCATGGTGCTCCACCGTCCCAGTTCCGGCCCAACAGCCCTGATCTCCATCCCTCGGGACTCCTTTGTGGAGATCCCCGGTCATAACGCCTCAAAGATCAATGCGTCCTTTGCCTGGGGTGGGCCACAACTGCTCGTGGAAACAGTGGAGAAACTCTCGGGCCTGACCATTGACCATTACGTGGAAGTGGGATTCGGCGGCGTAGTGGACGTGGTGGATGCCATTGGTACCGTGAACTTATGCTCAGACCTCACGGTGGACGAGCCACATTCCGGGTTGAAGTGGGAGCCTGGCTGCCATGATGTGGACGGCAAAACGGCACTGGCCTTTGCGCGGATGCGGTATCAGGACCCGCAAGGAGACATTGGCCGCGCTGAACGCCAACAGCAGGTCATCGGTGCGATTGGCCGTGAAGTGGCTAACGCCGGGACACTGTTCAACCCCGGCGAACAGATTGGCCTGCTACGTGCTGGTGTAGGCGCATTGGCCATTGATGACGATTCCAACATCCTGGACCTGGGCCAAATGGCCTGGGCATTCACCCGCGCGAGCGGTGCCAACGGGATCAAGGGCACGCCGCCGTTGGGTTCCCTGAACTACCACGGCGGCTCCGTGCAACTCGATCCGGACTTAGGCCCGCAGTTCTGGAAAGACATTGAACAGGGGAACCTCCCACCCGGCCCCGTGGGCGGCTGGCCGCAGTAAGGGCGTGGTTTCGACACCCGATTGAGGCGAACGCCCGGACGCTTGCGTCCGAGGCTGAGCCGATTGAGTGGTGTTGACGAGCGGAGCGAGGAGTACCGTCGGCGCTCACGCGCCCGGCTCAACCACCCGTGTGATCGCGCCGATCCTTCTCCAGGAAACATCGAGCCAGCGAGCGTCAAACGTCGATCACGGCACCGTCAAACATCGATTATGGCACCGTCAAACATCGAATATTGTGTCAAGGAACGTCGAAAATGGTAGTGTCTCCCCATGTCAATGTCTGGATACCTCCCACGGTTTGCTACTCATCGTGTGCGTGAAGCGCTCGACGATATGCCGATCGTTGTGCTGCAGGGTGCCAGACAAGTAGGTAAGAGCACGCTCATGGCAATGATCGCACAAGAATCCCATGCAGTGACTCTCACCCTCGATGACCCGGACACTCTCCTTATTGCCCAAGAGGACCCGCGAGCGATCGTCGCCGCTCACCCGGCTGGATTACTTGCCATTGATGAAGCCCAACGGGCGCCAGAACTCATCCTGCCACTCAAGGCTTCTGTTGACGCGCGGCGAAGGCCAGGATCCTATCTCCTCACCGGATCCGCAGATCTGCTCCACGTCAAGGGTGTGGGAGATTCCCTTGCAGGACGTGCGGAACGGATTGAACTCCTGCCCTTGAGCCAGGGGGAAATCAGGGGACGCAGCACTCCTGAGGATTTTGTTACATGGCTCGCGGGTTCACCCGTCTCGTTTCGCGCCGATGCGCTTGACGTCAACGACGTTCTGCGAGGTGGGTACCCTGCTATTCACTCCCGCTCGCTGCAGCGACGGCTGCGCTGGTTCCGTGATTACGTGGAACGGTTATCACAACATGACGCAAAAGAACTTGCCGGCGGAGGGTATAGCAAACACCTACATGAACTCCTTCGATATACTGGCGCGTTGGGAAGCGCGGAGTATGTACGCCGTGGACTCGCACGTCATCTTGGTGTGGCGGAGTCAACCGTTGACGCTTACTGGCGCACCGCACTCACCATGTGCCTCATTGTGGAGATCCCCGCGTGGAACCGAATACCCCACCGCAGGCTCATCAAGAAACCCAAGGCTTTCCTCGTTGACACTGGACTCTCGGCAGCGCTCAGTGGGGCAACACCGGCATCTATCATGCACCCTGGCGGCAGGGAATACTATGGCTCGCTGGTGGAACAGTTTGTTGCCCTTGAACTACGGAAACAACAGGTGTGGACTTCTACACCTTTTGACCTCTTCCACTTCCGCGAGTCCGATGGACTTGAGGTGGACATTGTGGTGGAAACCTTTGACGGCAAACTGATTGCCATCGAAGTGAAATCCACCACCACCCCTACCAAGGCGCATTGGCGAAACCTGGAACGATTCAAGGATCGCTACCCGGAACGGGATGTGACGGGTGTATTGCTCCACACAGGCTCCGGTAGGTCCATGCAACTTCACGATTGGCTCCACGTTACCCCCATCACCACACTGTGGCAACACTGATCTGGGCGGCTGAGGAGAGATCCTGCGAGGCGCTACGCGCCCGCAGGATGACGGGGTTTGGTGGGAGGAGCCTTTACTCTACGGTGACGGACTTGGCCAGGTTTCTGGGTTGGTCTACGTCAAGGCCCTTGGTGGTGGCCAACTCCATGGCAAAGATTTGCAGCGGAATGGCAGCCAACAACGGTTGCATCAACGTGGGGCAGTTGGGGATCCAGAAAATCTCGTCAGCAAACTGGCGCACAGCGTCATCGCCATCTTCAGCAATCACCAGGGTGCGCGCACCGCGTGCCCTGACTTCCTGGATGTTGGACACCACCTTGGAGTGCAAGCCCGTACGTGAACGCGGCGAGGGCACAATGATGAACACCGGCAAGCCCTCGTCAATCAACGCGATGGGGCCGTGCTTCAACTCGCCCGCAGCAAAACCCTCGGCATGAATGTACGCCAACTCTTTGAGCTTCAACGCGCCTTCCATGGCCACCGGGTACCCCACGTGCCGTCCCAGGAATAGCACCGAATCCGCAGACTTCATGGACCGTGCGGTGGCCTTCACGTACTCACCACGTTCAATCACCGTTTGCACCTTGGCGGGAATCGCTTTCAAAGCGCTGAGCAACGAATCAATTTCGTCGGGGAATTTATTCCCGCGCACCTGAGCCAAATACATGCCGAGCAGGTACGCCGCCGTGATCTGCGCGGTGAACGCCTTGGTGGAGGCCACGGCAATCTCGGGCCCGGCATGCGTATACAGCACCGCATCCGATTCACGCGGGATGGTGGAACCCTGCGCGTTGACAATGGAGAGCACCTTGGCGCCCTGTTCGCGGGCGTGACGGACCGCCATGAGCGTGTCCATCGTCTCACCAGATTGGGAGATGGCTACCACCAGCGTTTTCTCGTTGACAATGGGGTCACGGTAGCGGAACTCGTGCGCCAACTCGATTTCTACGGGAATCCGGCACCAGTGCTCAATGGCATACCGGGCCACCTGGCCGGCGTAGGCGGCGGTTCCACAGGCAATCACGATGATCTGGTCAATAGCGCGGAACACGGACTCGTCAATGGAGACCTCATCCAGTTGCAGCGCGCCGTTAGCGTCCACGCGTCCACGCAGGGTGTCTGCGATGGCTTGCGGCTGCTCGTGAATCTCCTTGTCCATATAGGACGCGAATCCGCCCTTGTCCCCAGCCTCGGCGTCCCAGTCCACAGCATAGGTTTTGCCCTTGCCGGGCGTTCCGTCAAAGTTGATGACATTCACCGAGGTGGGGGTGATGGTGACAATCTGGTCCTGCTCCAACTCCATGGCGTCTTTGGTGTACGCCACAAATGCGGCCACGTCACTGCCCAGGAAGTTCTCGCCATCACCGAGGCCCACCACGAGTGGGCTGTCATGACGAGCACCCACCACCGTGGTGGGATCTTCCGCAGCCACGGCCAGAAGCGTGAACGTGCCGCGGAAACGGCCAACGGCCAGGCGCATCGCCTCGGTGAGGTCCTCCGTGCCCTTGTAGCACCGCGCGATGATGTGGGCAGCCACCTCGGTGTCCGTGTCACTGAGGAAGGTCACTCCGGCTTCCACCAGTTCGGCCTTGAGTTCAGCGAAGTTCTCAATGATGCCGTTGTGAATCACGGCCAGGCGCCCGTTGTCCGCCAGGTGCGGGTGCGCGTTGCGGTCCGTGGGTCCACCGTGCGTGGCCCAGCGCGTGTGGCCAATGGCCGCAGTGGCTTCCGGCAACGGGTTCTGAAGAATCTCGTTCTTCAGGTTGGTGAGTTTCCCCGCCTTCTTGGCGGAGGCCAACTCCGTCATCCCCGGGGCTGCCAGGGCAATTCCCGCAGAGTCATAGCCGCGATACTCCAGGCGCCTCAAACCCTCCAACACTACTTCTTGAGGACGATGCGAGGGGCTCACCTTGTTATCAGGAGCAACGGCTTTTCCAACGTATCCAACAATTCCGCACATACGTCCAGCCTAGCGAAACGGCTCGTTTCGCGCTGGCGGGCGCGCGGCCCTCCGCCGTAGAATCAAACAATGACCGCACCGCAGGATGTTCCCTATGTGGAGTTCACCCGTACCGAATGGGCTCGGCTCTCCGAAAACACGCCGATGCCGCTCAACGAGAAGGACGTGCGCTGCCTGCGCGCGCTCGGTGACCCCATCGATTTGGCGGAAGCGGATGTGGTCTACCGGCCTCTGTCCCGGTTGCTCACGTTGTACGTGTCTGCGGCGCGCACGCTGCATCGCGCCACCTCCGTGTTCCTCGACGAGGCCACGCCGAACACGCCTTACGTGATTGGTATCTGCGGATCTGTTGCCGTGGGCAAGTCCACCGTGGCGCGTATCCTGCGCGAGATGATTGCGCGCTGGCCACAAACACCCAACGTGGAGCTCATCACCACGGACGGCTTCCTGTACCCCAACGCCGTGCTTGAGGCTCAAGGGCTGATGGACCGCAAAGGCTTTCCGGAGAGTTACAACCGGCGCGCCCTATTGGATTTCATCAAGGCCGTGAAATCGGGTAAGGGCGAGGTCACCGCGCCCGTGTACTCTCACCAAACCTATGACATTGTGCCCGACGAGAATATTGTGGTCCACCACCCGGATGTGCTGATTGTGGAGGGCGTGAACGTGCTCCAACCGGCGCGGCCGGGGTTTACAGAGGACTCGTACACGTCCGTGTCAGATTACTTTGACTTCTCCATTTATGTGGACTCGCGGACCAGTTACATCCGCAAGTGGTACGTGGAGCGGTTCCTAAAATTGCGGGACACGGCGTTCACGCAGCCGGACTCCTACTTCAAGCAGTACGCCAGTTTGTCCGACGCCAAGGCACGGGAGCGGGCACTGCGGATTTGGGAGTCCATCAACGCGCCCAACCTGATTCAGAACATTGCTCCCACCAAGGGGCGAGCAACCTTGTTGCTGACCAAAGGCAAAGACCACTCCGTGGAGAAGGTCCGGTTGCGGAAGGTGTAGCGACACCCGTGGTTTCGACCGACGCGCTGATAGCGCTGGCTCAACCAGCCGGATGGACACTCGGGAGGTTGAGCCAGTGAGCAACGCGAACGTCGGTCGAAACCCTCGGGAGCCGACGTACCTAGAGGGTGAGGCGCTTCTTGACTACGGCGGCGAGGGTTTCGGCTACGCCGTCTGCGGCATCCTGGGTGGGGCCTTCCACCATGACGCGGATCAGCGGTTCGGTCCCGGACGCACGCAGCAGCACACGCCCGTGATCGCCCAAGAGCGCCTCGGCAGCGGCAACCGCCTTGAGAACCTCCGGGTCACTGGTCCCATCCTTGTCCACACCGGACACGTTGATCAGTGTTTGCGGGAGACGCGGGATCTCGTCGGCCAGTGCGGCAAGGCTCTTACCTGAGCGCTTGACCTCCATGGCGAGAGCCAAAGCGGACAGCACGCCATCGCCCGTCGTCGCATGTTCTGCGATGATGATGTGGCCGGACTGCTCGCCGCCCAGACCATAATCATGGGCGCGCATCTCTTCCAGCACGTAGCGGTCACCTACACCGGTTTGCACCACGTTGATGCCCTGCTCCTTCATGTGGATGAGAAGCCCCAGGTTGCTCATCACCGTGACCACCAGGGTGTCACCAGGGAGTTTGCCTTCGGCCTTCATGGACTTGGCCAGAGTGCCGAGGATCTGGTCCCCATCCACCAGGCGTCCTTGTCCATCCACGGCCAAGCAACGGTCAGCATCGCCATCAAAGGCCACACCAAAATCTGCCAGTGCTGCCACAACAACGGCCTGGAGTTGTTCGGGGTGCGTGGAGCCGGCTTTCTCGTTGATGTTTTTGCCGTCCGGGGAGGCGTTGATGACTACTACGTCAGCGCCTGCTCTGCGAAGCGCCTCAGGACCTACCACTGAGGCGGCGCCGTTGGCGCAGTCCACGGCGATGCGCAGACCTTCCAGGGGCCGGTTGTCCCAGGTGGCGCCAATGCTGCCCACCAAGTGTTCAATGTACTTCTCCACGGCGGCACCCTGATCGATGCGAACGCGGCCTACATCTGCGCCGGTGGGGCGCTGCCATTCCTCGTTGAGTCGGGCCTCGATGCGGTCCTCAATCTCGTCGTCCAACTTGACGCCGCCGGTTTGGAAGAACTTGATGCCGTTGTCCTGCATGGGGTTGTGGGAGGCGGAAATCATGACGCCAAAGGTGGCGTTGAGTTCCGTGACCAGGTAGGCGAGTCCCGGGGTGGGCAGCACACCGAGGTCAATGACGTCCACACCTGCGGAGGCCAGGCCAGCGGTGGTGGCGGAAGCAAGGAACTCACCGGAGGCACGGGGGTCGCGGCCCACCACGGCGCGGGCTCGGCGGCCTGTGTCTTTGCCGGCGGATCCTAGGACTGCGGCGGCGGCGCTGGCCAGATTGAGAGCAAGATCTGCGGTGACCACGGGTCCGTTGGCGAGTCCGCGCACTCCGTCCGTTCCAAACATCCTGGCCATGAGCGTTCCTCCCGTTGAGAATAAAGGTATCCCCCACAGCCTAGAGCACAAAAGCCCCCCTGCTCGAAGCCAGAGGGGCCTTTGTGACGCGTGTCACCGACTCCCCACAAAGTTTGCTCGCTACGCTCGCAATACTTTGCGGGGGGGTGGCGTGAATGCACGGAGGGTTTCGACACCCGCATGAGGCGAGTGCGCGAACGCTTGCGTTTGACGCCGAGCCGATGAAGGGTGTTGACGAACGACGTGAGGAACACCGACGCACCTACGGTGCTGGCTCAACCGCCCGAGGCGCAGGCTAACGCTTCGAGTACTGCGGGGCTTTGCGGGCCTTCTTGAGGCCGGCCTTCTTGCGCTCCACCTCGCGGGGATCGCGGGTGAGGAAGCCTGCCTTCTTCAGCGCGGGACGGTTGTGCTCACGGTCAATCTGGTTGAGGGCGCGAGCGATGCCCAAGCGCAGTGCGCCGGCCTGACCCGTGGGGCCACCGCCGGTGATGCGGGCAATCACGTCAAACCGACCTTCCACCTCAACGGTGACGAAGGGCGAGTTCACGAGCTGCTGGTGCACCTTGTTGGGGAAGTACTCTTCCAGCGTGCGCCCGTTAATCTTCCACTGGCCCGTTCCGGGGACCAGACGCACGCGCGCCACGGCCTCCTTGCGGCGGCCAAGGCCAGCGCCGGGAGCGGTGAGGGACTGCCCGCGGTCTGCCACGGGAGTCTCGGTTTCGGTGGTGTAGGAGGTGGGGACGGTCTCGTCCAGAACCTCGGTGTCTACAGTGGTTTCTGCCACGATGCGATTCCTTTACGTTGAGGGGCAGCGGCTCAGGCCTGCTGCGAAACCTGGGTGATCTCGAAGGTCTTGGGCTGCTGTGCTGCGTGCGGGTGCTCGGAACCGCGGTAAACCCGCAGTTTGGTGAGCTGCTGGGCAGCGAGCTTGTTCTTGGGAAGCATACCCTTGACCGCCTTCATGATGACGCCTTCAGGGTCCTTGTCCATGAACTCGCCATAGGACGTGGTGGTCAGACCACCGGGGTAGCCAGAGTGGCGGTACGCCTTCTTGGTCTCACGCTTGTTACCGGTCAGGACAACCTTCTCGGCGTTGATGACGATTACAAAATCGCCGCCATCTGCGTTCGGCGCAAACGTGGCCTTGTGCTTGCCGCGCAGAAGCGTGGCAATCTGGGTGGCCAGGCGGCCCAGAACAATGTCAGTTGCATCAACGATGTACCAGTCGCGCTGGATATCGCCGGGCTTTGGGGTGTACGTACGCACGGTTCGTAACCTATTCATTCTCTCGAGTGTCTGCGGGTGAGAAGCGTTACCCGCTGATGACAGCGCTGTGCGCGGGATGTTCCGTGGTTTCGCTGCGAGTTCTGGAACCGTACTGTGAGAGCCGGATCAGCCTTGCAGCGCACCGCAGACGTTTTGGCCTTGCCGCAGAACGCTTGAGAGGCGGCCTGCATGCGTACGCGGTTGGTGCGAGTGGGCGCGCTAACCTGCGTGAAACGTCAGAAACGAGTGCACAACAACCGCCAATCATAGCCTCATCTGCCCGAATATGCCAAAACGCGCCGGGCAATCATGCTCGGCGCGTTGTCAATTGGCGGCCTTGGAGGCCTTCCCCCTGACTCAACGGGTGCGAGACGTGGTGGTTTCGACCTACGGTTGCGCTGCAACCTGGCTCAACCACCCGGACTGTTCACACCGACGGGCCTAGGTTTACTACTTGGCGGCGGTGACGGCGTCCATGGCGGTTTGGAGTTCTGCCGTGGCGGCCTTGACCTCAGCTACGGCTGAGGCAACATATTCGTCGTCCTTGTCCAGAGCGGACAGGGAGTCATTGTTGACCGTGGTGGCCTTGTCCATGGCGCTGGTCAGTGCGTCCGTGAGGCCTTGGTCTACCTTGCCTTCGGACAGAGCCTTGGCCATGCCGCCGTTGACAATCAGACCGGCCAACTCGGCGCGCGCCCCGTTGAGGTCCGCGCGAGCCTCGGCGGACACTTGCGATTCGGTGGTGGCTTCGGCAGTGGGTGAGGCGGTGGCGCCGTCTGCAGGGGTGTCGCTGGTACCGCACCCGGCAGCCACACCGCCAACAAGGAGCATTCCGGCAACAACCAGGGCAATCTTCTTCTTCATGAGGTATTCCTCCTGTGCCGAGCCTCAGGCCACGGCAGCGTCTAAGAACTGTAAACCGAAGCTGGCAGGATTACCGCTTCAGCACCTCAACAATCTCGCAGAATCGGACATCACCTAGAGCAGAATCACCCGTTTGAGGGGAACCATCACGCCTGTTGAGTGGTATACAGCACTCGAACGGCGGGTACTCAGGTTGTGGCCCTCCCAGTTCATCTGCTCCCACGGTAGATGGTCACTACTGGCGTGGTGATGAACAGAAGCATTCAAGAACAGTAGTGGTCACGCAGTCAACTGTTCAAGACCTCAGCAGCTCAGGAACTCAGCCGGTTACGAACTCAGTAGCTTACGAGCTCAGCAGAGTCCTATCACTGAGCGAGTCCTTGGCGTCTCCAAACATGTCCAGGAGATCACTGACCTGGGATGATGCCTTGGATTCAGGGTCCAGGGTTCTGATGATGCGGCCTTCGTGCATCATGACCAACCGGTTCCCCAGGCGCAATGCGTGCTCCATATTGTGCGTCACCATGAGTGCTGTGAGCCGATGATCGGCAATCACGTTTTGTGTCAGCCGCAGCACCAGTTCCGCTCGCTCAGGGTCCAGAGCGGCGGTGTGTTCATCCAACAGCAGCACCGTTGGCTTGGTGAAGGACGCCATCAGCAAGGACAGTGCTTGACGTTGTCCCCCGGAGAGCAGGCCCACCCGGTGAGTCATCCGGTTCTCGAGTCCCTGCTCTAGCGTGGCCAACTCCTCACGGAATTGTTTACGACGAGCCCTAGTCAGACCGCGCGAGAGGGTATGGCGCTGCCCCCGCGTGAGCGCCACGGCAAGGTTTTGCTCAATGGTGAGGTGCGGTGACGTCCCCGCAGAGGGATCCTGGAACACTCGGGAAATGGCGGCCGCGCGGCGGTGTTCGGACAGTTTGGTGACGTCCCGGTCATTGATCCGAATGGAACCCTGGTCCGCAGGGATGGACCCGGCAATGACGTTTAACAGCGTGGACTTCCCGGCTCCGTTGGAGCCGATGATGGTCACGAAGTCCCCTTCGGCCATCTCAAGCCCCACGTCCACCAGGGCTCGGCGTTCATTGGGGGTTCCAGGGTAGAAGGTTTTATTCACACCGGAGAGTGTCAACATGTCAGTGCTCCTCTCCCTGGTGCTTGGACGTTGCGGAGTGGACCACAGCCTTGGCCGCAGCCGCCCCGGCTGCCGCCACGGAGGCATCATGCCCGGCCTGATCCACGCTTTGGAACGGCGAGTACGGGTTGGGAACATGGCTCATTTGGTCCGGTGCTTCCGGCTTCTTCCGCCACGGTGACAACAGTTTTCCGATGGCGTGGACGTGCTCAGACTGAGAGGCCACCAGGGCAATCACCACCAGCGCTGCTGACATGATCTTCATATCCGAAGAAGAGATGAAGTCCCACTGCAATGCCCA
>JAIRQO010000066.1 GCA_031256435.1 Cellulomonadaceae bacterium
CATTCTAGGCGACAATGGTTTCAGACCTCCATCAACTCCCAACCCAGCCAACTCCATCCGGCAACGAAGCCCAACCCAACCCAACCCCACCCCAACCCAGGTTGACCGGCTGCCTTTCCCCCTCGCAGACAAGATAGGTGTCAGGGGCAACAAGCCCTCAGCATCAAGCAAGGATCACCCTCATGTTCACCTCCACTCACACCAAGCCCGCCGCCACCCTCGCTATCCTGGTCGGCGCTGCGCTCGCCATGTCTGCCGCCCCTACCCCCGCGACTGCCGCTACCCCCACTCAGGCTGCTGCCACCGTGGCCGCACAGGCGACGATGCCCACCAAGCAAGCCGCCAAAGTCAAGATTCGCCACGGTAAGGTGAAGGTCACTGGCACCGTCCGGGTCGGCAAGAAACTCACGTTCAAGGTGTCCGGGTTCACCGCGTCTCCGAAGCCTAGTGGCCTCAAATACACGTACAAGGTTTACCGCTCCGGCAAAACCAAAGCCGTTTACTCAAAGACGACGACTGCCACGAAGGTCAAGTACTCGGTGAAGCAGGCCGACAAAGGCCACAAAATCACCGTGAAAGTCACCGCGAGGCCCACCGGGAAGGGTAAGGCTGGGTTCCGCAACGGCACCGCGAAAGTGACGACGAAGGTTGTCGGCAAGAAACTCGCCTCAACGAATAAGGCTGCGACGAATCCGTCTGCCTCAACGTGGAAGCGCGGAGCAGATGGAAAAATCGACCCCTGGGCCGGTATCCCAGTTGAGTCGAAGCAAGCCAAAGCCGCGCGCACAACCAAGGCATCGCCGGGAGTGTACTGGGTCTTGGATGGGGCAATGGGCAATTGGGATTTGATGTCATGCACCGTTCTGGATAATGGACACTCAACACCTGTCAGCACCCGTACGTTTGCTATGACAAGTTCAACAGCGAAACGGTATGTGGATGCCAAGGGCAACGTCATCTCTGGTAGCCACCCCGGTAAGTACCTGTCATACGACGAATTCTGGCGTACCTGTGTGAACTAGGGGCTTGCTCTCGCTGGGCATATTGCCCAGCATGCACGCGCGCACCCCATCACGTTGGAATGTTCTCCTTGCTGCCTTTGCGGCCTTCGCCATGCTGGCAACCACAGTGTTTGCAGCCCCTTGGGCAGTAGCGGGCACGGATGGTGATGGTGATAGTTACCAAGGTTCCGGTGGTATCCCCAAGTCTGCCACCGTCTACACCGAGGTATTCGATGGCTACCGTGGCCCCACCACCGCACCAGCCCAAGGCTGGGGTAATGACTCCATCAACTACTTCTGGAACCTTGTGGTGGCGAACCTTGACCCGGCTCGTCCGGGTAGCCAAGGTATCCAGCCTGGCGAGGATGCTGAGGAATCATTCCGCCGCGTGTGTGGTGACGCACTCGATAACCTGATTGGTTCATCTCCCGATGTGAACTCACGCTCCGATGGCCGTGTAGTGGGTGTCCATTTCTCACTGGCCTACGGCAACGTGGAATGGTTCATGGCAACCACGGATGCAAACGCCTGGACGAGTGGCTTTGCTCATGCCTGGCCCAAAGAGAAAGCAAGTCTTAAGACCTTCGCATCGGGTTCCTGGGTCAACTACACAGCCGCAAAGCAGCAGGAAATCGAGGACGAGTTTGATCGCCAAATCAACGCGCTGACCGACCCGAACCTCCAACGCCGTATGGTGTGCGTTGTCAAAGACAAGAACTGGCCTGAGCCGTCCACCTTCACCCCCACTGTCTCCACGGAGGCCACCGACATCATCAACAAGGGTGCCGCGTTCAGCGATGCGGTCACGGTGAACGTGGCTCGCAACAGTGGCGAAACCCAGGCCGAGGCAAACGCCCGGTGGATGGATGACACCACACTCATCCCGCACGTCTCGGTACGCGGGCCTTTCACCACCGCACCCACGTCGATCCCGGCAGCCAGCACGGAGATTGCGTCATTCGACTGTCCAGGGTTCGCGTACGCAAGAACGAGGACGTGTTCGGGGGGCAGCGCCCCCTCGTCGGGCTACTACTACTACCACGTCACGATTCCCAAGCACGACAACACCACGGCAGCCGTCTCGGCAGCCTTCGATGCCGACGAGATCACCCTGGTGCGGATGCAGCCTCGCGTCCAAACCACCGTCGGCACAGCCACCTCCGATAAGTACGTGAACAAGGGCGCCACGGTCACCGACACCGTGACGTTCGCTCTGGTGGACTCGCTCGACGAATGGATCACAGGCACCTCCGTCACGGCGCGTGGCCGCCTCTACGGCCCCTACTCCGTAGCCGGAGCACCCAACCCCACCGCCGCTACCAGCAACGCCACGTCCACCACCATCAACAACGTGCCATCCGGCTCCGGCACCCCCGTCTGCACGGTGAGCCTGACCCGCACCAGTGCAGGCACCTCCACCTCCCCCGGCTGCCCGGTAGCATCGTCGGGGTATTACACGTGGGTGTGGGACATCCAAGACGCCGCCAACTATCACGCCAACATCGACCCCAGATGGCGATTCTCCGACGGCTTCATGGTCGCCGCAGAAAGTTTCGTCACGAGGCTGCAATTTGATCTGCGCACCGATGCCTTGACGGTAGGCCCAGCATCCACCACCGTGGGAACGCATGGGGCAGGACCCACCGAAATGATGTGTCCAAAATGTGACCTAAATCACTTTTGTCCATATCGGCGCTGGTCAGAGACATGTCACCAGACTTTCATCTCAGGCTCAGCTGGGCAGCGCGGCCAAATTCTGGTTCTTTCGCCGATTTCGTCTCACACCCTCATGATCTACTCCAAGCACCTCAACAGGAATAGGAGTAACACCATGTCAATCACTCTCGAAATGCCTGCCCCTACCAGCATGCGTGACAATGCACTCAGGGCCATCGTGGAGTTGTGGGAGCAGATGCAACCCCATCCTGCGCTGAGTTTGGTCTGGAACAATGAGGTTACGCACGGGAAGTTGGAGTACATCCAAGAGATCGCTGATCTCCTGGCGCGGCCCATCCATGGATATCTGACGGTGAATCCCCAAAGCGGAACGTCCGAGTGGTACACCCAGGCAGCGCGCACTACGGCACACACCTACACCACAGAGGTGGCATGGCGTGACGCTTCCGATGGGACAATCCACAACCATCATATTTCCCATGATGATGGCTCGCTTCTGAGCCGTGCTGAAGCCTATGCCGTGATGGCCAACTTCTGCCAATATCGTCGCTTGCCTGCCGGATACTCCACCGCACTCACCCAGTACGAGGGTTAGCACATGCCTCACTCGGGAGTTTCACCTTCACCCCGAGGTCCACCAGAGCGCGCCGCGTGGATGGAACGTCAGTGAAGTGCACCGTGTGGAATCCGTAGGTGGCACCTCCGGCAACGTTGTTCGCGTTGTCATCGATGAACACTGCTTGGGCGGGTTCAATGGCGTAACGCTCGCACAGTATTCGGAAGATTTCTTCATCTGGTTTAGCCACCTTCTCGTCGCCACTGACCACAATTCCGTCCATCATGCGGATGGCGGGAATGGCCTGATGCGCGCACGGGAAGGTTTCCGACCACCAATTGGTCAGGCCATAAAGACGATATCCAGCAGTTTTCAGTTCTGCCACCAGGTCATAGGATCCTTCCGTGGGAGGCCCCAGGGTTGCTGGGTAATTCGCCACATACGTTTCCACCATGGTGACCCACTGCGGATTCTGGGCGCCGAGTTCTGCGAGGGCCTCCGAATACGAACGCCCGGCGTCCATCTGGGCGTTGAACCGGAGGAAATCAAACTCCTGATCAAACCGCTCCACCTCAGCGGCGGGCAGGCTGGCAAAGGCTTTGTGGTAATCCCACGGCACCAGAACCTCACCGAAGTCAAAGATCACGGTGTTGATACTTGATGGCTCGCTCGCAACAAGACCGTGACATGATCCGTTGCGTGAACTGTCCTCTGTCTTGCACGGACTCAGAGGCTTTGCGGTGTCCTGCATGTCATGGCTACTTGCAGGCGTTGTGGTGTCCAGAGTGTCTATGTTGCCCACCTGTGTTGCGGCGTCCGGTGTGCCATTACTTGCTGTGTCAGTAGTGCCAGAAGTGTCATTACTCTCCATCCCGCCACGGTACCGCGCCGATCATGACAGTGCGTGCTGGTATGCGCACTCATCACCGTTGCCGTTGCCGTTACCGTTCTTGACGTTGAGTCGGCATGGCGCTGCCCGGCGTTCTAGGCTGTCACCATGAGCACATCACAAGAACTCCCCACCGTTGGTTGCAGCGTTGAAGGTTGCGCGTACCACCACGAGGACACCTGCCACGCTGCATCCGTCACCATTGGCGGCGTTCCCGGCGATGCCAATTGCGTCACCTTCATTCCCCTCGACGAGCGAGGCGGCTTGGACAACGTGATTGCCACAGTGGGCGCCTGCCAACGCGCAGACTGCACCCACAATGACGCCCTCGTATGCGGCGCCGCCGCGGTAGCTGTGGGAGCAGGACAGGACAACAGCGCTCACGCTGACTGCCTCACCTACGAAGCCTCCTAGATTCATCACAACCACCAGGCCGGCATCCACACTCCGGTCACGTGACGGTACAGCGTGCCCTGCGTTAGCCCAGATGACCAGTGATAGATCGGCATACACTGCGCTAGATCAGCGTGCCCTGCGCTAGATCAGCGTGAGCAATTAGCAGAATTGTTGCCCGCCTCTAGGTACAGATCGTTGTACACATCCACTGACAGCCGCACAAACACATCCCATTGTTTTTCGATCACTTGTTAGAAATCTAAGACTTATCTGTATGTTTATGGCGCGTCATTCCTCGGATTCCACGATGGCACTGCGTACAATGAGGTATGGCTCAGAAACCGCATTCACCCCTCACCCACAGCGCTGACGCGCCCCTGTGGGTTGTGGGTATGCGGGAACCCGACGAGTTGGTGACGGGACCCACCTGGGAACCTCCAGTGATCCTTGACACTCCCGCATGGATCGCTGAAGTTCCGAACGCGGATACGGAACCTTGGGATTCCGAGCCCGGCGATGCAGAGTGTGCCTATTCAGAGTTTGCCTATCCCGAGTCTGGCTATGCGGGATCTGGCGCTATCAAGGCTGGCATTACTGAACCATCACGCAACGAGTCGGGGAAGCCTACCCCTCATTCCATGTCCGTGGTGGACACTCTCGCGATTCTCACCAACGCTTTACGTTCCGGGCGGCTACCTGAAACCACTACGGGACTCGCTCAGGTGATCAGTGCGTGTGAATCGCTCAAAGCCCAAGCATTCGGAATACAAGCCCTCGCCATGGTGGAATTCGAGCGTGCTACCAAGCACAAGGATGCCGCAGCTGGGAAAGCAGCGCGAGATCAAGGTAGGGGCGTTACTCGGCAACTGGGGAAACTAGTCAACGGTAATGACACCTTTGCCTCCACGCTGCTCCGCAATAGCAGAATTCTGACCGAGCACATGCCGTACCTGTATGACCAGGTTCGCCAGGGGTGCATCACGGAACGCAGGATTGCCACCATCATCCGTGAAGCGCGCTCATTGCACAACGTGCCCTGGTGGGAAATTGAAGGTGAACCACCCATCGCCTCAATGACGGTGATTGACCGGCGCCTCGCAGCCACCACCGCTGATATCCTCACCACCAGGACCTGCGGTATTCGTACGTTGGAACGCCGCGTACGTTCGCTGGTTGAGGAACTCCACCCTGACAATGCCGAGGAGAGACTCCTGGCCGAGAAACACGCATCCTCCTACGTTGATGTGCGCGATATTGGGCACGGCATGAGTGAGTTGATTGCACGGATGGAAACCGCTCACGCAGCAGCCATCTATACCCACCTTTCTGCCATGGTTAACAACGGTATGCCCGCCAACGGAATGAACGCCAACGGCATGCCTGGCAGCAGTTTGCCCAGCAGCAGTATGAACACCGAGGGAATGGACGCTAGCGCACAGAACCCCAGCGGCATCAACGCCAGTGGAACGAACACCGAGATGAAGAACATCAGCGGAACTCACACCGGTGGCCTCAAGAACTTGAGAGGTACCACTACCGGGTTCATCAAGGACGTTTATCCTCGTGGCCTCATGATGGCTACTGCGCTGTATGAACTCGTGACTGGACAGTTTGAAGATGAGCCTCGCGTCACCATTGATCTGGTCATTTCTGATGAGACTCTACTGGCCGGCGGCAGTGACCCCGCCATCGTGTTGGCAGACAATGCTCGCAAGAACGTTGGCACCATTCCCGCTCATGTTGCCCGAACCCTCGCCGCCAACGCCATCGATTCTGGCACTGCGTGGCTCCAAAAGCTCTACGCCAACCCTCACGGAACTCTCGTTGCGGCGTCCAGTAAAGAGCGATTCTTCCCACCGGGACTTGCGCGCGTCATACGGCTCAGGGATCATGCCACCTGCCGAGAGCCAGGGTGCGGTGCTGCCATCAAACACCTAGATCACGTTCAACCATGGCGGGATGATGGGCCCACCACATTCCAGAACGGGCAAGGACTATGTGCGCGCCACAATCTCAACAAAGAAGCCCATGCATGGGTGTCCACTTCCGGCGTTGACGCTCTCACCAAGGCTCATCGGGTTGAAACCACCGACCCGTTGGGTTACACCACATACAACAGTCCACCGCCACTCCCCCTACCGTCACGGCTTCTCCCCTGTGATGCGCGGTGTGAACAGGACACGGCATTGCGGGATCATCTCAGCAGGACTGCTACCCGGATCAGACCTGGATATCATTCACACCTGTACCCGGAGGCCAACCCAGGCTGCCCTGAGTGTAGCGAGACCGCCTTCACTCATGCCATCGCTCGTGCAACAGAACGCGCGAAGAGTCGTTCACAAGGAAGGAGGACAGTATTAGCAGCATGAGGTCCGGGTGGGGGCTGGGGTTTGAGTCAAGAGGGGAAGTCAGTTGGGAGGTCACCAGGGCAAGTCAGCGGGGCAAGTCAGCGGGGTAAGTCAGCGGGGCAAGTCAGTCAATGAGATAGCGGTGAGATGGACGGGTGATGAGATCGAGAGGCGAGAGGGACAGGCGAGAGGGACAAGTTTGACCAAGCGACCTGACATGACAGTGTGAGGTAGCAGCGCGAGGTGGCCTTTCAGGACTTCCTCACCAGCGCTGCAGAACTTCCTGACGTTCCACTTTCGCTTCACGCGCTGCGGCCCTGGAGATTCGTGCGTTCTCACGGACGTCTCGCATGCGAACGCGGGATTCGTCGCGCACATCCTTGGTTCCCACCACACGGTATATCACCGACACCAACACGCCCCCCACCAATCCCAAACCAGCGATCACCGCAGCCTGATGCCAGGAGACAATCCCGGTAAACAGGAAGATTCCGTGCCCCAACATGGGAGTGAGCACAATCACCACGGCAACGGTGACAAGGCCACTGATGAGCAACACCTTCCAGCCGTTGATCGGCCTAGCAATGAGGCTCACGGTCCACAAACACACCACCAGCACAGCCAGGGCGGTGGAGGTTCGGGCATCCGCCACGCTGGCATGCGGGAGGATATGCCGCGTGAGGCTGAACGCCGTATAGGCCACCGCCGCCACCACAGCGCCCGTGGGAATCGCAAACTTCAGCACCCTGCGGTAGAAGCCAGGAATATACCGTCTCCGGTTCGGCCCCAGCGCCAGGAAGAACCCGGGAATCCCAATAGTGAGCGACGAGATCATGGTCATCTGGATCGGCGCCAACGGGTAGGCGGTGGCCGTGATGGCAGTCACCATGGCAAGCACCAACGAATACGCATTCCGAATGAGGAACAGGTTGGCGGCGCGCTCAATGTTGGCAATCACGCGGCGACCTTCGGCCACGGCTACGGGAAGGTGTGCAAAACGTCCGTCGAGAAGCACCAACTGAGCCACGGCGCGCGTAGCTGCCGAACCCTCCCCCATCGCCACACCGATGTCCGCATCCTTGAGTGCCAAGGCGTCGTTAACACCATCGCCCGTCATGGCCACCACGTGCCCACGGCTCTGCAGCGCCCCCACAATGGCCCGCTTCTGAGCTGGGGTGACTCGGCCAAAAGCACAGAAATCTTCCAGCACGTCAGCCAGGGCTTCCTGATCCTCTGGGAGGTTGCGAGCGTCATAGGCGTCATCAGCGCAGGTCACCCCAGGAATCCCCACGTGCGCGGCCACGGCTCCCACGGTGCGCGGATTGTCCCCGGAAATGACAATCAAGTCCACCCCTTGCTCGGCAAAGAACTCCAAGGTCTCTGGCGCATCCTCGCGGAGTTTCTCCGCCATCACCACCAGCGCTACGGGAACAAGACCCTCAGGAAGAGGAGCCTCGGCGCCATCGTCGGGCACAGCGATGGGACCCTCAGACCGAGCCAACAGCAATACACGGCTCCCCTGAGCGGCAATCTCATGACAGCGTTGCATCACCCGCGTTGCCAGGTCATCGCCGGGTGAATCGGACGATGGAGCAGAAAGGGATGACGGAACAAGAGGTGGGGATACGGCATCGTGTTCTGCACTGTTCGACGACGATGCTGGCGCACCAGCGTCACCACCATTGTCACCACCAGGCAACACCATCTCGGGCGCGCCGATCACCCACGTACCATGCCCCAGACTGGACGCAGCGGACCACTTCCGTGCTGAGGAAAACGGGACCACCACTTCGGCGTTCCAGGAACTCACGGGATGGCGTTGCCCAATGGCCGCGGCGGTGGCATTGGCTCCGTCCCCAGCGAGCATCGCCAGGGCTTCGTCGATATCGCTGTGTGCATCGTCGCGGTGCGCATCGTCACTGTATGCATCGTCACTGTGCGAATCGCGGCTGATGTCCTCGTCGAGCACCTCCACCCTGTCGAGTTGCACCTCGCCATGGGTCAGTGTCCCCGTCTTGTCCAAGCAGACCACGTCCACTCGGGCGAGGCCCTCAACCGCAGGCAACTCCTGAACGAGAGTGTTCCGGCGAGCCAGCACTACCGCACCCAGAACAAAAGCCATGGACGTCAGCAGCACCAGTCCATCAGGCACCATGCCAATGAGTGCCGCCACAGAGCCGGTCACGGCATCGCGCCAGTCGGCATTGTCCGGGCTGGCAAACTGCCGCCACACGATGATCGGCGCCGTCACAGCCATGATGATGGAAATCCACCGCAACAGGGTGTTGGCTCCTGCTCTCAGTTCCGAGTACGTCAGGGAGAAGCGCCGAGCATCGGCGGTGATTTGTGCCGCATACGCTTCCCCGCCTACGGCCGTAGCCTGGAATCGCCCAATGCCAGACACCACAATGGAACCGGAGCGAACCTCGCTGCCCTCGTGCTTGGTGATGGGATCAGACTCGCCGGTCAGCAGTGACTCATCAACGGCTAACCCGGTACTGGACCGCACCACACCATCAGCCACAATCTGATCTCCGGTGCGAATCTCCAGCACGTCATCAGCCACTACGGCCTCCACGGGCCGCGTTTTGACAACGCCATCACGCACAATGTTGGCCATGGGGGCGTTGAGCACAGCCAGTTTGTCCAGGGTGGACCGTGCCCTCAGTTCCTGAATGATCCCAATGGTGGAGTTGAAGATCACCACAAACCCAAACAACGCGTTCTGCCAGCGGCCCGTGGTCATGATGACCACAAACAACGTGGTCAGGATTCCGTTAAAGGGGGTGAAAACATTAGCGCGGAAAATCTGCCACAACGTGCGGCCATCGCGCTGATCGGGCGCATTGGTGCGGCCCTCGGCCACGCGCTGCGCTACTTCCGCGGAGGTCAGGCCCGTAGACGGCGTGGTGAACACACAGCCAATCTACCGGGGCGGGTCCTCACGCGGAGTGATGACAGGGTTCGACGGACAGGGTTCGACGGACAGGGTTCGATGGACAGCGATGACAAGGCAGCGATGACAAGGCAGCGTTGACCAGGCAGCGTTGACCAGGCAGCGACCAATACCCAGAGTCAACTCCACGAAATTCGGTGCACTACCCGCGCATCTGCGCGTAGGCCGAGGCGAAAAGACACACGGACGCCGCAGTGGCCAAGTTCAGCGATTCTGCCTTTCCGCGCAACGGGATACTCACGCAATGATCAGCCAGAGCGCGATCCTCCTCGGTGAGCCCCCACGCTTCGTTGCCAAAGAGCCATGCGGTAGGGCCAGCCAGCAGTGTTCGGTCATCGAGCAGCGTGTCCAGCGTGGCGTCGGCGTGGCCATCCGCAGCAAGGATTGTTGCCCCGGCTGATCGGGTCATGTCACACACCTCGACGAGCGACGGATGCGATACCACCGGCAGGTGAAACAGTGATCCTGCGGTGGATCGCACTGTTTTGGGGTTGTAGACGTCCACGCTGTCACCAGTGAGAATGACAGCATCAGCACCGGCGGCATCCGCCACCCGGATCACGGTGCCGGCATTCCCTGGATCCCGCACGTTGGACACTATGGCCACCAGGCGCGGGTTGGCTGCGGAACCCAGCGTCATGCTGAGGGAGTTCTCTTCCATCCGCATCACGGCCAGAACACCTTGGCAGTCCGCGCTCATGGCACGCACCACCTCGTCGGAGCAGCCATGCACCCGCAAACCTGACCCGGCCTCCCGTGCGCTCCGCGCTTGGCACACTATTTCCGGATACCGCGCATGCGCGTCTTCCGTCACATACAGGTCCCTGACCGAGCCTTCGGCGTGGAATACCGCTTCCCTGACCCCCTGCGGTCCTTCAACGAGGTACTGCTGATGTTTTAGGCGTGCAGAACGCCCGGCCAGAGCGCGCACCGCTTTGACTCGATCCGCTCGCACGTTGGTGAGCGTCACGGTCAGAGGTACAGGTTCTTGCCGGGCGTTGGTGGTTATCCCTGAAGGAGAACCGAGGGTGTTTCTCACCACCTAGGCAACCTAGGCAGCCTTGGGGGCGTTCACGTCCGCAGGCAGGGCCTTCTTGGCCACGTCCACCAGTGCGTTGAACGCAGCGGTGTCATTGACGGCCAACTCGGCGAGCATACGGCGGTCCACCTCCACACCCGCGAGCTTCAAGCCCTGGATGAGGCGGTTGTAGGTCAGACCTTCAGCGCGGGCCGCAGCGTTGATGCGCTGGATCCACAACTTGCGGAAATCGCCCTTGCGGACCTTGCGGTCACGGTAGGCGTACACCAACGAGTGAGTGACCTGCTCCTTGGCCTTGCTGTAAAGCCGTGAGCGCTGCCCGCGATACCCGCTAGCGCGCTCCAATGTAGTCCGGCGCTTCTTCTTGGCGTTAACCGCCCTCTTCACGCGTGCCATGTGAATTCTCCTTCAAATACGATTCGTTATGAGTGACAAAGCCGAGCGGTTACTTACCGAGCAGCCTCTTGACTTTCTTGAGATCCGCAGACGAGACCACCTGGTCCTGCGCCAGGCGACGCGTCCGAGTGGTGGGCTTCGCCTCGAGGAGGTGGCGACGGTGAGCCTGCTGGCGCATGATCTTGCCGCTCCCTGTAATCCGGACACGCTTCTTGGTACCGGAGTGCGTCTTGTTCTTTGGCATAGTGCCTATTCTCCTTATTTAGCGCCTGATCAGTCCGCTTGCGGCGTCCTGGGCTTGGGTGCTGCTGCCTTGGTAGCCGCGGGCTTGGCAGCCGTTGACTTCCGCGAGGCAGCGGGTTTGGGGGTGATGGTCTGAGCAGCGAGGTCAGGCTTAGGCTTCGCTATCGGCTTAGCCGCAGCAGCAGCCTTGACGCTGGCCGCAGGCTTGGCTGTTGCTACTGGTTTTGCTGTTGCCGCAGGCTTTGCTGGTGCGGCTGGCTGAGCCGCGGGCTTGGTAGCCGTAGCAGGCTTAGCGCTCGCAGGTGCCTTGGTAGCACTGGTACCCGTGGCCGCAGGCTTGGCAGCAGCGCGCTGGGTTGCCGGCGTCTGGGTTGCTGGGCCTTGGGTTGCCGTGGCCCGAGGTGCGGAACTCCGGGTGGACGTACTCCGGGTGGAGGCACTACCAGGTGACGTACTCCGCGGCGCTGATGTCCTGGGGGCACTGGTCCGAGATGTGGTAGCCCGCGGCGTGGTAGGCCGTGACGCTGTACCCGCGGGCGCGGAGGTGACGGGTGCTGATGCCCTCGCTGTTGGCCGTGCAGCCGGGGCGGGTTTCGTCGTAGATTCGGCGGCTGGTGCTGCGATGGCCGGTGCAGCCACACCGGATACAGCCCCATCGGAAACAGCCGCATCCGTCCCGGCAATCCGCACCTTCTCAGCCTCAATGGCCTGCTGCTTGCGTTCGCGCTTGGTCAAACGTTGTGCGTTCACCTCGGCGGCGTGCTTGCGCTGCGCAGCCTTGGCGTCGGCCTTCTTCTTGACCGGCCCGAGCACCATGGTCATATTGCGGCCATCCTGCTTGGGCATGGATTCCACGGAACCCAAATCAGCGGTGTCCTCAGCAATGCGTTCCAACAGACGGCGCCCGGCATCCGGCCTGGACTGCTCGCGACCACGGAACATGATCATGACCTTGACCTTGTCCCCACCCTCCAAGAAACGCTTGACGTGACCGAGTTTGGTCTCGTAGTCATGCGTGTCAATCTTGAGGCGGAAGCGCATCTCGCGCAGCACGGTGTTGGCCTGGTTCCGGCGGGCTTCGCGCGCCTTCATGTCAGCCTCGTACTTGAACTTTCCGTAGTCCATCAACTTGGCTACGGGCGGACGAGCGTCAGGCGCTACCTCAACGAGATCGAGGTCCGCATCCTGGGCAAGCCGAAGCGCCACCGACGTTCCTACAACGCCCACCTGCTCCCCACTGGGGCCGATGAGACGAACTTCGGACACTCGGATGCGGTCATTGATGCGCGGTTCAGCGATGGTCATGCTCCTTAGCAGTGCAGTTCAGCAACCATCAGACACGAGAAAGGCCCCCGTTCCTGAGCACGTCAGCGGAGGCCACCTGAAGTCAGACAACACGACACATTCCGACGCTGTCCAACCAAACCCGGCTCCTGTGTATCGGAACTCGGGTGGGATCGCTCCACTTGATGCACGCAGAAACCTAGGCTTCTGCGTTGGTCAGTGCCACACATTACCACGGTCAGACCCGTGGCGGAAATCCTCAGGCACGTCTGCACCTCGTATGATGCCCTTATGAGCACTTTCCCCGACGACGATGTTGTGGCCCCAACCCCTGAATCGCAGAACACTGGCGTAGCCGAACCGCAACCCCTACAACCTGCGCCAGCCGCACCCACCACGGTGACCACCACGCGTGCTAAGCGCCGTGCGGCGCGGATTGCCATCGTGGCCCTGAGTGTGATCACCGCTGCGGCGCTAGCCCTGGGGACGTACTTCTGGTACGCGGCGGATCGGTGGCATGACGATTCTGTGGCGTGGCAAGCCAAAGCCCATTCTCACGCGTCTGATGTGTCCAATCTCCAAACCCAACTCAACACCGCTGAGACCAACCTGGCCGACGCCAAGGCGTCCCTGGAGGAGTCCAACGCGCAATTGACTACGGCCACGGATCGCATCACCTCGCTGGCCAACGAAAAGGCGCAAGCCGGTGACCAGGCGGCCACCAACCAACAGTTGCTGGACTACCAGAAGTCCGTATCCACTGCGGCGTCAGAAGTGTCCAGTTCCTTGGAGGCGTGTATTGCTGGGCAAACGCAATTGATTGATGCGCTGAAAGACCCGGGCCGCTACACAGACACGTCCGTGGCGGCCTTCACCACGCAGTTGAACACACTCTGTCAGCGGGCCAAGGATGCCAATACGCAGCTTCAACGGCAGGTGAACCAGTGACGCGCCCGGCTGTGTTTTCGGCACAGCGCCAGTCCCGGCGTCCGGCTGTGCGCCCGGCTGTGCGCTCGGCGACCCACACGCGAACCATTCTCGGAGGCGTGGTCACGGGCCTCGTGACGGTGCTCGTCACGGTGGCAGTCACCGGCTGCGGCGTACTTCCGCCCTTCCCTGATCTCCCCGCCCAGAGCGCTAGCGAGATCGCTGCGTTGGACATCACGCCCACCGCGACACCAGAAGACGCTGCATCGCCTGACAATGCTGCATCGCCTGATGAGACCGGAACGCAACCTCAGGACCTCTCCCCCGCCGGATTTGATGCCGCTCAGCGCGCAGCAGTGCGGATTCGCAACATCGGCTGCGGAAGCCTGGCCACAGGTTCTGGTTTTGCGTTGGACACCACCACCGTCATCACCAATCGTCACGTGGTAGCGGACGCGCAAACGCTGCAAATCAGCACCTTTGACGGAACGGACATTGCCGTAGAGTCCGTGAAAATCGCCGATATTGCTGATTTAGCCATCATTCGCACCAAAGACCCGCTGCCCGAGGTTCCCACCCTGCGAGGTCACGACCCCCAGACGGACGAACCCGTGACTATCGTCGGGTATCCGGAAGGCGGCAAACTCACGGTGAGTGAGGGGAAGATTGTGGGACGAGCGGATGACCCGCTGAAAACCATGGACGGCAAGGTGTGGGTGACGGACGCTGAAGTAGAGCCCGGTTCCTCGGGTTCGGCGGCCATGGATGCTTCCGGAGCCGTGATTGGTGTGGTCTACGCCAAAACGGATCAGGGGTACAGCCTCCTCGTTCCGGTGTCCCTACTTCAGGAACTGCTGTCTGACGCGGAGGGCTTCGAGCCACTGAAGCCGTGCCAGTGAGGCTTAGCGCACAGTAGCCTAGCCCCGCGCAACCTCCAGCGCCTCGGGCAGAGTGAACGCCCCGGCATAGAGCGCCTTGCCGATGATGGCACTGTCCACGCCTAGCGGTACCAGGGTGCGCAACGTAGCCAAATCCTCCAGCGTGGCAATCCCGCCCGAGGCCACCACGGGAGCCGAGGTGGCACTGGCAATGGCGGTGTACAAGTCCACATTCGGGCCTTGGAGAGTGCCATCCTTGGTCACGTCCGTCACCACGTAGCGCGAACACCCCACGGAATCGAGGTGTCCCAGAACATCCCAGAGGTCCCCGCCGTCCTTGGTCCACCCGCGCCCGGAGAGCGTGGTGCCGCGGACATCAAGGCTGATGGCCACGCGATCACCAAACTCGTCAATGACCTTCGCCGTCCAGGCAGGGTTCTCGAGCGCAGCGGTGCCGATGTTGACGCGCCGCGCTCCCGTCCCTAGTGCTCTGCGCAGCGACGCGTCATCGCGAATCCCTCCGGAAATCTCTACATTGATGTCCAGGTGCGCCACGACATCGGCCAGCACCTCGGCGTTGCTTCCACGGCCGAACGCAGCATCCAGGTCCACCAAGTGAATCCACTCGGCACCCCCTTTTTGCCACTCCAGAGCGGCTGCACGAGGTTCGCCGTATCCCGTCTCGGTCCCGGCCTCACCTTGAACAAGGCGCACGGCCTGACCGGAGACCACATCAACAGCAGGTAGCAGTACAAGCGGTAACACGGGGCTAGAGAGTACACCCATGAATTCCGTTTGCGCGTGAGGACCAGTATCCCCATTCCTTCAGCCTGCGCTTTGGGGACAGTACACCCATTATTTCCGCTTGCGCGTGAGGATTCGCATCGCTTTCATCTTGCTCATGCCCACCGAGGTGACCACGCCTCGCAGGTCAGCAACCGTGGTGATTCCAGCAACGAGATCTTCAGTGACATCCTCGGCCCCGGCTAAGAGCAACCCCGGAGAAAAGGCATCCCCCAGAACTCCATCCTTCATGTGGGTGGCGGTGATCTGCCCGGATGCCCGCGTCACGTAAATGGTGTCCAAGCCCACCATGGCTTTCGACATCAGGCACCCCGCTTCCTCAGCGCGCTGCGGATCCAACTCACGGAACACGGCAATGGCACCGTGTTCGGACTCCACGGCGTCGGCCTCAACGTGCAACATGGCACAGGTTGCCGCCACCACTTCAGCTGCTGCTAGGGGGGTCAGGAGACAGGCAAACTCGAGTCCTTTAGGCGCCATGAGAGAGGAGAGGTCATCAGGAATCTCCAGGTTGTCTAATGCTGCCCGGATGTCCTGGTCTGCCAGCGTGTTCGACGAATCTGGTGTGCTAGGAGAATCCTGGATGCCAGGCGAGTCTGACGAGCCGGATGGGGAACTCTCAGGGGAACCATCCAGCAAACTGGAGAGGTCATCAGGAACGATGAAGTCCTCGGGACGAAGATCGTCGGGCAGGTGATTGCTGGGCTCATCTTCGCTGGGCTCAGGGGCAAAGGCCGTGCTCACAGCGCGCCCTTGGTGGAGGGGATGCCAGAAACGCGTGGGTCCAGCGCCACGGCATCGCGCAAGGCGCGCGCAAAGGCCTTGAACTGCGCTTCGATGATGTGGTGCGGATCGCGCCCGGAGAGCACGCGCATGTGGATACAGATCCCTGCATGGTGGGCAATGGATTCCAGGACGTGGCGTGTCAATGACCCCGTGAAGTGCCCGCCCACGCGGTGAAAGACGATGCCTTCCGGCTCGCCCGTGTGGACGCAATAGGGACGCCCCGAGACGTCCACCACGGCGTGGGCCAAAGCTTCGTCGAGCGGAATGCAGGCGTCACCAAAGCGGGCGATCCCCACCTTGTCCCCCAGCGCCACTTTCAGTGCCTCGCCCAGCACGATGGCCACATCCTCCACCGTGTGGTGAGCGTCAATCGGCGTGTCCCCCGTGGCGGTGATCGCAAGGTCCATGAGGGAATGCTTGCCCAGCGCGGTGAGCATGTGGTCAAAGAACGGGACGGACGTGTTGATTTGGGTGATCCCCGCTCCGTCCAGATTGAGGGAAAGACTGACCGACGATTCACTGGTAGTGCGTTCCAGGTGCGCAGTGCGTGCCACTTAGGGTTCCTTTGTCACGGCGAGTAATGCTTCTTTAAATCGTGCCATCTCCTGCGGCGTTCCGATGGAGACGCGCAGCATGGAGTCGGGTCCAGTTTCGCGAATCAGCACTCCACGGTCCAGCAAGCCCTGCCACACGGCGTGCCGGTCCGTGTGCGGACCAAAGAGCGCAAAGTTGGCGTCCGTATCCGGAACGCGGTATCCCTGCTCCTTCAGCCAGGCCACCGTGGCGTCTCGCTCGGCCCGAATGGCCGCCACCTGTTCTTGTAATACTGCGGCGCTGTCAAGGGCGGCCAAGGCGGCTGCCTGAGTCACTGCCGAAAGGTGATACGGGAGCCGAACAATACGCAGAACGTCCACCAGTTCCTGGCTGGCTGCCAGGTACCCGAGGCGCAGTCCTGCGGCAGCAAACGCCTTGGACATAGTGCGCGTCACGGCCAAGTTGGGGTGCTCGTTCAGCAACTCCAGCGCGGAGGGCGTGCCGTCACTGCGAAACTCGCCGTAGGCTTCGTCGATCACAATGACGGCATCCGGAGCCGCCTCGCACAGGGCTGCCACCTGGGACAACGGCAGTGCGGTCCCCGTGGGGTTATTGGGGCTGGCAAGGACAATGAGGGAAGGCTTGGCATCGCCGACGAGCGTGCGCGCGGCATCGTCGTCGATGGTGAAATCACTCCGACGAGGCGCCGTGACCCACTGGGTATGGGTGTCACGCGCGTACTCGGGATACATGGAATACGTGGGGGTGAAGGAGGCCGCCGTGCGGTCCGGGCCGCCGAAGGCGCTGAACAGGTGGAGCATCACCTCGTTGGAACCGTTGGCGGCCCAGATCTGCTCAGGGCGGAGGGTGACCCCGGATTCGGTGCGCAGGTATGCGGCAAGATGGTGGCGGAGTTCGGTGAAGTCTCGGTCCGGGTAGCGGTTGAGGTGCGTGGCTGCTGCCGTGACGCGATTGGCAATGGCGGTGACCACCGAGGATGGCGGCGCGTACGGGTTCTCGTTGACGTTCAGTTGAACGGGCACATCAAGTTGAGGAGCGCCATACGGACTCTCCCCGCGCAATTCAGGCCGAATAGGTAGCCGCGTGTTCATCACGGGCGCCATGGTACGTGCTGGCGGCACGGTTCCCGACGAGGGCACGCGTGATGGTTGTGGTGGGTGCGCCGTCAGCACCGTGACGGTTGGCACCGTGTAGGTTGGCACCGTGCGTCACTACACCGTGCGCCACGGCCCAGATGGTCATCCCCTGCTGTTTTGTGGTGTAAGCTTCTGTGCTGGTTCTGGGAACGGGGCCCTCGATCGCGAACTTGTTCGCGTCGGCCGCGTTCGCACAACCTTCGGGACGTGGCGCAGTTTGGTAGCGCACTTGACTGGGGGTCAAGGGGTCGCAGGTTCAAATCCTGTCGTCCCGACACTGGAAAGGCTCGGAATCCATGAGGTTCCGAGCCTTTCGCGTTCGCCGGTCCCCGCAATTCCGAAGCACAACGGCGATAACTGCGCCCCGCCAACCCGAAAACCTCCTACCCAGCCGCAATTCCGAAGCACAACGGCGATAACTGCGCTCGCTTGCACTGTGCTGTGCTGGTCTGTTCTGGTCTTTCAGCGCCACGGGCGATCAGTGCGAGCCACATCTTGACTTAAGTGTTGAATAAAGTCATTCGTTGTACCAATGTGGCAGTGAGGGGTGTGACGGCGGTCACACCTGTGTGACAAGCGTGACGAAGGGGTCCACGATGCCAACACTGACGTTGGAAACACCAGCGAGCGGGAACTCAGCAGCAAGCGGCGTGCGCGCACGCGGCATCTCTCAGTGCAGCATCCGCCAGCGCGGCATATCTCAGCGCCGCATCACCCAGCGCAGCATCGCCGTGACTATCGCCCTGGGTCTCACCCTCGGCGCCGGCGCTGGCCTACCCTCGGCGGTGGCGAGCGAGCAAGACCCCACACCTGGCGTTCCTGGGCCCGCGAGCGCCACATCCCAATGCTCGCAGAGCACGCTGTTTTCCGATCTCGGCCTCAGCACCCCTGTACCTGCGGCGTATAGCACCTCCGGCACACCCTCCGGCACACCCTACGGCGTGGCCCAGCAAACATTCAACGTGTCCAGCGAGGTGTTTGTGGGGCATGACGAACCCGGCATCGCATCCTGGGACAACACCGCAGCACGCTCGTTCCAGCTCATCGGACATAACGCCGCTCCCGGGAATTTTGTAGGAACACCAGCACTCAGCCCCACAGTGGGCAACAAGTTTGATGCGTACGCCACGGCACCGGGTGACTTCTCCAGCACAACAAGCACCAAGAAAGCCATCGTGGCCATCGGGGCTGACACCAGCACCAATCCGGTGAGCGGACCCACGGACAACCCCAACGCGGGCCTGTCGCTCTTCTTCATTGATCCGCAAACCCGAGCCCAATCCACCCCCGTCAAGCTCTACACCGGCACCATCGGCACACCTCATGACCAGAACGCCGGATATCTGCGCTACACGGCTGGCAGTGACACCTATAACGCGCAGATGCTGCACAACTACATGCAGATTGCCACCCCGGATCTTGATGGTGACGGTATCGACGAGATTGCCGTCTGGATTCCCGATCAGACGGACCCTCGCATCCAGTTCTTCCAGTACAAGGGGCACGAGGGACAGTGGAACACCAACAACTTTTCGCCCACCGGGTGGCAGAACATTGGCAGCCACTCCATCAAGAACAAGAACATCGCCATCAACCGGGTCTCCATGGTGGCAGGTGATTTCAACTTTGACGGCAGTGATGACCTCGGCATTGCGGTGAGTTCCCATCACGTGAACAATGACGGCACTCTGGCATCCCAAACGTCCCACTCGGAAGTACAGGTTGTTCTGAGTAAGGGCGGTGCTGATGGCCACAACTTCATCGCCTTGTATGAAGGTGATCTTGACGGGATTCCCAGCCTTGCCGTAGGTGACCCGCTCAACACCGGACGAGACTCACTCCTCATGGCACGTGTCAATATCCAGCCATCAAGCCAATCGGCTGAGGCCCACGCCAACGGGTACACCCTGGACACTAAGGTGACCTTCAATCAGTTTGTGAACAATCCCGTATCACGGACTCTGAACCTCAAGCCCCTGGCCGTTGCCGCCAATCAGGAAGTCATCACGGGGAACACCGTGTATCCGCAGGTGCGTGCCGCTTTTGCCGCTGCCTCGCTCGGCGCAGGTCAAGGCGATGTCCTCTACTACCAAGGCATCGTGTGGTCCGCCATCAACGGCGCCATGACCCGTACCGACGCTCCCCCGGCGTATTCCGCCTCAAGCAACACGGCCTGGTCAAGCGCCTCGCTCATCCCCACCGGTGATAAGGACTGGGACTCCTCCATGGCCACCGACGGCTGGCTCGAATGGGATGCCATCGCCACGGACCTCAATAACGATTCCAAGGACGAGATCATTGTGAATTATGCTCCGGTGGAAAGCAGCATTTTTTCGTCGTCGCCTACCACGCAACTGAGAACGGTGACCAATTCTGGACCCAACCGAGGGTTGCTCTGGGAGATCGTCGGCTCGCCAACAACGGGTTACCACGTGGGCAAACTGCAGCAATACCAGTCCGAAGTTTCGCAGCCTAACCAACCGATCGGCAACCTCCAGAACCTCCGCAGTCAGCGCTCCACCATCATGATGGCGGCGCCGGACACTGACACGGACACGCAAATCCTCACCTACAAAAGCCAGCGCTTAGTCCACACGGACCCCAAAGTCCTCGCCGTCATTGCGGGTTCCCCCATGTACGACGATTTTGAGGGCAGCACCTCAGGCAATGAGTACTTCTCCCGTGGCGGAACCTCATTGGGAACGTCCACCAGCCAGGGATCAGGAACGGTCAAAGCGGGAACGTTCCAATCCGGCCTGTACTTTGGATTTGAACACGAGTTCACCGCCTTTGGGATTCCCATTGCCTCCATCAACATGGAAGCAGAGTACAAGCACCAGGTCACCCAACAAACCGAAAGCATCTCCACGGTGACCCACTCCATTGACTACCAAACCACGGGGTACCGCGATGCTGTGGTGCTGTATTCCATGCCCATGGCCATCTACACCTATGACCTCACCTACCCCACAGGTCAGTCCGCCACGGAAACCCAAGAAGTGACCATCAACATCCCCTTTGACCCGTCCGTGAAAATCATGGATGCAGACACCTATGACAGCATCGTCTCCCAGTGCCACGCCGTGGTCAATACCACGGGACTGCCCCTGTATCCACTGCGGACCACCAAGAACGGCGCCCCCGCAGGAATAGTCCAGCACACGCAGGGAAAGCCGCTGACCTACCCGGCAAACGAAGGCGCGGCCATAGCCGCCTTTGGCAATGGCGTTCTCTTCTCCAAGGGCAGCTACTCCTCCCTGGGCTATGACACCACCAACGCCATTGCACGGACCATTGACCTGTCCACCGAAACCACCTCCAGCACCACGCATCAAGACGAGTTCAGTTTCACCATCGGCGGCGGCGTTGGCGGCGTGAAGGCCGGAGTGATGGTGGGTGGCGCTGTGGGCTACGGCAAAGTCACCAAGGAACTCTCCAGTATGACCATGACGGGCCAGGTTCCCAACCTGCCACCCGAAGCCCAGGGCAAAGGCTACGGATTCTCGTGGACGCTGATGCATTACACTTGGACCTCGCCGGACGGGAAAACCGCCATCCCCGTGGTGAGTTACGTGGTGAAGCCGGAAACGGCACCGCCACTGGCCCAACCCACCAACGTGGCCATTGTTGCCTCAAAGACCACGTCATCCAGCCACACGCTGACCTGGGACTATCCGGCAGTAGCGGGATCCGCACCCACAGGGTTTGCCGTGTATCGCTGGCGCGATGGTGACCCTCGAGGCACCACGCCTGTGGCCACGCTCGGAGCAACGGCACGCTCCTATACAGTGACTGGACTACGTGCTGACACGGTGTATCACTACCAGGTCATGGCGCTGCGCACGGGTGGATCGTCGAGCCTGGCCTCGGCAACCGTCACGGCCCGGACGGCAGACGCCCCTGCCCCGTCTCCCGCACCGAAGCCGCCGGCCCCCACACCCAACCCGGCACCCCAGATGAAAATGCTGACGTGGACCACCCCCAAGGTCACCGGCGCGGTCTCAGCCAAGGTAGCGGTGGGCAAAGTGCTGACCGCCAAGCCCGGAACGTGGACGTCCGGCGCTACCCGCACCGTCCAGTGGCTCCGCAACGGCTCGGCAATCTCCGGCGCCAAGGGCACCACGTATACAACAACCAAGGCCGATCTCGGCAAGAAGATTTCGGTGAGGGTGAGCGGCACCAAGGCGGGGTACCTGCCGGTGACAGCCACCTCCTCAACCATCACGGTGCGCGGCACCCTGACCGGCAGGGTCACGGTTTCTGGCACTGCGCAGGGGATGCCCAAGGTGGGCACAAAACTCACAGCCAAGCCCGCTGTCACATCCAACCCCACAGGAAAGGTCAACTACTCCTATCAGTGGCTACGCAACGGTAAGGCCATCACGGGGAGCAAGGGCAAGGGCAAAACCTACACCGTCTCGTCGGCCGATCGCGGCAAGAAGTTGTCCGTCCGCATCACGGCAAAGAAGCAGCATCACACCACACTGGTTAAGACCTCGTCCAAGACCAAAGCAGTACGGTGACGAGCCCTGTCCGGTGACAAGCCGAAGCTGAGCCCGAGGCCTACACCTCAATACCGGCCTGACGCCGGGTGGTGCGGTTGGCGTGGACGGTCCAGCGTGGAACAAACCTCGCCAAGGCCACCGCAGCAGTGGGACTCAGCAACCCCGCCGTCCAGATTCCTGCGGCCAAGGATCCGAGTGCCGCCCCGGCTGAAAGAATCAGGGGCCCCAGAGCCGATCCCGTATCCTGCATAAGGCGCCACAGGGACAGGAACTGAGGTCGCCCGTGCGCGGGCGAGGCGTCCGCCCCCAGCGTCATGAGAACTCCGGAACCAATGCCATTGCCGATGCCCAACACAATGGCCGCAGCGGCAAACGTGGGCACGGCGTGAGTGAAGGGAATCAGTAGCAGCGCCACCCCCATCACCACCATGGACGGGATGGCAATCCAGTTCCGGCCACGTTTGTCCATCATCTTCCCGGCAGGGTAGAAGAGCAACAGATCAAACGCACCGGCAATGCCGAATACCAGGGAAATCACGTGAGCATCCAACCCCAGATGCTCGCCCCACAGGGGAAGCACGGTATCCCGGGCGCCGCGCACCGCACCCACCAGGAGGCAACACATTCCGAGCGTGGCGAACAGGGGAAGATGCTCACGCACCACGGATCTCAGCGTCACGGTCACAGCAGGCGCATCACCCTGGCGAGCCGCAAGATGCGGTTGCTCAATGGCTCGGGTGGTTTCGTCGTCAGTACCGGCAATGAGCACGGTGACGGCTGCGGCGAGGGACACCACCACCCCCAGCCACATGGCGGATTCGAGCGGCCACCGCGCCACCAGGAAGGCTCCCACAAAGGGGCCCACAAAGTTGCCCACGCGGTGAACGCCGCCGAGGGTGGATAACACGCGCGCCCTGCGGAGCGGTGGCGTCACCTCGGTGAGATACGAGTGCCGGGCCAAGCCGAAGATGGCGCCCGCTCCCCCCAACACCAGGGCAGCAATGGACAACGCCACAATGTGAGGAATCAGTGCCGCTGCCGCAAAGGCTCCGGCGGCCACTACGCCCGCCACAATCATGGCCCGGGAATCACCAATCCGTGAGGCGAGTGAGCCTGCTGGTAGATCTGCGACGATGGTGCCCACTGCTAGTAACGCCGTAATCAACCCAGCGGTGGCCAGGGAGGCGCCCAGCGTGGTGGCGCGGGTGGGAATGATGGGGATGAGCGCACCCACGCCTGAGGAGAACAGGAACGTGGGCACAAAAGCGCCGAGGATGACTGTGCGCAAGGGGAACAGGGGCGCGTCATAGATTTCCATAGCTGCCGTCCTTTCGCTGTGGGAATCCTCGGGTAGTCAGAGTACTACTCGCACCCTATCCCGTCACCGTCGCCATCCAGATGAGGCCCGTAGCCAGGATCGCCACGATGCACCGGTGCGGCTCCTGCCGCACGGGCCGCTGCGCAATTCTTGAAGGGCTCCGTCACGGAGGTTGTGGTGGTTGTGGTGGTCTTGGTAGTAGTGCTCGTGCCCGACGAGGCAGCGGCGGCCGCAGACTTGAGGACGGACACGGTGGCTTTCTTGGGCGCTTTCATCTCGAGTTTGGTGCCGCAGGATGTACTGATGACGCGGCTGATGGCGGCCTTCTCTTGGGCGTCCACGCTGAGACTCCAGCGCCACTTCACGCCCACGTACGCCTTGATGTACCGGCACCTGTCACCCTTCCGCGGAAGCCAATCGGCGGGGTCCTTGTCCCCTTTGCTGCGGTTGGATGTAGCCGTGACGGCGGCGAGGGTTCCGGTGTACCCCAGGTCATTGGCGTAGGCCTTACGGGTGGCGGCGTTCCACTGCCAGGCACCCGAGTCCCAGGCTTCCTTGAGTGCCACCACGTGATCAATGTCCAGTTTCCCGTATCGGGTGACGGTGGCATTGTCATAGCGTGAGGTCCACTCGCCTCCCGAGAGGCGGCAGTTCTTCCCCTGCCTGGGTTTCACCGTGGCATCCCGCAGAAGCACCCGCTGCCGCGTGGTACACGACTGCCCGCTGCGCGTGATCCAGTGAACAAACTTGGCCCGCTGGTACCCCTTGGGGTGTTCCTTGGCTTCGGGAAGCTGATTCAGGAGCCGTTTCACGGAGATGGGCGCTCCGGCTTTCACGGCAAGTGCCTGGGCTGGTTCGCGTGTGGTGAGTACGTCCGCACTCGACGATGTTGCGCCTGAGAGGACTAACGCGAGGGCGAGGCATCCACCCATGACAGCGCGGACCTGGAGTTTCACCTCTCCAGCCTGTCAGATGCCCGTGGCGAGGGCAGGCTAGGGCAGCGATGCGCCACCGGTGATGTGCCTATGGGGCGTGGCTTTACCAATCCTTGGCAAAGAGCAAAGATGCGCCAATGATTGCGCCTGAATACCAACGTTTCCCCAGGTCACAGCGTTTTCGAAAATCTAGTAAACATTTTCGACCGATCAGATAGTGCCACGGGTAACAATAGGCGCCAACGATGCTTCCCCATGTGATTCACGTCACTCTAAAGTGGTGGTCATCGGGGCCGCGAACCCCGTCACCGTGAATCACACGGTATGGAACAAGCCCTTCGCAGAGTCGCGAAGGGAAGGGGTGAGAGTTGATGAGGACCTCCAGGAGGTCTGCTCGTCTGCGCAGGACCATCACGCAGAGAGCAGCGGCACTAACGGCGCTGGCGCTCACGCTAGTTTCTGTGGGTGTCTGCGCTGCTGTTTCTGGTGCCACTGCCGAACTCCCGGATCCTGCGGGCCTTGAATCACTGGAGTTAAACGATACGTCCGAGGAAACCACCGAGTCCGCTGATGCATCTCCTGCTGAATCGCCTAATGAATCCTCGGTATTCCACGGCGCCGTAGTCACGCTGACAGTGCAGGAATCCTCCGAAGAGTTGAGCTTCACCTTTGCTCGCGCGCAGGGCACCACGGGAACCGAAGGATTCCTGGACCTCTCGCAGGCTGATGCTGCTACACCCACCGAGGGCGATCTCCGCCTTCCCTTCACCGTTGCCTCCCCCAGGGATCAGGCGGTTGAGCCAACGCTCGATGACGGCACGGCAGACACTTCGGGAATTCAGGTGGTTGCGCCAACACTCGAAGATGGCACGGTGGACACTTCGGGAATTCGGGTGGTTGAGCCAGCACCGGCAGGTGCGACGGTCGAAACCCCCGACCTCCGTTCCTCCTTCAGCACCGTTGCCCAGTGGGATGGCACCGCATGGGTTGACACCACCGTGATCCCTGATGGAAGCGTTGTTGAAGCCACGGTGGACACTGAAAACCTGGACACTGCAGACAACGAAACCACAGCCCCCAGCATCATTGATGGCACGGTAAGCCTCGCGGGCCTTGTCAACACTGGACTCCTGACCAGTGACCCGGAAACGTGCGCCACGTCCTTCCGCACTGCTTCCATCACCATCGTCGAAAATTCGGCTGGTGGAACATCCGGAACCTCCGAAGTCTCTGAACCGACCGAACCCACTCCGGCGGTTGAGCCAGCAGCCGACGATCCGGCGGTTGAGCCAGCAGCCGACGATCTGGCGGTTGAGCCAGCAGCCGACGATCCGGCGGTTGAGCCAGCACCGGCAGGTGCGACGGTCGAAACCCCGGAAACCGCGTCTACCACCTACGGCCCTGTAGCTCTAACCACAACATGCACTCCCTCCATGGACAACGAGACGGACAACACGCCGGTCCCGAACGTTGCCAATGACCCGGGAGAGACCGGTTCACAGCAAACACCCGGAGATGCTGAGGGTGGCTCCAACCCTCAGACTCCGGGGAAACAGGAACAGCAAACACCGGGCGGGCTCTCCTCCGGAGGTGCGCAAAAGATTGGGGCCCTGGGTGCCGCTGCCACCATGTTGAACGCTGCGATCCCCGGTTCAGGTCCCGATGAGCCGGAAACACCTGGCCCTGTCATGGTGTCTCGCCCCATTTCGATTGACAAACTGGTTTCCGGCGAGTCCATCACCGAGTGGTATCGTCACCAGTTCCCGCAGGATGCTACGGCCAAAGCGGAGTTTTTTGCGTCCATGCATTTCGGCCTCCACCCCGTGACGCGTGAGGGCACCACGTTCACGGTGAACCCAGAGCCCATTGCCACCACCACGGTGAACCCCGCCACGGGAAAGATCGATTTTGGAAGCCTCCAGTACGAGGCCGGTTGGTACGTGCTGCGCGAGGTCCTCAGCGCTCCGGCCAGCGATTACTTCTTTGAGGCGTCGGAAAAGAACAACGGCGAGTTGTACATCTACATTGGCCCTAATGGCGTGATGACCTCCGTGGATGAGGGCAACGTGGATGGCCTGTATGACGTCAAGCACATCACTGAAACGGGAGGGGCGCAGGCTCCATGGGCATTCTACATTTGGATGCAACTGGACCGAAAGCCCGCCAACACCACTGATGTGGAATTCCGGGATGGCAAATGGTGGTACATCGCCGGAGCGAAACCTGACGGTTCCGGGCAAGCGCTCACCACGGAACGCTTTGACACGCTCCTCAGCGACGGTTCGATGTTCTTCTCCTTCTGTGCCGATCTTGGGGCCTCGAATGTTTACGGGGATTACGTATTCGACGAAAAGAATCACAACTTCAGCCCAGAGGACATGCTCTTCCTGTTGTCCGTATTTGACTACTTCAGTTCCTTACAACCTACTCCGTCAGCACCGGATGGTGTGGGACTGGAAAACCCGCACTACCGCGCGCTTGCCCAAGTGGTGTTGTGGAACATGATTCTTGAAGTTGATGGTAACGCCGGGTATGCCGACAAGTGGTTCTGGGACTTTGACAGTGAGGCAAAGCAGCAGTACATCCCCATCACCTCGATTGAGGGGAATTCAAACTGGTACAAGAGTGGCGATAAGGACCTTGTCAACGAGATCCTCAATGACTACCGCGCTTACACCAGCGGCACTGTGAACTCCGAGTACAGCATCAGCAAGTACATTGACCTCTACAACAGCCAGCGCATCCCCGGGAACAAGTACCTCACCGGTGTGGTGTTCATTGTGGGCAACGGAGAGAACAAAACCGGTGGGCCGCTTCCCGGGAGTTCCAAAGACCAGCAACGCCAGATTGTCCTCATCTATGGCGAGTCCGTGGCGTTCACCAATCATCCCATTCCCATGTTGCCAGCGGTAGGCGGCAACAACGAAGGCCGAGCGCTCACCGCGCTGGGCACCCTCATTCTTGCCTGTGGAGTATTCCTCAGGTTAAGGCCGCAGCCGAAGGGGTCTGCGGTTATCCCTCACAAGGAAGTGGAAACACCATGAATATCAGGAAACTCGGAGCAGCGGTTGCCACCAGTGCGATCATCGCAGCCCTCTCCCTGTCCGCAGCCTCCAGCGCTGTAGCGGCGGAGACCGTGGACCACCTGCCGACGCAGCGTGACGTGACCCTCACCATTCACAAGTACAAGGGTGCCGTTGCGGCTGGTGTGGCTGCTAACGGTACAAACGTGTCCAGCCAAATCACGAACCCTGTGGTCGAGGGCGTCACCTTTAAGGTCTGCCAGGTTGGTGGCGTGAACCTGCTCACCCAGGACGGCTGGAACACAGCGAAGGGCATGACGGTGGCGATGGCCAAGTCCGCTGCCACCACCGACTGCCAGAACGTGACTACGGGCGAAACTGGCATCGCCACGTTCAGCAAAGGCAATGGCGTAGGCCTCTACTACGTAGAAGAGACCGCTACCCCGGCGGGCATCGTTGCGGCGGCGCCGTTTGTGGTGGCTATCCCGCTCACTGACCCCAACAACCTCAACACCTGGATGTACAACGTCCACGTGTTCCCCAAGAACGATGAAGTGGGCATCAGCAAGGACGTGGATGACACGCAGGCTGACAACCACGAAGGCACCGTGACGTACATCCTCACCTCGGATATCCCCAAGATTTCTGCAGGTGACGTATTCCGTCAGTACATCGTCACAGATAAGCTTCCTGAGGGTTTGAGTGCCGTGAACGTCACCGGAGTCAAGGTCAATGGGACACCCCTTGACGCCTCAAAGTACACCGTGACAAACGTAGATCGCCTCCTGACTGTGACCCTGACGAACACCGCCACGGGCGACGACGTCAACCTGGCCGCAGCCGAACTCTCTGCGGCCCAGGGCGGAAAGGTGGAGATCACCTTCACCGCTAACTCCAACCGTTCCGGCATCATCATCAACGGTGGCACGGGTACCGAAGTCAGCCTGAAGGTCACCACGGACAACGGCACCACCACCATTCCTGGTTCGGAAACCAAGATTTTCCGCGGTGGCGTGGACCTGAAGAAGGTGGGCAAGGACACTTCTGGTGCTGGCCTCAAGGGCGCGTGCTTCGTACTGTACGCCTCGGCCGCTGACGCTCGGGCCAACACCAACCCCGTCCGCTTTGCGGGTACCGGACTAGCCACTGACGGCACAACAGCGATCGCGGGCGCGATGGTGGGCGAGATCTGCACCGACGGCAGCGGTATGGCCAAGATTGACGGCCTGAAGTACGCCTCCGATATTGACAGCAGCAACGGCATTGCGGACATCAGCGACGGCGCTTTCTCCAACAGGGACTTCTGGCTGGTGGAGACCAAGGCTCCTGCGGGCTACGAACTTCAAGCCGAACCCATCAAGTTCAACGTTTCAGGTGCCATCGCTAACGGCACCATGGAAGTTGGCGATGTCACTGTAGTGGACGTTCCCACCAACGCTAACTTTGGCATCCCGCTGACGGGTGGCGCTGGCACCGCCATCTTCACCATCCTGGGCGCCTGCGTCCTCGGTGGCGGAGCAGCCTTTGCTGTGGTGCGCAGCCGCAAGCAAAGCGCCTAACCCTCACCCCACCCCATCCGGGCGGTTGAGCCAGGCGCCCCGGCGCCGACGGTCGAAACCCCCGGAAACCAACCCCATCCGGGCGGTTGAGCCAGGCGCCCCGGCGCCGACGGTCGAAACCCCCGATAACCCACCCCATCCGGGCGGTTGAGCCAGGCGCCCCGGCGCCGACGGTCGAAACC
>JAIRQO010000062.1 GCA_031256435.1 Cellulomonadaceae bacterium
TTGCCGAGCGCATTGTGGACGGGGTGCAAGAAGCTGACAATCGGTTTGAGGACCACCCGGAAGCGGGCGGAGCCAGTGCCATGGATGTTCTGTCCGTGACGCTCGATGCCTTGACCGAGCAGGACGTTCCGCCAGGTCAGGACGCGGCACGGTACACGGAGTTGATTGCCCAGGCGCGGGAGGGTTTCACCTCAGCGGGAGACCAACTGCAGCAAGGTCACATTGCTGAGGCCGCAGAGACCTACATGAAAGCGCGCACCATCACGGGTGACTTGTTGGTGATGATTTCCGGGGCCACGGGCACGGTGTACGTGCTCCCAGCCTGGTCATTCCACTAGGAACATCCTCCGCCATCACGCCCCAGGAGGCCTCATCCCGTGCAGAACGCTGCGTCCCGCATAGAAATCTACATCGTGTCGTGGAAGGTGCGGGAGATGACGTCCCGCTGCTGCTCAGCGGTGAGCTTGACAAAGTTGACGGCGTAACCGGACACGCGCACGGTGAGTTGCGGGTACTTCTCCGGGTGGACCATGGCGTCCTCCAGCATTTCTTTGCTGAGAACGTTGACGTTGACGTGGAACAGGCCACGAATCCCGCCGGTGTCCTCGCGGCGTTGCAACATCGCCTCGCGGCGTTCGCGGAAACTCGGGGCATCGTGGTGCGTGGTGGTGCGCGCGTGGTGATGCGTCAGGGTGGTGTGGTGGTGCGTTCCGTGAACGCGGGGGGCGCGGGTGCGGGTTGCAGCATGACTAGCCGTGTGGGCCATGGGATCCTCCTCGACCTTGTGGGTCCTCAATGTGGTACTCGCAGCCACCCTATCGGGCACCTTCGGCCCCGCCAATACCTGGTCGCTGACCCACCGCCATACTGGCCGTCTCAGCACCCTACTTCTGTCCTCTGTTGCCCACCTTCCATCTCAAGGATAAAAATAGTATGCCAAGCGATGAAATCGCCTCAACCCAAGCCATCACGGACGCCATGCACCGAGCTCTCACGCTGGCCGCACGCGGACCCGCCTGGGGCCCCAACCCGCGCGTGGGATGTGTACTCCTGTCCCACCACGGCACGGAACTGGGCGTGGGTTTTCACCGCGGCGCCGGTACGCCCCACGCCGAGGTAGACGCCCTGGCCAACGCCCGCCAACGCGGACATGACACCGCGGGCGCCACCGCCGTGGTCACCCTGGAACCGTGCAATCACACGGGCCGCACGCCACCGTGTTCTGAGGCACTCCTCGCGGCAGGAATCTCGGAGGTCATTTATGCGCTCGACGATCCAGGGCCCACTTCCAGCGGTGGGGGGCAGCGCCTTCACGAGGCGGGCGTGACGGTGGCTTCGGGCTTGCTGGCAGACGAGGCTCGAGACCTGGTCCGCCCGTGGTACCACGCGGTGACCACGGGCCGCCCCTGGGTCACGCTGAAGGTGTCCACCTCCCTGGACGGCTTCATCGCGGCAACAGACGGAACGTCACAGTGGATCACGGGTACGGAGTCCCGCGCCCATTCACGATCCGCCCGGGAAAATCTTGATGCCATTGCGGTGACCACAGGAACCGTTCTGGCTGACGACCCGGATCTCACCGCGCGCCACCCGGACGGAACGTTGACGGACCATCAACCGCTGCGCATCGTCGTCGGGCAGAGAAACATACCGGACACCGCTCGGCTCCACAGGCTGGGAGGAGAGGTCCTCCATCTGCGCACTCATGAGGTGTCCGAGGTGCTGGCCACTCTTCACCAGCGTGAAGCACGGCACATCATGGTGGAGGGTGGGCCTGCCTTGTCCGCCGCGTTCCTGGCAGCCGATGCCGTGGACGAAATTGAGGCGTATGTGGCGCCCGTAGTGTTGGGATCTGGCCGCTCAGCGGTGGGCCCGTACGGCGTGACCACACTAGGCGACGCTTCGCGCTGGCACCTTGCATCTGCCCAGCGATTCGGCAACGATGTGCTGTTGAGATATCGGAAAAAGGACGGCTGAATGTTCACGGGGATCGTGGAAGAACAGGGCAGGGTTGAGTCCCTCACGCTTGGCGAGGGTGACGCTGACGCACGCCTCAGCATCCGTGCCAGCGCGATTCTTGACGATCTCACCATCGGCGCCTCCGTTGCTGTCAACGGCGTGTGCCTCACGGTCACCTCGATCACCGGCGCCGTACTCTCTTTTGATGTCATGCCGCAGACTCTCCAGGTGAGTTCCTTGGGGGACCTCCACCCCGGTGACTCGGTCAACCTGGAACGGGCCATGGCTGTGTCAGGCCGATTTGACGGCCACATTGTTCAGGGCCACGTGGATGGTGTAGCGGTGTTGAAGTCTCGACAACCGGGCCCACGCTGGGACGCTCTGCAGTTCACGCTCCCTGTGGAGTTGAGCAAATACGTGGTCCCGCAAGGTTCCATCACCGTGGCTGGCGTATCCCTCACCGTCACGGAGATCACCCAGGACCACTTTGGCGTGGCCCTCATCCCCACCACCTTGGACGTCACCACGCTGGGATGCCTCACCCCGGGCGATCGCGTCAATATTGAGGTGGATGTGCTGGCCAAGTACGTTGAGCGCATGATGGATGCACGATGACACTTCAGCGCGCTCTCACGGCTTTGGCCGCAGGTTTTCCCGTGCTCGTTGCCGATGACACGGACAGGGAGGACGAGGTAGATGTGGTGCTCGCTGCCTCCCTCGCCACCGAGCAGTGGGTAGCCTGGACGGTGCGGCATTCCTCCGGATTCCTGTGCGCCCCCATGCCAGCCGCCCGGGCCGACGCCCTCGGATTGCCCCCCATGGTGGCCAACAATCAAGACCCTCGCAGAACCGCGTACACGGTGTCCGCCGATGCGTCGTCCGGAATTACTACCGGGATTTCCGCAGCCGACCGTGCGCACACGCTTCGCGTCTTGGCCGCGCCGCAACCGCAGCCTGCGGACATCATTCGCCCGGGTCACGTCATGCCGCTGAGGGCGCGCGCGGAAGGGGTGCTGGAACGCCCAGGGCACACCGAGGCCGCAGCCGATTTGGTGCGCCTGGCGGGAGCCGGTGAGGTGGCCGCTATTGCCGAGTTGGTTCATGATGACGGGCGTATGCTCCGCGCCGACGAGGCTCGCGCGCTCGCCACGGAAGCGGGACTGGAGTTCCTCACCGTGGCAGAGTTGGTGGCGTGGCGTCAAGAACATGACCCGACGATGAACGTGGCTAAGGCTGCCCTGGGGGTAGAGGATGCGCCTGTGGCAGCGGAGGAAAGCACCGCTGGGGGCTCCGCCGGAGAAACCGGCGTGCCGAAGACTGCCGCAGAAGCGATCCCGAGTGACAAAGTAGCCGTGGCAGACATGGCCGTGGAAGAAATAGCCGTGGCGGACCTTCCCACGGAATACGGCGAGTTTCGCATTCACGCCTTCCGCGAGACGGCCAGCGGGCAAGAACATGTGGCCCTGGTATCCCAAGTCCCGGTGCGGCATGATCCCGCTCTGGTGCGCGTCCATTCTGAGTGTCTGACCGGAGATGCCTTCGGCTCGCTGCGGTGCGATTGCGGTCCTCAACTTCACGAGGCCATGCACTTGGTGGCAGAACGCGGGGGAGCGGTTCTCCACCTGGGTGGACATGAAGGACGCGGGATTGGGCTCGCGGCAAAGATTGCGGCCTACGCCTTGCAAGATCAAGGCCGGGACACCGTGGAAGCGAACCTGGATCTCGGGCTCCCCGTGGACGCGCGCACCTACACTGCCGCCGCCGCCATCCTGGCAGCGTTGGGGTTTGAGGACGTGCGCCTGCTCACCAATAATCCGCTGAAAGTGTCTGCGCTACGTGACGCGGGCATCGATGTGGTGGAACGCGTTCCGCTGGAAGTGGGTGTGAGCCCCATGAATCACCATTACCTAGAAACCAAGAAGCGTTCCATGGGTCACCTCCTGGAACTGAAGGAGTAATCCCGTGTCCGGAGCCGGAGCACCCGCCTTTGAACCCCTTGACGCCAGCGCTCTGCGTGTGGTGGTGATTGCCGCGAGTTGGCACACCGTAGTGATGGATGGACTGCTTGATGGAGCGCGCAGGGCGCTGACCGATGCCCATGTGGCCGAAGTGACTGAACTGCGCGTACCGGGAACTTTTGAGTTACCCGTGGCCGCGTCACGGGCCATCGCCGCAGGTGCTGACGCCGTGGTGACTCTCGGCGTGGTGATTCGCGGGGGCACCCCGCACTTTGAGTATGTGTGCCAGGCTGCCACCATGGGTCTGACAGATCTGGCCGTGACCTCCGGCGTTCCCATCGGCTTTGGGGTGCTGACCTGTGACACGGAAGAACAAGCCGTGGCGCGCGCCGGCCTGCCCGGGTCCATTGAGGACAAGGGCTATGAGGCCGCTCTCGCTGCGCTGGCTACGGCGTTGACGCTGCAGGGTCTGAGGTAGCGCTGCGCGCCTTCGCTACTGAGCAGGAATTACTCCTCAATAGTCACCGAGTTCAGCGTCACGGGCGTCACAGGGCGGTCATTGGCACCGGTAGGAACCTTGCCAAGCTTGTCCACCACGGCCTTGGAGGTGTCATCCGCCACGCGGCCAAAGATGGTGTGCTTCCCGTTGAGCCACGGCGTTGCCGCAGTAGTGATGAAGAACTGCGAACCGTTAGTACCGTCCACGGTGCCCGTGAGAGGGTTGAAACGCTTGCCCGCATTGGCCATGGCCAGGATGTAGGGTCCGTCAAACTGCTGGCCGGGGTGGATCTCGTCATCAAACTTGTACCCCGGGCCACCGGTTCCCTTGCCCAACGGATCGCCGCCTTGAATCATGAAGTTGTCAATGATGCGGTGGAAAATAGTGCCGTCATACAGCGGCGCCGTGGTGACTTCACCCGTGGTCGGGTCCGTCCATTCTTTGGTTCCCGTAGCAAGGCCAACAAAGTTGGCTACCGTTTTGGGGGCGAACGTGGGCAGAAGCTCAATCCGGATGTCACCGGTTGACGTGTGAAGTGTGGCAAACATGCGCACATCCTCCCATAACGGACGTGGAGAGCCGCACAGGTGACCGTTGACGATCCTCGAGCGCGCCAGGCACGCAAGTCAGCCACCACCCGCCCTAGGGTGGTGCCTCGTGAAAACATTCGACGAATTATTCGCCGAACTGAGCGTGAAGGCGGAAACCCGCCCGGCCGGTTCGGGAACGGTGGCTGAACTTGATGCCGGTGTCCACTTCATCGGCAAGAAAATTGTGGAAGAAGCGGCAGAAACCTGGATGGCCGCCGAATATGAATCCGACGAGCAGTTTGCTGAGGAAGCCTCGCAGTTGCTCTATCACCTTCAGGTGATGATCCTGGCCAAAGGCCTGACGCTCAATGACGTCTACACGTACCTGTGAGGTGACACCATGACCCTACGCATTGCCGTTCCCAACAAAGGTTCCCTGTCCGAGCCCACCATCTCCATGCTCAAGGAGGCGGGCTACCGCCAACGGTGGACGGACAGGCAACTAGCCCAGAGCGATCCTGACAATGATGTGGAGTTCTTCTACCTCCGGCCGCGTGATGTTGCGGTCTACGTGGGAGAAGGCACCGTGGATGCCGGATTCACGGGCCGTGATTTGCTGCATGACTCCGAGACCTCCGCCGTGGAGCACCTGCCCCTAGGATTTGCCAAGTCCACCTTCCGGTTTGCCGCCCCCGCGGGGACGTGTACCACATTGGCAGATATTGAGGGAAAGCGCGTGGCGTCCTCGTATCAAACGCTGGTCCGTGACCACCTGACGGAAGCGGGCGTCACACCGCAGTCCATCGTTCACTTGGACGGCGCCGTGGAATCCTCCGTTCGCCTCGGCGTAGCCGATGTCATTGCGGACGTGGTGGAAACGGGAACCACGTTGAAAGCCGCTGGGCTTGACGTGTTCGGCGAGCCGATCCTGAAATCTGAAGCGATCATGATTCGCCGTCCTGATGCCGAGGTGAGTGCCGGGGTCAACGTGATGACCAGGCGGTTGCAGGGTGTCATCACGGCCCGCAGTTGGGTGCTGTTGGACTACGTGGTACCGCACAGCGCGCTGGAGGCCGCCGTGCAACTCACGCCCGGCATCGAGTCACCCACCATCTCACCCTTGCTGGAGGATGGATGGTCTGCGGTGCGAGTGATGACCGAACGCAAGAAGATGAACCAGGTGATGGACGCCCTCTATCAGGTGGGCGCCCGCGGAACCGTAGCCACCGCCATCCTAGCCAGCCGGTTGTAGTGTGCTTGTGGTTTCGACCGACGCACCTTCGGCGCTGGCTCAACCACCCGGCTGGTTGAGCCAGGTGACGCGCAGCGTGACCGGCGGTCGAAACCAGGCCTCAAGCCAGAACTAGTGACGCGGCTTGCGGAAGGACTTGCGTTCGCCGAACCGCTTGTCCGAGCGCTTGGCATCGCCGAACCGCTTGGACTCACCAAATTTTGGCTCGCGGAATCCGGTGGGAGCACCCTTATCCGGGGTGATGCGCAACGCGCGTCCGGCCACAGGAGCCTTGGCAATCCGCTTCATCTGGTCCTTGTCCAACGGGACAAGCACGTCCACTAAGGAGAACGTGGGGAAGATGTCAATCTTGCCGATGTCAGCCCCGGAGAGGCCTCCTTCACCGGTGATGGCACCAACAATGCCACCCGGGTTCACACCGTCCTTGTGTCCTACGGACACGCGGTAGCGGGTTCCCTGAGCGGGTCTGCGGATTCCCGCGCCTCGTGTGCTTCGGGGTCCGGCGGAAGCGTCATGGGAGGTACGACGATCAGGGCGGTCCGCATAACCGTCGGAATAGCGATCCGAGAACCTGTCTGATCCGCGAGCGCCACGGTCACCTACGCGTTCCGTCCTTACGCGCTCTGGCCTCTCGCCACGCCTGTCGCCACGCTCAGCCCACCGGTCGGCACGATCGCCACGGCGCTGATCGGCTGCGGCAGCCCGCAATTCACGCGCTTGACGCGCGGCGCGGGTGCGCTCCGCTTCGGCCTCATACTCCTCTTGTTCACGGCGCAGCCGTGGACCGTCGTCGCCCACAGCGAGCGCCAACAGCGCTGCTGCTAACTCCAGCGGGTCGCTCACGGTGGCGTCTGTCCCAGATGCACCGGTGCCCGCTGCATCGTCGTCGGAATTCAGTGCCGTACGCACCAAATCGGCATAGAGATCGAGCCGGCCGTTGGCCACCCTGGCAGGAACCTGCGCGAGAACCGCCGCAGCCTTGTGGGCGGACACGTCCCGTGGGGACGGGATGTCCACCTCATCGAGGTGCATCTTGATAGTGTTCTCAATGTGCTTGAGTTTGCCGCGCTCGTGGGGGTTGATGAAACTCAGGGCAACGCCGGAACGCCCGGCGCGGCCGGTGCGCCCCACGCGGTGGACGTAGGCTTCTGGTTCACGGGGTAGGTCAAAGTTGATGACCAGGCCCACACGGTCCACGTCCAGGCCGCGGGCAGCCACGTCCGTGGCCACCAACACGTCCAGGGCGCCGCTGCGCAGGCGCTCCACAATCCGTTCGCGTTCCTTTTGGGGGACGTCACCGGAGATTGTTGCTGCGGCGATGCCGCGCTCTACCAGGGCGGAGCCCACCTCTTCAGCAGCGGCGCGGGTGCGGCAAAACACGATGGTGGCTTCGGCGTCCGTGGTGGACAGCACGCGGGTCACGGCGCCCATCTTGTGACGGAAGGGCACCACGGCGTACGTCTGGACCACAGTGTCCACGGTGGAGGCTTGCGGCGTGACGGAGATGTTGACCGGATCAGTCAGGTGGGCATCGGCAATGCGCCGGATTGCAGGGGGCATGGTGGCGGAGAACAGGGCAACCTGCCGCTCGGTGGGCGCACCGGCAAAGATGGTTTCCACGTCCTCAGCAAATCCCATGCGGAGCATTTCGTCGCCCTCATCGAGAACAAGGAAGGTGGCATCGCTCAGGTCCAGGGCGCCGCGGTCCATGTGGTCCATGACACGGCCCGGTGTTCCCACTACCACGTGAACCCCGTCACGCAGGGCGCGGATTTGGGGCGGGTAGGGGGCGCCACCGTACACGGGGAGCACGCGCAACCCGTCGATGGTGTGGGCATACTCTTGGATGGCCTCGGCCACCTGAATGGCGAGTTCGCGGGTGGGGGTGAGCACGAGGGCTTGGACTACGGGACGGGCGACGTCCACGGTGTTGAGCAGGGGCAGCGCAAAGGCAGCCGTCTTCCCTGTTCCGGTTTGGGCTACGCCGATGATGTCATGGCCAGCGAGGAGAGCGGGGATGGCTCCGGCTTGAATGGCGGTGGGATCGGTGTACCCAAGGTCACTCACCGCCGTTCGAAGGGACTCGGGTAGGCCGAGATCGTCGAAGGTCACAGATGTTTGATTGTCTTCAGGCACAATGCATCTTATGGCCTCAACCGAGTTTGGCGCGAACCCGTGGACAATACCTAATGCTATTAGCGCCGCACGCCTTCTTCTTGTCCCGGTATTTGCCGTGTTGATCTTCACGCATCGGTTTGTTCCCGCCCTGGTGGTGCTGGCCGTAGCGGGAATCAGTGACTGGGTGGACGGGTATCTGGCGCGGCGTTTGAACCAGTTTTCCCGATTAGGGCAGATGCTGGACCCCGCTGCGGATCGGCTCTTCATCTTTGTCACCTTGATTGGACTGGTGTTCCACTCGATTATTCCGTGGTGGCTGCTAGTGGTGATTGCCGCGCGGGACCTGATGATGATGGTGGTGACCCTGGTGTTGGCACGCCACGGATACGGTCCACTGGAAGTCAACTTTGTAGGTAAGGGTGGAACGTTTGCGCTGATGTACGCCTTCCCCCTGCTGCTCTTGGGATCCTTGCACAACGCGCTAGGCACCGTGGCGAGCATCCTGGGCTGGGCTTTCGCCATCTGGGGTGTGGTCCTGTACTGGCTTGCCGGCGTGCTTTACGTTCACCAAGCGGCACGGTTGCTGAAGGATCACCATGACTGACCCGGCGAGTGCGCCAACTCCAACGCGCAGGCGTGACGTGCGGCGCCAGCGGGATGGGGGCCAGCAGGGTGGCGGCAACAAGGGTGATGGCCAGCAGCACGGTGGCCAGGCTGCGCCCGCAGCCCCGCTGACCTTTGCGCAGCGCCGTGACGCCTCCATGACACTCATCACCTCAGTCATGGAACATCCGCTGGACCCCGGATATGCGGAGGTCCATGCTCGTCGGATGAAAAATGATGACGTCCCGAGCGTCCACACCACACGCGGGAAACTGTTGCGCGTGGGGATCTTGGTGTTATCCATGGTTTTCGGTACAGGATTGGCTATTGCTGTGGCTCAGTTGCGCGCTCCGGAACCGGCTGTGCGGGAGGCTCGGCTCCTGCTGGAAGAACAGGTCACGCAGAAGAACGATGCCATTGCTGCGGCTAACGCTTCGGCCGAAACCCTCAATAGCGAGATCAGCACGCTGCAACAGCGGGCTCTGGCTCACACCGACCCTCACCTCTTGGCTGACATTGCTGTGGATGAACTCCACAACGGCACGGCGGCAGTGTCCGGACCTGGCCTGGAAGTCACCCTGACGGATGGGGGAGGGGGCCTTGCCGATGGTCCCGACGCCGGGCAAATGGTCAAGGATCACGATCTCCAAGTTGTGGTGTCAGCACTATGGGTTGCCGGAGCCGAAGCGGTGGCCGTCAATGACGTACGCCTCACCATGACCTCGGCGGTCAGGAACGCCGGCAATGCCGTGCTGGTGGACCTCATTCCGCTGACCGGTCCCACATACATTGTCCGCGGCGTTGGGGATGCCGAGGCCATGCAAGCATCCTTTGCCCGCTCCGAGGCAGCGTCCTACCTGACGCTCCTGGGATCAGAGTATGGAATCGATTCCAGCGTGGTCCAACAAGCAACGATGGACCTTCCCGCAGCGGGTGCGCAAACACTTCACTATGCACGAGAGGTAGAGTCCACATCATGATTGCCATCATCGGATTAGGGATCGGCATTGTTTTGGGGTTGGTGTTCCAACCCGCCGTGCCGGTACCCTTACAGCCGTATCTCCCCATCGCCGTGGTTGCGGCCCTGGACGCATTGTTCGGCGCCTTCCGGGCCATGCTTGATGACATGTTCGACGATCGTGTGTTCCTGGTCTCGTTCTTATCCAACGTGGTGGTGGCTGCGGTGATTGTGTTCCTGGGGGACCAGTTAGGGGTGGGCGCCCAACTGTCCACAGCGGTGGTGGTGGTCCTCGGAATCCGCATCTTCTCCAACGCTGCCGCCATCAGGCGTCACATCTTTAAGGCATGAGCATGGGTGAGATGAACGCGGGCGGGCAGGAGCCGCGTACGCAGAACCTGCCTGAGCAGAACATGCCTGATCGGAACACCGGCAAGCCGAAGGTACATGAGCCTAAAACGGGTGAACGGAAAACGCGTGAGCAGAAGTCTGGCGAACGGAAGTCTGGCCACAAGGGCCGGCGCAGGACGTTCATTGATGCGCTACGCCCACAAATGCGCTCATCCCACATCCTTGCGGGACTGCTCTGCGTGTTGCTGGGATTTGCCCTGGTAGTCCAGGTCCGCTCGGCCGGAGCGGATCAGTTGGCTAACCTTCGCCAGGATGACCTGGTGCGTCTGCTTGACGAGGTCACCACGCGCTCCGATCAACTGGAGGCTGAGGTATCACGTCTGACGGCTACGCGGGATGAGTTGGCCTCAGGAACGGACCAAGCCCAGGCCGCCATGGACATTGCCCAACAGCGCGCGGCCACTGAGGGAATCCTCTCAGGACGCCTTCCCGCCCAAGGACCGGGGTTGTCCATGACCATTGTGGACAATCGCAATGAACTCAAAGCAGCGGATATGTTCAACATTCTGGAGGAACTCAGGAACGCTGGTGCTGAGGCCGTACAGGTGGATGACATCCGCGTGGTCACCTCCACGTCCTTTGTGGATTCCGAGTCCGGGATCATGATGGACGGACAGTTATTGACCGTTCCATATCGGTGGCTGGTCATTGGCGATCCAGCAACCATGGACCGGGCATTAGAGATCCCTGGGGGAGCACTTCCATCGGCGCGAGCCAAGGGTGCGTCCGCCATTGTGTTGCAGGAAGATCTGGTGACGGTGACAGCCACGGTGACTCTGGATGACCCGCAATTCGCTAAGCCTGCCGCATCGGGGTAAGTTGGAGCAATGACCGATCCGCAGCAATGGCCTGAGCCCAACCCCGCTGACGTGACTTCAACGTTGGCGCGCATCACCGTCCCCGTTGAGGAGGCGTTGACGTGGAACCCTCTGACCGCTGATGACGCCGCCGCCGTGGCGGCACTCCCGCCACACTCGGCCCTGCTCATTGTGCAAGGTTCCAGTGGTACCTCCGAGCGGTTCTTGCTGGATGCTGATCGCGTTCTTGCAGGTAGGCACCAAAAAGCGGACATCTTTCTTGATGACGTCACCGTATCCCGCAAACATGTGGAGTTCATCCGCGATGGCGATGGCTACCGCGTGCGTGACGTGGGTTCCCTCAACGGCACCTACGTCAACCGTGACCGCGTTGACGTGGCCCCCTTAAGTTCTGGCGATGAAGTCCAGATCGGTAAATTCCGCATGACGTACCAGGCGAGCCCCAACAAAGCCTGACATTCGCCAAGGCAATACTTTGTGCGCCATTGCTGGCGCACCCTGAATACTGCGCCGTCGCGTGTTTGTGCGTGAAATTCCACCGTTGTGGTTTTACTGTGGACACATCACCTTTTCACGTGGGGGGCTTCACCATGACGCGGTTCATTCCCGCCCAGCAGGGCGCGCTCTTTGGCGATGAGGTTCCCACTCAGGATCCCTCCACCGGGTATCGGGGACCCACCGCCTGCCGCGCCGCAGGAATCACCTACCGGCAACTGGACTACTGGGCCCGCACCGAATTGGTAGAGCCAACACTCCGCTCCGCCACGGGTTCTGGTACCCACCGGCTCTACTCCTTCACGGACATCCTGGTTCTCCGCGTGGTCAAGCGCCTCCTGGACACGGGCGTGTCTCTGCCTCAGATCCGCACCGCCATCACCTTCCTGCGTGACCAGGGTGTAGAGGACCTCTCCGGCGTGACCCTCATGTCTGACGGCGCCTCCGTATACGCCTGCACCACAGATGACGAAGTAGTGGACCTGGTCCGCGGGGGACAGGGCGTTTTCGGCATCGCCGTGGGCCGCGTGTGGCAAGAAGTGGAAGGCAGCCTCGCCGAACTCCCCACCGAATCGCTCGACGAAGGCGTGGCCGCCACGCGAGCAACGGGCGCAGACGAGTTAGCCGCCCGCCGCGCCCGCAAGCGCGCCTCCTGAGGACGAAGACTATTTCAGGGGAGTGGTAATACTCATCCCCTGCGATTAGTTAGTGGGCCGTGTAGAACTCGGGTTCGGGGAGGCCGGCTTCGGAGCGGATTCTGCGTGAGAGTCCTTCAATGGACTTCAGCGCCAGGTAGACGTCCTCGGCGGTGACGGGGAAGGGCATGTTGTGAATCGTCTCACCGGCCACTGTGGCCGTATCGGCAATTCCACGCAACTCCTTCTCGTCGGTGGTTTTCAGTCCCACCTCCGTCAGGGTGTTGGGGAGTCCCACGCGGGTAGTGAAGATGACAAAGTCCTCAATATCCTTCATGGGAGCGTGTTCCAAGACCAACTGTGTCACCGAGCCGATATTCACCTTTTGACCGTGCGTCAGGCCGTGCGTCTGCGGAGCAAAGGTCAGCCCGTTGTGAATGGCATGAGCTGCTGCCAGGCCGCCGGACTCAAACCCCACGCCGGAGAGAAGCGTGTTGGCCTCCACCAGAGCCTCCACTGCGGGAGTCACCAGGTTTTCCTTGACGGCTTCAATGGCAGCAATGGCGTTCTCGTGAATGAGGTTCCACGAGAGTTCTGCCAACGCCGTTCCCGTGTGGGTGGGCAACCCACCGGCCATGGTTGCGGCAGCAGCACGACGCGTGGCGCGGGCCTCCAGCCACGTGGCGAGGGCATCACCAATGCCACCCACCAGGAACTCCAGGGGAGCGTTGGCACAGATTTGGGTGTCCACCAGCACCAGGTCCGGGTTCTTGGGGAAGAAGCGGTACTCCTCAAAGGCACCGTCCTCCGTGTAAATCACGGAGAGCGCCGAGGTAGGCGCGTCCGTGGAGGCCACCGTGGGGATGGAGGCCCAGCGCACACCGGCAAGGTGACCGGCGGCCTTGACAGCATCGATGGTGTTTCCGCCACCAACAGCCAGCACAATATCTGAGTTGGTGTCCTTGATCACCTGCGTGAGACGATCCACCTCTTTGGCAGTGGCCAGCCCACAGAAGCCTTCGCGCACCACGGGGAGGTCAACGTCCTTGAGTGAAGCAGTGACAACGTCAGCAACAAAACCCCACACAGCATCGTCGGCCACAATGAGCGGCGTAGCCCCGAGGAGTTTGGTGAACTCACCGAGACGAGTCATGGCGTTGCGGCCTTGCAGATAGCGACCAGGGAAAATGGTGGTGGTGACGGGTACGGTCATCATGACTCCTTCGTTGGAGGGTGAAAGCACGAACGTAGGTCACGCTACAACGAGGGTGTGATATGAAAACTCTCACGGGCGCGCAAAGCACGGACCCCGCAGGGGAGCACCTCCCAGAAACCACGCAGGGGCCAACAAATCACATCCACGCCGATTGATATCGGAAAATTACATAATGTACATTATCGGCGCTTTGATGAGAAACGTGAACAGGCGGTCCATAGTCCGACACGCCAACGATCGCACCACAGCAAGCACTCCCACGGTACATGGGCGCATAGTAGAACTATGGCAACGGATGTTGAACCCCAGGCTGACAAGCGTACGCTGATTACTGTTCCCCAAATGGCCATCATGGTGACCATCACGGTGGCTTCGCTGCGTTCCTTGCCGGCAATGGCCAGTTACGGATGGGGTTCCATCATCCTGTGGATTATCCCAGCGTTGCTGTTCTTTGTTCCCACGGCGTTGCTTTCTGCTGAGTTGTCAGCATCCGTTCCCGGCGGTGTGTACGAGTGGATCCGGGAAGCGTTGGGCAAACGTTGGGCCGTGTTTGCCGTGTGGATGCAGTGGGCGCACAATATTGTGTGGTATCCGGCGCAACTCGCCATGGTGGCCACTGCCGCCGCGTACGCCTTCAACCAGGCTGGCCTCGCCGACTCTGGACTCTACACCGCGATTGTCATTGTGGTGGTGTTCTGGTGGGCCGTATGGGTGGGTATGCGCGGTGGGAACCTCTTTGCCAAGATTGCTTCCCGGGCGGGATTGATCGGCACACTCATTCCTGCTGGCGTGTTGATTCTGTTGGGAATCCTCTGGATTGCCACGGGGCACTTAGAACCTGGAAACGCCCTGGAGGGAACCACGCTCATTCCTCCACTGGCTGGCCCTGCGTCCATTGCCCTGATTGTCTCCAACTTCTTGGCGTTCGGCGGAATGGAAATGAATGCCGTTCACGCCAGCCACCTGCCCGAACCTCGCAGAGATTACACCCGCGTGATCGGCATTGCCTTTGCCACCACCCTCGGTATCTTCATCATCCCGTCACTGTTCATGGCCATGGTGCTTCCCGGCGGTGAGATCCACACCGCCGATGGCGTGATGGTGGCCTTCCATACCTTCTTCAACGGGTTCGGCGTTCCGTGGCTCGGCAACGTCATCTACCTCATGATTGTGATTGGAGCGTTGGCCTCCGTGGTGACGTGGATTGCTGGCCCGTCCCGGATCTTGTTCCACGCCGCCAAGGATGAGGCACTCCCCCCGTTCTTTGCCCGCACCAACGCCAACGGCGCCCAATCGGGTATTTTCCTTATCATGGGCGTGGCGGTGACTCTGCTTGCCATGCTGTACGTGCTGTTCCCCGGGAACGTCTCGGACGTGTTCTCCGTGCTCATTGGTATGGCCGTGGCGCTCTATTTGGTCATGTACCTGTTCATGTTTGCTTCTGCCATGATTTTACGACGACGAGGCCAGTCCGGACTGACCGGGTACCGCGTCCCAGCGTTGTTTGCCGTCAGCGGCATTGGCATGGCGGCGGCTTTCGCGGCCCTGGTGATGACCTTCATCCCCCAAGACGGCCAGGACACCATCCCCCACGCCCTCTACCCCGTCATGGTGGCCGTCTTCCTGGTGGTCCTCGGTGTACCGAGTCTCATCCTCAACCGGATGTCCAAGAGCGCCCAACCTGACCAGTCCGCAGACGCCTAGGCGCTAATACCGCGCTACGGCCGCCTTCGCGCGAGATGTTGGAAATGACGGCTCACCTCGTCAATCGAGGAAGATGTCAAGCCGGCGTGGCGAGCGAACTCCGGCCATGATGCCACAGCATCGAGAACGTCAGAAATGATGGCTCCGCCTGCCTGGACGCCGTGCTCATCGGCAAAACGTAAGAGGTCGGCTCTGGTGATGTTGTCAAATGTGCCATTGATTCCCATCTGGTGATGCGCGGTCCACACTCCCTGGGGGTTGTACGCGAATGTCACGTCATAAGCAGGTGATAACTGCCAGGCTCCCTCGTGAGGCAGAAGAAAAGCAAAATTCTTGGCGTGGTCATCACGATTCATCGTGGCAACATTGAACACAGCGCGCCGAAAGCCTTCAACAAGAGCTTCCTGCCCCAGCCCTAACTCTCGGATACACATCATCAGTTGGGAATAATCATTGGTATTCCGAAGCCGATAATCTACCCCGTAAAGCGCACATAACGTTTGCATGTGTACTTTATTGCCATGGCTGTCACGGTCAAAACGCCGGGATATGAAGTGAGCACGCCCGTTTTCCTGAAGGAGTTGCGATTCCGCCATGTGGATACCAGCGGCGCGTGCCATGTGTGAATAGGCATATTCAATACGCCCGTACACCTGACTGCTACCCAACTGTCGGTCTACCCCAACGCCGTCAAACTTGAGGAGCCAGGGTTGATAACCAGACAGTGGAGGCAGATGTCCTGAGCGGATCTCGCCTGTCTCGGCGTTGATGTTGAGGATCGCCTTGGCCCGTGCACCACCCGCGGACGTGCCCACATCAATGATTTCTTGAAGTGACCGCTGAGCTTCGTTGTCGTCAAGGAGAGATCCGTGGACAGCAGCACGTGCCGCAACAATCAGATCTGACAGGTCAATTGCTGTAGGCGAGGGACCGTTGGGTCCAGTATCAGGAACAAACTCCAGCGCTCCCATGCCTCTGACGCCGAGGTATCCAAGGCGGTCCAGCGGTGTGATGTGATCAACCGCAACACCGTGACGAGACATCCAGGCATCAACGAGTGCGTTACCAAAGTCATCCGGGAGGCTGTCAGCAACAAATGGCGGGAGCCCACGCCACGTATCCGTGGAAGTTGGCTGATAGGTGTGGATACGCCCAACGGGCTGCTGAGGTGTCAGGAACGGAGCCAGTGCCGCACCTTCACGGCTCCACGCTGGTTGGTACTCAAACGAATAACCTCGGGCTGGTCCAGGGCTGACAGCGCCAACGCTTCTCCCCCACGCGCGAACCTCCACCACCTGAATCGGTACATGACTCACGCCACTGTCCTCCTTGCCCTTTGACGGACTTGAGGTTGCCGCCGTGACTCACGCAAGAGTTCCAATGGTGATGGTCCCATGCGCTCGTTCAGGGACGTGATCCACTCTGCCCGCCCTAGTGCTCTCACCACCGCAACCAAGGTATGTGAGGAAACGCTTGCTCCTGATTCAAGACGGACAATCGTGGCTTTAGAGACATTGATGAGCTGAGCCAGGTCCACCTGCGTGATGTCCTGGCTAATGCGAAGGGCGCGAATCTGTGATCCAAGATCCTTGACCAGACGCGCTGTACTCTCTGGCATCTTAGTAGTGTAGCAAATCTGCGTCCTAAGATCAATAATTGCTTGTAATGACTACAATATGCAACTTTACTCAGGCGTTACTACAATGTCCCGCCGTCAGTGATCAAACTGTTGGATGATGGGGGCGAGAATCGGAATATTCCCCAGGACCTCGGCGGCGTTGTTCTGGGTCACGATGACGGGATCGAGGAACACGGTGGGAACGTCAGTAGCGCCGTTGTGTGTCACGTCCGGTGCTTCAAATGCTGAACCTTGCTGTGCCAGGGTGATCTGGCGGACCGATTCCTCCACCAAGGCGGCCGTGTCCTTATACACCGTGGAATACTGGGCGCCTTCCATGATGGAGCGCACGGACTCGGGTTCCGCGTCCTGTCCCGTGACCACGGGTGCCTCCAGACCTGCGCTTGCGGTGGCAGTCAGCACCGCGCGAGCCAGTGCGTCATTAGGAGCAAGGACTCCATCCAAGGCAGTGCCGTGGCTGTAGAAACCAGCGATGATGAGGTCCATCCGTTGCGAGGCGTACTCCGCTAACCAACTGGTGGTAGCCACCTGATCAAAGGTGGTGTGACCGGACAGCACCGTCACTGCACCAGCGTCAATCTCCGGCTGCAGAACACTCATAGCACCGTTAAAGAAGGCGTGCGCGTTGGCATCATCAGGGGCACCGGCCACCAGTTCAATATTCCAGGTAGGCTGCTCACCGCGCCGCTCATGGAGACCCTGTATGAGCGACTCGCCCTGCTGCACCCCCACCTGGAACGGGTCATACGCCACATACAGGTCCACGTAGTCCGTGCCCGTGAGCAGACGGTCAAAGGCGATGACCAGGATGTCCCGAGAGTGTGCCCGCTCGAGTTGTGTCCCCAGTTGAGATCCATCCACAGCCCCGACGATGATCACTCGGGCCCCGTGGTCAATCATCGAGTCGATCTGCTTCTGCTGTTCGGAGATGCCCGCGTTGGCAACCTGGACATCAGCGGCGAAACCCGCGTCCGTCAACCCTGTGCTGAATAGGCTCTCAGCCTGTTCCCAGTTCTGGGACGTGGGCTGCGGGAGTGCCACGCCGATGGTGGCATTCGCTGAGAATCCGCCCTCAGGATCGTCGGGGCTACCGGTACAACCGGTCAGCGCTAACACTCCCCCGAATGCCAACACCGCACCGAAAGCGACGGTGCGAGCAATACCTGCTCTGCCGCTCATGCGGTGGCGGTGGACTCTTGCCCCGCAGCGTCGGCGATGGGTTGGCCCACGTACAGCGGAACCTTCACGCGATTCTTGGCGCCACAGTAGTCACATTTCATCTGCCGCCGCAGCGAGTAGAAACGATCGATGCGCTCTTCATGATCAAGAGGCTCGTTGCACTCGGTGCAATACTGCTCTTTCAGTGTCCCCTGATGTTCCTCAGCGGTGGTGCCTGGTTCCATACTGCGAGCCTAGCCCACGTTTCCCGGCAAGGCTCGCCTCACCACCCCGAAGTCCCGATGCCGCAGGTTACCCACCCACGTAGCGGGCCAGGTATTCACCGGTGAGAGTGGTGGGGTGCGCAACGAGGGTGGCGGGCGTGCCTTCATAGACGATGCGGCCGCCCTCGTGGCCGGCGCCAGGACCCATATCAATGATCCAGTCGGCGTGAGCCATCACGGCTTGGTGGTGCTCAATGACCACCACGGTGCGGCCCGCATCCACGAGGCCGTCCATCATGGTCAGGAGGTGGGCCACGTCCGCAAGGTGCAATCCCGTGGTGGGCTCATCCAGAACAATGACCCCGCCCTTCTCCCCCAGATGGCTGGCCAACTTGATCCGTTGACGCTCTCCCCCGGACAACGTGTTGAGTGGTTGACCCAGGCTCAGGTACCCCAATCCCACAGACACGAGCCGTGCCACGATGGTGTGTGCCGCAGGAACGGGAGCAGGGCCAGCCTTGCTGAAGAACTCGGCGGCGTCATCAATGGACATTTCCAACACGTCCGCAATGGACTTCCCGCCCAAGGTGTAGTTCAACACCTCGGCGTTGAATCTGCGGCCTCCACACTCGTCGCACACGGTGGACACCGACTCCATGAAGCCCAACTCCGTGACAATCACCCCGGCGCCCTTACAGGTTTCACAGGCACCCTGGGAGTTGGCGGAGAACAACGCGGGCTTGACGCCGTGTTCTTTGGCAAACGCCTTGCGAATCGGCTCCAGCAACCCCGTGTAGGTGGCGGGGTTGGAGCGCCGGGAACCCTTAATGGCGCTCTGGTCAATGATGACCACATCGTTGAGTTTGCCAAGGCTGCCATGAATCAGCGAACTCTTTCCGGAGCCCGCCACGCCAGTGACCACGGTGAGCACGCCGAGCGGGATGTCTACGCTCACGTTGCGGAGATTGTTCTGTGTAGCGCCCGTGATGGAGAGTTTTCCTGTAGGTTTCCGGACGGTGGTCTTCAGCGCCACGCGGTCATGGAGGTGCTGACCCGTGATGGTGTCGGCGTTGGTCAACTCCGCCACCGTCCCTTCAAAGCACACTTCTCCCCCGCGGCTTCCCGCACCGGGGCCAATGTCAATAATGTGATCAGCGGTGAGGATGACTTCTGGTTTGTGTTCGACGACGAGCACCGTGTTCCCCTTGTCCCTCAGGCTAGCCAGGAGAGCGTTGAGGCGTGCGATGTCATGGGGATGCAGGCCGATGGAGGGCTCGTCGAACACATAGGTGATATCCGTGAGCGCCGAGCCGAGGTGGCGGAGCATCCGGATGCGTTGTGACTCGCCCCCACTGAGGGTGCCGCTGGCACGGTCCAGCGAGAGGTAGCCCAAGCCGAGGTCTACAAACGCCTGGAGGTTCTCCGACAGTGCCGTGATCAGGGGGCCCGTGTCCTGGTGGGGTAGCGCGCTCACCCACTGTGCTAGATCCGTGATTTGCATGGCGCACACATCGGCAATGGATTTGCCGTTGATGAGGCATTGCCGCACCGCCGCGGTGAGGCGCGTGCCCTGGCACTCTGGGCAAGTACCAAAGGTGGCGGCACGCTCCATGAACGCACGAATGTGCGGTTGGACCTGTTCCGGGTCTTTGCTGAAAATGGACTTCTTGATCTTGGGAATCAAGCCCTCCACCGTCATGTTGATGCCACGAATCTCGATTTTCTGTGGCTCGGCGTAGAGGAACAATTCCCGTTCGCGCTTGGTGAAGTTCTTGACAGGCTTATCCGGGGGGAGGTAGCCGGATTCGGTGAACTGCTTCATCAGCCACCCGTCAGCCGTATAGCCGGGAACCAACACGGCGCCGTCCAGAAGGGACTTGGATTCGTCCACAATGGCGGTGAGGTCCAAGTCACTGACCACGCCGCGGCCGTCGCATTTCATGCACATACCGCCGAGGTACACCTGGCCTTTAGCAATGTGCCGGATTTCCACGCCGTCACGCACCTCGGTCATCACGCCGGAGGCTTTCCGGGTGGGGACGTTGAAACTGAACGCGGTGGGCGGGCCAACGTACGGCTGACCCACCTGGGAATAGAGCACGCGCAGGATGGCGTGGGCGTCCGTGACGGTTCCCACGGTGGAGCGCGGGTTGGCTCCCATCCGGTCTTGGTTGACGGCAATGGCGGGGGTGAGGCCCGTCAGGAGGTCCACGTCCGGGCGGGCGATGTTCGGCATGAACCCTTGGAGGAACGCCGGATACGTCTCGTTGATGAGGCGGGAACTTTCCGCTGCAATGGTGTCAAACACCAGGCTGGATTTCCCGGAGCCGGATACACCCGTGAACACCGTGAGGCGACGTTTGGGGATGTCCACCGTGACGTTCTTCAGGTTGTTGACGTGGGCGCCCTGGACGCGGATGGTTTGGTGGGAGTCCGCAGGGTTTGCTGGCGTGGCAGGGACGGCCTTAGCCGTGGTAGCCGAGCGCGCAGCGGTGCTGGACTGTGGTGTGGCAGAAGGAGAGGTGGTCACGAGGCTGCCCTCGCCGTGAGTCCTCGGCGCTCCAACAACGGTTGAATGTCAGCGTCACGTCCCCGCAGGTCTCTGAAGGATTGCAGGGGATCCTGCGAGCCTCCACGGCCCAGCAGCTTGTTCCGGAACGTGTCACCGTTGGCCCGGGTGAGGCTGCCGTTGCTCTCAAACCACGTCACGGTGTCAGCGTCCAGCACTTCACTCCAGATGTAGGAGTAGTACGCCGCTCCGTATCCGCTGAACATGTGGTTGTAGTACGTAGTGCGGTAGCGCGGAGGAACGGGGGCAAAGTCCACGCCGGCAGCGGCCAAGGCCGCCTGCTCAAAGGGAACCACGTCGGCGGGATCTGTGGGGACATCCTCAGGTGCCAGGTGATGCCACGCCTGATCCAACAGGGCAGCACCCAAGTACGCCGTGGTGTTGTACCCCTCACCGTATTGACGCGCTGCCAGTTTGGCCGTGATCCATTCGGCGGGAATCGGTTCGCCGGTTTCATAGTGGATGGCATAGGAAGCCAAAATTTCCGGGTCCCAGGCCCACATCTCGTTGACCTGGCTGGGGTATTCCACAAAATCGCTGGGGACTTCCGGACCAGACTGGCTCGGATAGTACACCTGGGATAGCAGGCCGTGGAGGGCGTGTCCAAACTCGTGGAAGAGCATGATGACGTCATCCCAGGTCAGCAGTGTGGGTTGGCCTTCGGGGGCACGCACAATGTTCCCGTTGTTGACTACCACCGGCGGTTGGCCGAGGAGTCGGTTCTGTTCTACTAGGTTGTTCATCCAGGCACCGCCGTGCTTGGAGGGCCGGGTGAACAGATCGGCAATGAACAGCCCGAGGCCTTCTCCGTTCTCCTCGAACACCTCGAATACTCGAGCATCGGGGTGGTATCCCACCAGGTCAGCGCGCTCTGTGAACGTGATGCCATACAGGCGCGTGGCCGCTTCAAACACGCCCTTGAACAGGACGTTGTTCAGTTCCAGGTACGGCCTGAGAGCGGCATCGTCGAGCGAGAAACGTTCACGGATGACTGCCTCGGCGTAGTACCGGAAATCACTGGATTGCAGGGTGGCCTCCGCGCTGACGTCCCGGTGGAGGATTGTCTCCACGTCTGTTGCCTCCGCGCGCGCGTTGGCCACGGCGGGCGGGGCCAGTTGGCTGAGCAGTGCATCAATAGCCCCGGAGGTGCGGGCCGTCTCTCCGTCAGCCACGCACGCAGCGTGATGAGGGAATCCCAATATCTGCGCGCGCTCCGCCCGTGCCTTGATGATGTCCAGGATGATGGCGCGCGTGTCATGGGCACCGCCGGTGCCGCGCTGCTCTGAGGCCGATTGGAGCCGTGCGCGAAGATCGCGATTGTCCAACTGCGTGATGAGTTCTTGGTGGGTGGGCAGTTGAATCTCCATCAGCCAACCGGCTTTCCCTTGCGCCTCTGCGGCCGCTTTCAGGGAGTCCTTTTCTGCATCGGACAACCCGGCAAGGTCGGCTTCATCCTCCACAAGGATGGCGGCCTCGTTGGCCCCGGCCAGGAGTTCGCGCCCAAACTGGGCTTCCAAGGTGGTGATTTGGGCGTTCAGGTCACGCAGGTTCTCTTGCTCCGCGTCAGTGAGCGTCACGCCAGCCCGCCGGGCGTCGGCTAGGCGAGTGGCCACGTTGTAGGCAGCATCCGGTTCCAACTCCACCGTGTTCTGGAGTTCCTTGAGGCGAGCATACAGAGCGCGGTTGAGCACAATAGCGTCCTCATGCGCAGAAAACTGCGGGGCGAGGCGCTCCTCGAGGTCCTCCAACAGCGGTGTGGCGTCAGAGGACCGTTGGTTCCAGAATGCCAAGGCTGCGCGCTGGTAATACTGCCCGGAGAGTTCCAGTGCATGCAGGGTGTTCTCTACCGTGGGCGGTTCCGGGTTGCTGGTGATGGCGTCAATGGCCGCGAGTTGGGCGGCCATCCCTTCCACCATCCCCGGTTCGTAGTCCTCAGGCGTAATGACGGAATAGTCGGGGAGTTCATAGGGCAGTGTTGAGCGTTCGGCGAAAGGATTCACGGGGGTGATCCTACGGGATGGGTGGGATATGAACCGGAAATGGCGATGCTCCAGCTCGGTGGTTTCGACCGGGTGGTTTCGACCGTCGGTCACACTCCGTGTGACCTGGCTCAACCATCCGCAGGTCCTGGCTCAACCAGCCGCAGGTCCTGGCTCAACCAGCAGTGCGCAGTTGGTTGGAGTTCAACGAAGGCAATGCAGCACCAAGAGCACCATTCAACATCTCTAGTTCGCGCTCGCCGTGCGCTGCTGAGACGAACCAGGTTTCAAACGCCGATGGAGGCAGGAGGACGCCCGCCTCGCGCATTGCACGGTGGAAGCGGGCAAAGAGGTCCACGTCCTGCCGTTGCGCCTGGGCGTAGTTCGTGACAGCAGCACCGGTGGTCACGGCGTTTGGTCTCGCCACACCCGCGCGTGAGCCTTGCCCTCCAACGCGTGAGCCTTGCCCAGCAGCACGGGAGGCAGGATCCTCGCCAAAGAACACAGAAAACAGGGTGCCGCCGCGTTGAATCGCGTGCGGGATGGAGGCGGCGGTGAGGCGTTCTTCCAGCAGCGCCACCGCCTGGTCAGCCCACCGCCCTATCCCGGCATACACGTCAGCCGTGGCGAGTTTCAATGTGGCAAGACCTGAGGCGGTGGCCAGCGGGTTCCCGGACAGGGTGCCCGCCTGGTAGACCGCCCCCACGGGCGCCAGATGGTCCATGATGTCCGCGCGTCCCGCGAGCGCCGCCAAGGGCATCCCGCCACCAATCACCTTGCCAAAGGTGAACAGGTCCGGTTCCCAGGAGCAGGGCTGCCCCTCAATCCCCCACCACCCGGTGGCGCTGGCGCGGAAGCCGGTGAGTACTTCGTCGTAGATGAGTAACGCACCGTGTTGAGCGGTGAGGCGACGAAGCGCCGTATTCCATCCTGGCGCTGGTGGCACGAGCCCCATATTGGCGGCGCACGGTTCGGTGATGACGGCGGCAATGGCTGCGCCGTGCTGGGCGAACGTGGCCTCCAACGCGGGTAGATCGTTGTATGGGAGGACCAGGGTGTCCTGAGTGGCGCCGGGGGTGACGCCGGCGGAACCGGGCAGCCCTTGGGTGGCCACACCGGAACCTGCCTCGGCGAGGAGGGCGTCGGAGTGCCCGTGATAGCACCCAGCAAATTTGATCACGAGGTTACGGCCAGTGCATCCCCGGGCAAGCCGGATGGCTGTCATGCAGGCTTCGGTCCCTGTGGAGGTGAACCGGACTTTGTCCAGCACGGGAATTCGCGCGATGATTGCCTCAGCCAGCGCTGTTTCCGCTGTGGTGGGTGCGCCGAAGCTCAAACCCCACTGCGCAGCGGATTGCACCGCTGCCACCACGTTTGGGTGAGCGTGGCCAAGCAGGGCAGGACCCCAGGAACCCACAAAGTCCAGGTACTCGTTGCCGTCTGCTCCGGTCACGAAGGCACCGGCAGCCGAGGCGATGAACACGGGATCGCCACCCACGGAGCGGTAGGCGCGCACGGGCGAGGAGACGCCGCCTGGCATCACGCGTTGGGCTGCTTCAAACAGTGAGGGCACAGTGGAAGTCATCGTGTGGGTGCCACCTCCATGGCTGCATACGTGAGCACTACGTCGGCTCCGGCTCGGATGATGCTCGTGATGGCCTCCCGCATTGCCGCAGGGCCGTCAATCCAACCGCGCTGGGCGGCTGCCTGGATCATGGCGTACTCACCGGACACCTGGTAGGCCGCTACGGGTACGGGACTCATGGCAGCCACATCACTGACCACGTCAAGGTACAGACCTGCGGGTTTCACCATGACCAGGTCAGCGCCCTCGTCTATGTCCAGGCGGGCCTCAAGCAACCCTGCTCGTCGATTCGCAGGGTCCAGTTGATAGGTTCGCCGATCACCGGTGAAGGAACTGTCCACCGCTTCCCGGAACGGTCCGTACAGCGCGCTGGCGTACTTGGCCGCATAACTGAGAATGGCCGTATCCGTGTGTCCCGCAGCATCCAGTGCGGCGCGGATGGCTGCTACCTGCCCGTCCATCATCCCGGACGGACTCACCACCTGCGCACCGGCCTCAGCCTGTGCCACAGCCTGCCGCGCATAGAGTTCAATGGTGGCGTCATTATCGACGATGTGGTCACCGTTCCTCCCACCGGGAGTCAGCACCCCACAGTGACCGTGGTCCGTAAATTCGTCGAGGCAGGTATCGGCCATGATGACAATGCTGTCTCCCACCTCGGACGCCACCCGGGATAGGGAACGGTTGAGGATGCCGTTGGGGTCCAGCGCGGCACTGCCCGTGGCGTCCTTGTCCCTCGGCTGTGGGACACCAAAGAGCATGATGCCACCGAGGCCTGCGCTCGCGGCGTCATGTGCGGCTGCGGCTAGAGAATCCATACTGTGCCGCATCACTCCCGGCAGTGATGCAATCGGTTGGGGATCAGGTGAATCTGCGACGAACATGGGCAGCACCAACTGCGCGGGGTGCGGGCGCACTTCTGAGACGAGGCGCCGCATGGCGGGCGTGGTGCGCAATCGCCTAGGACGGCGAGGAAAACTCATGGTCAGAGAGTAGCGAGAAGCCTGCGTCCAGCGCGGCAGCCGCCGTGGTGTGACCGATGGCGATCACTGGCACTGACGTATCCAGAAGCCGTGCCACGGCGCGAACCACGGACGGACTGGTGGCATACAGAGCCTGGTATTCACCGTGGTGCCACCTCGCGCTGATGGAAGCGTCAATACTGGAGGCAGGTTCAGTGACGTAGACGGGAACCGGCGTGACGGTCCACCCCTTGGAGACGAGGCCGGGCTCCAGGGTTCCCGCCGAGGTGGCAGCGCCGGGAATCACGACGGTGCTGGCAGGGTGTTTCCTGGTGGAGTGGTGGGTTGGGTTGGCCTGAATGAACTCTTCAACAGGCGGGAACACCTCATCCAGCGCTGCTCCGCCGTGACGAGGAGATTCGGGTTGGAGAGTCACCCGCCAGCCGTGATTCTCGCAGGCTGCGGTGGTTGCTGGACCCACCGTGGCGAGGCGTGTTCCGGCGCTGAGTGCTTCGGTGCTGAGTGTTTCGGCGAGGTTCACGCCGGACTGCGCGAGTGCCGTGACGGTGAAGGGCGAGGTGAGCACTATCCACTGGGCAGGTGTGGCCATAGCGGCCCGAATCGATGCCGCAGGACGCACGGTCCGCACAATGAGATCAGTACAATCGAGCACTCCCCCGGCTTCTTTCACCCGACGAGCAAGCGCGTCATCATGCCGCGTGTGAGCCAGTATCCGCCCCTGCGTCACGCGGACACCGCGCCCTTACCCCCGTCATTCTGCGTGGGTGGGTGATATCCCGCCGCCTGACCTACCTGCGCTCGCTGACCGTGGCTCGCTCCCCCGTCATTCTGCGTGGAGGCGGCTTGAGCCGCTGGAATCGCAGAATCTCGCTTGGGCACCTCGCAGCATGTCCCCGAGCAGTTCTCCCCTGATGGGGCTGCACCCGGCGCTGTAGCGAGACAATCCGCCACCCAGTCAGCCCAGGAATCCTGGAACGCCGCTGTGGTCCCTGGCGTGGCAGCGCGCGTGTACGCCAAGCCCACGTCTGCCGCTACTTCGGCTGCCTCCGTGTCGAGATCCCACACCACTTCCATGTGATCCGTCAAGAACCCGATGGGGGCCACGATGACGCGCTGGTAATCCGCTTCTTTTGCGCTCCGCAACGCGTCGGCAATGTCCGGCTCCAGCCACGGGATGTGGGGTGGACCCGAGCGTGACTGGAACACCAATTCCCACGGAACATCGCCAACCCTGGCCATGATCCGCTCCGCCAACGCGCGATGCTGCTGGAGATATGCCCCGCCCTTCGGACCGGAGGCATCGTTCATGGTCAGAGGAATGGAATGGGTGGTGAACAGGACCGTGGTGCACTGGGTGCGATCACCGGGGTCGGCCGCCATTGAGCGCTGCACTTCCTCCACCCACGCCTGCTCCAAGCCAGCAAGGTCCGCATACGGCGGCAGTTTCACCACCCGCAAACCATCACCACTCTCGTCATCGAGTCCGCCAGTGAGTCCACTAGCAATGAGCCCAGCAGCGATGTCTTCCCGGTATTGCAAGCATGACGAATAACTAGCGAACGGGGTGAGCGTCACAGCAGCCACCGTCTGTGCTCCCTGAGCCGCCAACTCGGCCAACACGTCAGGAATGAAAGGTGCGCTATTGCGGTTCGCCACCACCACGGGAATCTCCATCCCACGCGCCTGGAGTCGCGCGGCCAACCCGGCTGCCAGCGCCCACGTTTGGGCATTGACGGGACTCACGCCGCCGAAGGCAAGATAGTGCTCAGCAACATCGGCCAGGCGCTCGCGGGGAATGCGCTTGCCTGCGGTGACGCGTTCCAGGAACGGCCACACCTCGTCAGGGCCTTCGGGTCCGCCGAAACCCAGAACAATGAGGGCGTCAAAGGCACCAGCGTCAGAAGGGGCCGTGGTTTCACTCATGCAGTCACCAATTCCTTGACCGCCGCACGCCCGCTGGCCACACACGCAGGCAGACCCACGCCATGCAGCGCGGCGCCCGCTACCGTGAATCTGGTCCCCGCCAGTGCGTCCTCCACCGCAGCCACCCTGTCCAGGTGACCTACCGTGTAGGAGGGCATCACTTTGCTCCACCGCACAATGCGCGTGAAGGACGGTTCTCCCTGAACACCCATGACCTCGCGAAGATGCGCCGTGACCTTGCCCATCAACTCGTCGTCGGGCGCCTCAGCGAGCGGACCGAGACGAGCGGGAACAAACGCACGCAGCAATACCGTCCCCTCGGGCGCCCTGTTGGGCCACTTTGATGACGCTACCGTTACGCCGCTCACGGGAGCGGCCTGGGATTCGAGCCAGCCATGCGCCGCCGCCGCGCGCCCCTGGGTGTCCTGGGGGAACTGATCCTCGTTGAAAACGTACGTCACCACGGTGGAGGTGGTCTGCGGAATCTCCCCCAGCGCCCCTGCGGCGGCAGGCGAAGCATGGGTCAACAGTGCTCGCGATGAACCAGCCCCGCCTGTCAGGATCACGTGGTCAAACTCGCCGGAGTCCAGCACTCCGGGCTCCGCAGCGGTTCCCAGATGAATGGTCCCGCCGCCCGCTCGGACGGCAGATTCCAACGCATCAATGAGCGTTCCCATCCCTCCAGCGAGGGAGCGGAATGGACTGGTTCCTTTGATCTTTCCGCGTGGGCGGGTGGCTCGGGCGGCCACGAGGAGGCTGCGGTAATCGCGCTCATTGGCCCGCAGGGAGGGCAACACGGCATCTATGGAGAGGTCATCCACGGAGGCCCCGTAAATTCCCCCGACGAGAGGGTCGGCAAACTTCCGCACCATGGCCGGACCAAGCCGCTTGGCCAGGAAGCCACCAATCGAAGCGTCCTGGCCGTCCGTGAGGACGCGCGGAAGAACCACGTCCAACCCGGCGCGGATCTTGTCAGGCCAACTGAGAATCCGCGTGGTCACAAAGGGCATCATCCGAGCGGGAAGGACCACCCCCATAGAGGCTGGCAGGGGACGGAGTTTCCCACCCGCACGCAGATACACCTGCCGCGCCGAGGCCACCGTTTCAATGGAATCCTGGTACCCGAGTTCCGTGGCCAGAGCCAGTGCTTCAGGTTGGTAGGCCACCACAGAATCGGAGCCGTGTTCCATGACCAGGCCGTCCCTGCGCTCGGTCCACACCTTGCCGCCAAGCCGATCACTCGCTTCTAGGACAGTGACGTCCATCCCGTGCTGCAGTGCTTCATAGGCGGCGCTGAGACCGGTGAGCCCGCCCCCCACAATCAGGAGTTTCATGCCGATGTTCCTTCCTGCGTTGCCGTGCCAGGCGCCTGGGTTTGCCGTGGTTGGTGTCCGCGCAGATGATTTCCACTCGTTTGGCTTCCACTCGGTTGATATCCGCACAGGGGGTCCGTTTGGAGGGGATCACCCGTCCACGCGAACGCGCGTGCGCGGGATCCTCCGCACCAGTGGTTGAACTCGCACCGGCCACAGCGGCCCTTGAACTGGTCAGGGTCTCGCAAGGCCATCATCGTCGAGTTTCCTTGGTAAATATCCGCGAGGCGGTCAGATTTCACATTGCCGAGTGGGAGCGGCATGAATCCTGACGGGGTGACGTCCCCTTGGTGTGAGATGAACACAATCCCGTTGCCGTCCCTGATCCCAAACGAGCGCGCAAAGGGGGTGGCTTCCACGGCGGTGCGCGGCATTCCCCGGTTCATCATGGTTTGAGCGGTCACTCGGCGAGATGACGGCGCCTCGGTAGTGCGGACTTGGAACGGGGCAGTCCGTCCCCAGGCAGCGGCCTGGCGCATCAGATTCTCAGCAGCGTCCGGTGTCAACTCAGTCAGTTCCGAACCCCTACCCACCGAGATCAGGAAGAACAGGGACCACCGCATGAGCGTTTTAGTGGAGAGCAGAGCGAACACCTGCTCAATCTCGTGGAGATTTCCTGCACTGACCAGGGTGTTGACTTGGACGTTGAGGCCCAGGTCCGCAGCCCATTCCAGGGCTTCCATGGTGTGATCAAAGGTTCCGGGGACTCCGCGCAGGCCGTCGTGAAACTCGGCCGTGGCGCCGTCCAGGGAGAGGCTGATGGCTTGGACACCGTGCTGTTGAACTTCTGCCAGGCGTTCCTTGGTCAGTAACGGAGTAACGGCTGGAGCAAGCGATACGCCAAGGCCGCGCTCATGTGCTGCATCGAGTAACGTCAGCAGGTCCGGGCGTTTGAGCGGGTCCCCGCCGGTCATGGTGACGTGCGGGGTGGGTTCCCCAAACTCCACCACTTGATCCAGCACGGCAACTGCTTCGGCTGTGGTGAGTTCACCGGGCGCAGCCTCCGGCATGGCGGTGGCACGGCAGTGGCGGCACGCCAGATCACAGGCGTTGGTCAACTCCCAGTACACAATCATGGGGGCGCGCTCGTATTGCCAGTGGTCATTAGGGGTCACGGACCCGATCATGCCGTGAGGCGTGGTCGTATTCACTGGCGTCAACTCCCGAGTGGATCGCTGATGGAATGGATGAGTGCCACAAGCCGGGTCAGGACGTCCGGATCGGTGGTGGCAGGCACGCCGTGGCCAAGGTTCACCACGTGTCCAGGTGCGCTCTGCCCGGCGGCGAGAACCTCGCGCGTATGCTGCTCGAGTGCCTCCCATGAACCGGAAAGCAACGCCGGGTTGATATTGCCTTGAAGAGGCACGGCGCCGCCAAGTACGGTGTTCGCGGTGGTCAACGCGGTTTCTGCGTCTACGCCAATGACGGAGGCTCCCGCTTGGTGTAACTGCGGCAGAATGTGGCCCGTGTTGGTGCCAAAGTGGACGCGGGGAATGTGGGCCAGGGTGGCATCGCGCAGAATGTGCGACGAATAGGGAGCGGCAGACTTCTGGTAGTTCGTTACGTCCAGCGCACCTACCCACGAGTCGAAAAGTTGCACAGCCTGGGCGCCCGCGTTCACTTGCGTTTGCAGGAAGTGGAGCGAGATTTCAGCTACCCACGTGGCGAGCGTGTGCCACGCTGCTTCGTTGTGAGCAATGAGTGCCCGCGTGTGGGGGAAGGTGCGGGACGGGGCCCCTTCCACCAAGTAACTGGCTACCGTAAACGGCGCTCCGGCAAACCCGATCAGCGGCGTATCCCCCAGGAGTTCCACGCTGGCAGACACCCCGTCAGCAATGGGTTGCAGGGCGTCCTGGGTGAGTTCCGGGAGGTTGGCAATGGCGCGGGAGTCTCGGATGGGGGTGGCGAGGACCGGACCCCGCCCCGGCACAATGTCCACGTCAATACCGGCGAGTTTGGCTGGCACCATGATGTCGCTATAGAAAATGGCGGCGTCCACCTGGTGGCGCCTGACGGGTTGCACGGTGATTTCTGCGGCGAGTTCCGGAGTTACGCACGCCTGCAACATGGTGGTGCCCTCACGGATAGCGCGGTATTCCGGGAGAGAACGGCCTGCTTGCCGCATGAACCACACTGGCCGTTGTTGGGTGCGCTCGCCTTGGAAGGCACGGATCAGGGTGGGAGTCTCGGCACGGGAAATGGCGGGAGTCACGGCGGGGGTCATACTGCGGCCTCCAAGAGAGTGGCGGCAAGGCTTGCGCCGAGATCGCATGCTTGTTCCAGATGACGCTGGGCCGGATCACATGGTTGGATCTCACACTGCGCCGTGGCTCGTGCATACTCCACTCCGGCATGGTCTGTCAGATCCGCAGTGAGGGTCAGCGTTGATTCATGAGTGCTGGCCAGCGCCCCCACGGCAGTGGTACAGGCAGCGTTGACTCCAGTCAGCACCGCTCGTTCAGCTGTGATTTCGGCACAAGTCTGCGGGTGGTTCAGCCTGGCGAGAAGTTCGACGAGGGCGGCATCGTCGCTTCTGCACTCGATGGCCAGTGCCCCCTGGGCGGGGGCGGGAACCATCTCGTCGAGCGTGAAAACCGGCCATGCGGGGTTGAGAAGTCCGGCACGTTCCAGCCCAGCAGCAGCCATGACCACGGCGTCCACACCATCCCGAGAAAGAGCACGGTTCACTCGCGTCTCCACATTGCCGCGAATGGGAACGATGACCACATCCGGGCGCAGACGGAGAATCGCTGCGGCGCGACGCGGGGAGGACGTGCCGATACGCACTGCAGCGGGCAAGGCACGGAGTGCGGCGTGTGCCGCCTGCCCTGGGTGTGTCCCTTCGGCCAGTATCCCGAGGTCAGCTGCCAGTTCATCGGGGAGTACGAGCACATCACAGGGGTTGGCACGCTCGGGAACGGCCGCTATTGCCAGTCCCTCCACCAGAGCCGACGGGAGATCCTTGAATGAATGAACCACATAGTCCACGGTGCCCGCCAGCAGTACCTGCTGCAGTGCCGAGGTGAAGACGCCGGGACGTCCCTGGCCCAACGGTACGGTGTGGTTGTCGCCTGCCACGGTGACGGGAACGAGTTCACTCGTCGCACCGGTGGCCGCTTCCAGCATGGCGGCAACGTGGCCTGCCTGAGTGGTGGCCAGACGAGACCCCCGGGTGCCGAGGCGCAGGGTTCCGGGCAGGGAAGTTCTGGCGGGTGGTGTCACCGGGTGGCCTCGGCGTTCACACGAATCCCGAACAGCATCTCGAGTGCTTGGTTGTATTCGCCGAGCCGACCGATGCGGGCTAAATCCGCAGCGGCCACGGATGGTTGATGGCTGAGGTGCGCCGCCACGCGGCGCAAGGATTTCTCCACCGCTTGCATGACCTCCGCAGAGTGCGTTCGCCGCACGCGGTCCAGTTCGGCCTCAATAGCGGCGTTCATCATCCCGCGAATTGCGGAAACTGACTGTCCGGCATCCCTGCCGTCCTCGTGGTGGCAATACGTGGCTATGGCCTCCTCAATGAGGTGCTCGGCGGTGGCCTCAGATTCGCGGCACGCAGGCGGCGACGCTTCTCCGATGGCGTTCAGGCCAATGATGGGAACGGCAGAATCCGCTTCGCTTCCCTGTGTCAGGTCAGCCCCACCGGTGAGATCCACAATGGCTTTGATGGGAGTCAGTGCCACGGAAGCAGTATCAGCCTTGGCAGGTCCCGTCCCACTGGCAGCAATCAACACGTCCGAACCATTCATTGCTGCCGATAGTTGGGGAGCGATTTTCACCCCGTGGGAATCGGCAAAGGCGCCGCCGTTGCCGGATGCTGAATACACGCGGATGGCTACGCACCCACGGCGTTTCAGTTCGGCCACCACGGTGCCAGCATATTGCCCCGTACCGAGAACGAGTGCCCGGGTGGATGCCCAATCGTCAAGATGCGGAGCGGCCAGGTCAAGACCAACACTGGCGAGGTTCCTCCCCACTTCCCGTAGTCCCGTCTGCGACGAGATGGTTTTGGAGCAGGTGAGGGCGGCATCGAAGAGTCGGTGAAGTGCAGCGCTGCAGTGCTCGGATGATTCGAGCAGGGCCCGGCGTACCTGCCCCACTATTTCGCACTCCCCCACCACCATGGACTCCAGGCCGGCGGTGACTCGGAAGAGGTGTTCGGTCATGGCCTGACCGTGAGCGGTGTAGAACGATGCGTTGAGGTCCAGTGCCACGTCTGGGCACGCGGCATCGATGACATCAAGAATGGTGCTGATGGCTCCATGGAACGTGGGTGCTTCGGCATAGATCTCAAACCGGTTGCACGTAGCCAGTGTGACAAATCCGGTGAGGTCCGTCTCGCGAAGCCGAGCCTCAATGAAGGGCACAGAATGTCCTAGCGCCGCGAGTTGCTCGGGCGCTGCTTCCGTATGGGATACCCCCACCATCAATCGAGCCACGCGTGAACCCTAATAGAGCCTGCCGGAATCATCCAGAGCGCCGCGCACCTGCCCCATAATGTCTGGTGGAGAGCACTATCCTGGCTCGCAGGGAGACGCGATTCCGGCAAGTTGTGAATCGCTACAACTCTGTACCCGTCACCTTGCCAAAACCGACTCCAAGGTAATGAGCCATTGCGTGTTCTACCTCGGCCATTTCCATTCGGGTCAAAGCCCCTACAAGGTCGCCCACATAGGACGTGTCAATGGTACGGATTTGGTCAATCATCACCCGCGTTGCCGTCCCTCCAATCTCGATCTCTGGACGAAACAGTGTCCACGTTGCCGAGGTTGATGTTGGAGCAAAGGTAGCCACTGTTGATGGCCAATTTGATGGCGAAACCAGGACTCCATAGCGCTTGCCTCGTTGTTCGTGTCCTCGCTTTGCCTCGCCCAGGTCAATGCGGTACACCGCGCCCCTAATCACCATGCCTCCGGTTCAGAGTTGGGATCCCAATCCCTGGTGGCGAACGCCTGGGCACAGGCTTCCGCGAGCCATCGTTCGTGATCGAGGAGGCGTAGCGCCTTGCGAATGGTGGTACTGCTGCCATCCGGTGAAGCGTCAAGGATGCGTTGGTCTTCAGCATTGGGACGGAAACCGATTGTCTTGTACGCCATACACACACCATACTGAGTGTTACACATTTGTGCAACACTGTCCAGGAATAACTCAGCGCCCCAGCGGCGATGATCGCTCATCAACTCGATGCCCGGCAGCGGCGAACTCCTCAAAGGCGTGCTCACTGGCGGCGAGTCCACCACCTCCACGCCCATGGGAACCTCCCTCGTCAGGAACATATTCATCAAGACCCCGCTCACTGGACGGCCGCTAGGGCTTCCGCGATGTGGCTAACTTCCACAAGTTCAAGGCGGTTGGGAGTGCCACCCGCCTTGGTTCTTGGCGCAGCGGTTCCTGCGGGGACGATGGCTCGAATGAATCCAAGGCGAGCAGCCTCACTGAGCCGCCGGTCAATGCCGGTGACCGGCCTTATGTCCCCGGCAAGGCCCACTTCACCGCAGGCTATGGTGCCAACGGGTACCGCCTTCCCCATCAACGAAGACGCCACCGCTAAGGCAGTGGCCATATCCGCTGCTGGTTCGCTCACCTTGGCCCCACCTACGGTGGAGGCGTACACATCGGACTTGGAGGTGTCCACACTACAATGGCGTTGCAGCACGGCCAAGATCATCGATAACCGAGGACTGTCAAGCCCACCCGTGGTGCGCCGTGGATAGTTGAATGACGTGCCCACCGCGAGGGATTGCACTTCCACCACCAGTGGCCGCCGTCCTTCCAACGTCACCGTCACGCAGGACCCCGGCACACCCGCCCCCAAGTGGGACACAAACAATCCTGTGGGATCCGCGAGCCCCACTATTCCGGTTTCCGTCATGTCAAAGCATCCCACCTCGTCGGTAGGGCCGTAGCGGTTCTTGACGGATCGCAACAACCTCAGCCGCGAATGCCGCTCCCCCTCAAACTGGCACACCACATCCACCAGGTGCTCCAATGTTCGCGGCCCCGCCACTGTTCCGTCCTTGGTCACGTGACCCACCAACAACACCGGAAGGTCCCGGGACTTGGCGGCAGCGATCAACGCACCCGCCACTTCGCGGACTTGCGCCACTCCCCCCGCAGCGCCTTCCACCTCGGCCGAGGCGATGGTTTGCACAGAATCAACAATCAGCAATGCCGGGTTTGTCGCTTCAATGTGCCCCAGCACTGCGGCTAGGTCCATCTCGGAGGCCAGCATGAGTGTGTCTGCCATGGCTCCCACACGCTCAGCACGTAAACGCACCTGGCCGGTGGACTCCTCTCCGGTGATGTACAGCACCGTGCGTCCCAGATTGGCGTACTTGGCTGCCACCTCGAGCAATAGCGTGGACTTCCCCACTCCAGGTTCCCCTGCCATAAGTACCACAGCGCCGGGAACAAGTCCTCCACCCAGTACCCTGTCAAACTCGTCCACGCCCGTGGAAACCGCCTTGGCAGAGCGTCCGTCAATCTGCCCGATAGGCACAGCGGCGGAGCGGGGTGCGGCGGCAACCGTTTTGGGTCCAGCGCTCAGGGCGCCGTCTTCCACCACGGTGCCCCATTCCTGGCACTCGCCGCATCTGCCCACCCACTTGACACACGTCCATCCACATTCGGTGCAGTGGAAACCGGGCTTGGCAGCCTTGGATGCGGCGGTGGATCGGGCACGGGAACCCTTCGTTGTGGTCATGGCGCCACTGTAAAGCCAGGGTGTGATATGAAACCGAATCGCTGCTCCACCACCTGGCGCCAAACAGTGCTTGTGCCCCTGGCCCACCAAGTATTACTCGGTTATACTGGGTCCATGAAACCCGCCATCTTCCTTCCTGATGCACTTGCCGCGCGGATCGATCACGTGGCTCGGGAAAACGGTATGAATCGTTCAGAATTCTTTCAGCATGCAGGTGAGCGGTATGTCAATGAACTGGAAGCGCGTAGCAGAATTGCGCAAATCAACGAGGCGGTGGAATTTGTGGGATCGCTGCCAGCCTCCCACGCCGCCGCACGCGCATCAATCGATGCCGGAGGGTGGGAATGGTGACGCTGACCCGTGGCGATGTGGTGTGGATTGACTTTGGTGAACCACGAGGCTCAGCCCCGGCATATCGTCGTCCTGCGGTGGTCATCCAATCAGATCTCTACAACCAGTCACGCATTGCTACCACAGTAGTGTGCGCCATCACCTCCAATACAGCCCTCGCTCGTTTCAGCGATAACGTGTTTGTCCCAGCGGACACCTCGGGGCTTGGCCGAGATTCCGTCATTGTGGTGAGTCAAGTTTATACCGTGGACAAAGGCGCTGTGGAGTACCCCGTGGGCGCTGTACCGTCATACATTCTTGATCAAGCGGAAGCGGGGCTGAAGTCCGTCCTCAGCCTGTGAGAACGCACAGAAACCGCCAACCTGCATCCTCGGCGCGGCACCTACCGCCGGATCGTTGCATCGTCACACGTAACCGTGCATACTTTCGCCCCATGGCAAAAGTGTTGATGAGCCTGCCCCAAGGCGAACGTGTAGGTATTGCATTCTCCGGGGGTCTTGACACCTCCGTGGCAGTAGCCTGGATGCGCGAGAACGGCGCAATCCCGTTCACCTACACTGCAGATATTGGCCAGTATGACGAGCCTGATATTGCGTCCGTTCCGGACCGATCCCTCGCCTACGGAGCCGAAGGTGCCCGCTTGGTTGATTGCAAGGAGGCACTGGTTGAGGAGGGCCTTGCAGCCCTGACCTGCGGCGCCTTCCACATTCGCAATGCGGGACGGTACTACTACAACACCACGCCGATTGGCCGTGCCGTCACCGGCACCATGTTGGTCAAGGCCATGCTTGAAGATGACGTCAACGTGTGGGGTGATGGCAGCACCTATAAAGGCAATGACATTGAGCGGTTTTACCGTTACGGTCTGCTCGCCAACCCCAATCTTCGCATTTACAAGCCGTGGCTGGACACGCAATTCGTCGCAGATTTGGGTGGACGCACGGAAATGTCCCAGTGGCTGGAGCGTCACAACCTCCCCTACCGTGATTCTGAGGAGAAGGCATACTCCACGGACGCCTGTATTTGGGGCGCCACCCATGAGGCTAAAACCTTGGAACACCTCAATGTGGGTATCGAATCGGTGGAACCCATCATGGGGGTGAAGTTCTGGGATCCCTCGGTAGAGATTCCCACGGAGGATGTCACCGTGGGATTTGAGCAGGGCCGCCCCACAACCATCAACGGCCAGTCATTCACGTCAGCCGTGGATCTGGTCATCGAGGCCAATGCCGTTGGTGGACGTCACGGTTTGGGCATGAGTGACCAGATTGAAAACCGCATCATCGAGGCCAAATCACGTGGCATCTACGAGGCTCCGGGAATGGCTCTGCTGTACATCTGCTACGAACGCCTGGTGAACGCCGTCCATAACGAGGACACCATTGCGCAGTATCACAATGAGGGACGGCGCCTCGGAAGGCTGATGTATGAAGGCCGCTGGCTGGACCCGCAATCTCTCATGATTCGTGAGAGCCTCCAGCGTTGGGTGGGCACCGCAGTGACCGGATCGGTCACGCTGAGGCTTCGCCGTGGCGAGGATTACTCCATCATGGACACCCAGGGCACCGGATTCTCCTACCACCCGGACAAACTGTCCATGGAAAAGGTGGAAGATTCCGCCTTTGGTCCCGTAGACCGCATCGGCCAACTCACCATGCGCAACCTGGACATTGCCGATTCCCGCAGAAAACTGGAAGCCTACGCGCAGATCGGTTTAGTGGGAGGCGAGCAGGCAGCGCTCATCGGCGCTTCCGCTTCAGACACTCCGCTCATTGGGGAAATTGAACCCGGAGGCGCCCAGATCATCGCCTCGCGCGGCACCGTGGACCACGGTACCGAAGCACTCGATGCGGCCGCCATGGAGTTTGGGCTGGACTAACGGGTCACCGAACGCGCTGAGTCTCTCCACTGAGTCTCAGCTGTGTCTCCACCGAGGCTCTACTGCGCAGGGACGAGGCTCTACTGCGCTAGGCAGGAAATAGCCCGTAGCGCTGCGGCTCTCGCGATGCCCAGCTTCTCCAGGGGCCAATCCACATGCTGCCACCCACGGATGTTGCTCAACGCATACTCCGAGGCCGGAAGGGAAATCCACGTATCACCGGAGGGTTTGTCCTGGCTGGGCACGTTGGTCAAGCCGAACAGGTCAGGATGCTCGCTGGTACTTCCAGGAGCGTTGGCAGCCACAATCCACCACATCTCACCTGCGGTTGTTCCCTCACCCACCTCTACCATCACCGCGCGCGCTCCGGGGAGGAGTACGTTCTGCCCCCAACGTTCCGCAATGGCGCTCATCACGTCTGCAGGAGCATCCTCACAGGTGAGAGTCATCGGATCAACGGAAGGAATCGCGGTAGGACTCGGTTGCGGGTCCGGTGATTCGGTTGGTTCCTCACTGTCAACGGGCGACGACGCAGGGGAAGGTGACTGCGCGATTGTCGCTGCATCGTCGGATGGGTCCACCGATGCCGCACCACAACCCGCCAACACAGCCAGCGCCACCATCACCACCGCAAGCCGCGCACCCCGTAAGTTCTTCATGAGACCACCCTACCCATCCCTGTCAGTTTCGATCCGGACAGTTCACGCAGAGTATCTGAAATGGTGGGGATTGGCATTGAGTGGGCTCAACGGTAGCAGCAGCGCCGGAGACGGCCATAACTAATGAGGCAGCGAAGGCAATAACGTACTTCATGGTTCTCCTTGATTGAAGCTATCGAGGATAAACAATCACGTATAGCGCCTCACCAGCAACCGCGGACAAATCAGATGGCATTGTTCATGAATCAAAATGTTCAGCGAACCTCCTCCTCTGTGCCGCGCATGAACTCTGATCGTCACGTAATCCATCCACGCCTCGCAGCCTCAACTCCTAGTGCGAACCGAGATTTGGTTCCCACCCGAGCGAGTAATGATCGGTATGCTCGACGAACCGTGCTCAACGACACACCTAACCTGTGTGCGCTTTCTGTGTCTGGGCATCCATGCTGTAATCCTTCAAGTACAGCTCGCTCAATATCGGTCAAACCTGAAGGAGCGTGAGATATCGCGTCCAAAACAACTGCGCGTTGCCACATGTCCTCAAAATAATCGACCAATACGGACACCATCGGTTCCTGATCGGTCATCGTGGCTTCCGGGATGTCTTTAGTCCAGTCAGCAACAATCGCAGTGGAGGAATCAACTATCACGATGTGCATTGGAACCCTGGACGAGGTCCGCACTTCACCCCCGAGGCTGGATACCTCGGAAGCGTAGAGGAGAACGTTGGCAGCGCCTTGCGCCGCAGGTGGATAAAGGGATCTCACAGTAATTCCGCGATTGTATAGGTGCATGTCCTCCCGCAACCCCACAGCGAGTGAGTCTGCACTGGGAATCGACGTGAGCGCACAGTCAATCCTGGTGGACGCTGCCTGGCAAAGGTGGGAAATTGCTCCAAGGATCGCATCTCCGCCCTCAATACGGTTTGTTGTGGGCAATTGAGTACCGTTGAACGTTTTCGCTGATACCGCGAGCGTTCCTTTGATGATCTCAACGTCATCCGCGAGACGCGTCACCATGTTGGTCATTGCCGCAACATGTGCTCCATCGGGTGCCGTTGCTCGATATGCATCTTCAACTAATGTTGATCGGTGAATCAAGCCAATCCGAACCAGCGCATCAAGGGAATCTTGCAGTCCCGCAATATTGATAGTACCAATGGCATGTGCGAGGTCATCTAGCGTGGCCGAATCACAGGAGAGTAAGGCCGCGTATACCCGAATCGGTGTCACCGTATTTTCGCGTTGGCCGCTCACCATTCCTACCCCTGACATACCCTGAAGAACACAACTGTTCATGAACACTGACAGTGTGCCTACTCTCGATGCACCTGAACTTTGGCGATGTCAGTATGCACGAGTACACACAATCGATGCAACCCACGCATCGTCGCCTAGTCGCCAGGTCACACCAGATCTGGACACGTCCTCGAGGAGCCGAAAATGCCTGAAGAACGAACCGTCAGCAATGTCACGAATCCAAACACCATTCCAGGCGTTGATCGAGTTTCTTGGCGAACCCACCTTCTTTGCAAATATCGCTTTTGGGACTCTTGACGTAATCATGCGTAAGTTCATTGTCTAGGAACCTGAATGCCGATTCACTGGCTGAGTCTGATGCCCCTGATAGCCTGGTGCGTTCACTTGGGGTGTGCTCTTAAGGGTGCTCGATATCCATGGAGATCCCTGGTAGTAACGTTACTGATTGCGGTAGCGGTCTTGGCACTTCTCTTGAACCTCAGGTATGCATCAGGAATGCCCCCTGTAGGAACTCCCCAGGATGACCTTGGTGATCACCTTCGTATGCTCAACAGTTCCATTGTTACCGTATTCCTTGGGTTGATCATGCTTCCGCCCGCAGAAGTGCTAGTTGTGATCCTATGGACTTCCGTCGACAGAAAGGTCAATCTCGACGATTAGTAGTTTGAGTGAGACCCATCACTGGGTTCTTGGCGACGTTCCGGCAAAACCAAGATCTTCCCTTCATGGCTGCTCGTGGCGCCCTGTGGCTACAGCGAACTCGTTGCCCTATTCTCATAGCAACCGCGAGCCGCCCACTTCTATTCGCAAATGTTACTTTCGGATCGGCTGTAGCGGTACTCGATAAATTTATCCAGCGATAACAACTATGGCTTTCAGATATCTGGCATTGGTTCCTATAGCGGTGTGGGTTGTCCACCTTGGCTGCGCGGTTCGAGGACGCCGGTATCCGTGGGTCAGTTTGATTGCGGTGGTGGGATCCGCACTCGGGATGCTGTGTGTTGTGTGGATGCTACAAGACATTCTGGGCACACCATCAGTGGGAATTCACCCGGATCTCGATGGCGTTGACCCCAACCTTGCGAATATGGCAATGGGACTAGAGAACGCTTGGTACTGCTCCTTCGCATTCGCTTTCCTCGCGATACCTCTGGAAGGAGTCATCGCTGTGGTGTGGGCCGTGAGCCGCCGCTTCCGTTCACGTTCACGGTCACGCTACCCACAGTAGTCCGCTTCCTGCCGTGCCAGACTACCCGCGGGAAATCGTTCCGTCGCGGAGGCCTTGAAGGCGTTCGTCAAGCAGAACCTGCAACTCCTCTTCTGAACGGCGCTCCAGCAGCATGTCCCAGTGCGTGCGCTGAGGCTTTGCATTGGCGTCCTCATCCTGTTCTCCGCCGCGAAGAAGAGCTTCGGCACCACACTGACATTCCCACACAGCGGGAACCTCAGCCTCCGTGGAAAAGGGCAGCATGATGGTGTGCTTGTTGGGGCAGTCATAGGTGGCGTAACGGCGTGGTGCAAAGTCCACTCCTTCGTCGGACTCCATGGACTTGGCGCCAATAGACATTCCGCGCAGTGACCGATCCGGCACAGGATTCTCCTTTAGAGGTGACAGTTTTTGTGCCCCGCTAGTCTACCATCCCTGTCAAGGCGCAACACCAGGCTGTAAGGCAGCAGCACACCGGATCGTCGCAGGGTATCGTTGAACTACCTTACGGCACTGCCATGTAGGCGACACTCAGGAATGGCAGAACAGGCCGGAGCGTTGCCAACATGAAACGATAGCCAACTGTGGAATCACCAGAACAAGACAACCAGTTTCTCCCGGATCAAACTTACTCCCAAGTGTCACAATTGACGGCGATGATCAACGCCTCCCTAGTGGATAGTGAGCACCAGAACTCTGAGTTCACAGTGGACGAATTCAAGCGACTCATCTCGGGTCTTCAGTAGGATCAGCGGACTCGCGGAAGACGATGCGGTCATAGGTGAGGTAGTTCCAGATCAGGGAGAACACGGTGGCCACCAGTTTGGCCACGTTCAACCCAACAAAGGTGTTCATGAAGTCCGGGAACGCCCACTGGGCAAGGTGCAGGATGGCCCCTTGAATCACCCACAGGCCAAAGAGGGTGAACCCCAGGAAAAGCAGGGCTTGCTTCCACACCGATCCCCCACTGGCCTTGAAAGTGAACTTCTTGTTGGCAACAAAGGAGAAACACAACGCCACCGAGGTGGACACAATATTCGCTGGCAATAATGGAACGCCCAAGTGAACCAGCAGGTTGAGAATCCCAAAGTCGATTCCCGTATTGACCGCGCCAACAAGCAGAAACCGGAATTTGGAGTTGGCAAGCAAACCCTCAAAAACAGCCCTCATGGCGTTTCTTCCCGCACCACGTAGACAGGCCTACGCTTGGTTTCCAGGAAGATCTTGCCAATGTATTCTCCAATGATTCCCAGCGAGAGCAGTTGGAAACTCCCCAGGAACAGGATAATCAACACTTGGGAGGTCCAACCGGCCACGGCATCGCCAAAGGCTAGGGTGCGGATGAAGATGATGATCCCCATCACTACGGCCACAGCAAAGGCCACCATGCCAGCCCCGGTAGCAATCTTCAAGGGGAAGGTGGAGAAGTTGATGATTCCCGTAATGGAATAGGAGAACAGGTTCCAGAAACTCCAGTGTGTCTCCCCCGCCACGCGCTCCACATTGTCAAACTCCATGTAATGGGTTTTGTACCCCACCCAGGAGAATAGTCCCTTACTAAACCGGTTATACTCGCTCAGTTCCAAAATAGAATCCACCATTTGACGAGTCATCAGGCGGTAGTCACGGGCACCGTCCACCATTTCTGTGTCACTAATGGAGTTAATCAGGCGGTAGAACATGCGCGCAAAGAAGCTACGAATCGGCGGTTCGCCCTTACGGTCCACGCGCCGGGTCCCCACACAGTCATAGTCCTCTTCCGTGATGAGGCGCACCATCTCCGGCAACAACTCTGGCGGGTCCTGCAAGTCAGCATCCATCACTGCTACGGCATCACCGGTGGCAGCCTGGAGGCCCGCGTACAACGCCGATTCCTTGCCAAAGTTCCGGGAGAAGGAGATGAGACGCACTAAGTCCGGATGCTGGCTTTGCAGGTCTCGCAGCACTGCCAAGGTGTCATCTTTGGAGCCGTCATCCACAAAAATGCATTCAATCTTCACGTCCGGAAGCGTGACGCGCTTCAGAAACTCGTCAACAAAGATGGGAAGCGATTCCTGCTCGTTATAGCACGGCACCACAACGCTCAGGGTCTTGATGGAGTGTGGATTGGTGACGCTCATGCCGCACCTCCCTGTGTAGTACCCGTGCGGGGCTTTCGTTGCGGATAGATGCGCCGAACACTTCCCGTCACCACGGAAATAAGGAAGAGGACCCCGGCAGCGGCCACGGCAAGGAACACCGGGGAACTGAGCACCGGATCACGAGTCAGCAGGTAATCCTTGGCCCAGTTCTGATCCTGGGTGACGGTGAAGGTGTCCGAGTCCGCTCCGCCGTCAAACGTGTATCCCGGCGGAGCCTTGACGGTCACCGTTTGACCCGTCCCCGCGTTGACGTTGAACGTGCGGACCACCTGTTCTTGTTCGTCGCTCATGGACACCGTGATGATGTGTCCCGCCGGTTCCACGGTGAGATCAATCGTCTGGTGGTAACTCTGGGTCATCACATAGGACGTGGGGTTGCCCGGTTGAGTAGCGAATCCAGGGATAGACGCATGGGAAATGTCATACTCAGTGTTGTACGGCGCGGTGATCCACTCGGTCCCCACTACGGCTCCGGTGCTTGCGTCCACGTACCGGATCAGCGCATTGCGCAACCAATCCTGATCGGCAGGTATGTGCGGCTCAGGGGCAGGGGTGGCATCGGCAGCGCCGGCACCTGCAGCATCATCGACGACGACGGAGTTGAGCTGACTCGCCATGGGGCCATCAGCGGGCGCTCCAAAGAACCGCTCGTAGGTGTCAAGAATCCACCGGACGCACCGGAGGTCCTGCTGCGGAGTCACCTGAAGCGGCACGGAATTATCCAGCACCACCGAGTTCAGGTGATAGTACTGGGAAATCCAGGCATTCGCCCAGGCTTCGTTCGGCTCTCCACCACTGACGTAACCCTGACCCACCCAGGGGTTGTACTCGCTGGCCGACGGGGACATTCCGAGCATCCCCACATCGGCAGTCCCGTCATCGCCAGCAGCCAGCGCCACCTGCTCGTTGGTGTAGAAGATGTTGAAGGACGCCTTGATGTCATCCAGGGCAATTCGGTAGCTGGGGATGGCCACAAAGGTGACAGCAGCAGCCGTGACGAGGGGCACGGCCACGTCAAAGATCACGCCCCATCCCGGCCGTTCTCCCAGGCGATCCAACAGGGCGAATACTGCTACCAGGATGAACACGTTCGGCGCAAACCAGAGCCGCCCAGGGTGAACCGGAGAAGCCACCATGGCCACGCAACCGGCCAGTGCTGACACCAGCATGATGGCTCCGCATTGAGCCTCGGGGTTACGTGTGAAGAAGCGCCAGATGCCGATGCGCGGAGTTCGTCGAAAATTCACGAAGGTCACGATGGCCAGCAGAACCAGGGCGGCGGCAATGATCCACCCGGAGTGATCCAGCGTGCGGACGGCAATGTCACTCAGGTTCCCGATGATTCCTTGGCCCTCGCCATAGTTGGCTGTTTCATCGGACTGCGAGGAGAGGATGATCATCCCGCCGAAGGCCACACTCGCGGCCAGCAGTCCACTCACGCGGGACAGGACGAGTTCATGGTCAGTGGTTCCCAGCGTGTAGAGCAGTGCGGCCAAGCACGCAATGGCACCGCCTACCTCGTTGGACGTTCCCGCGCAGATGCCGAGCAGCACCAGAACAAAGGTGAAGAGCGCGGGGTGTTTCTTGGGGCGGAATTCAAACCGGTAGAAGCCAAGGAATACCAGGGTGATGAGCCCCGGCCAGAGGTAGTTGGCTGAGCCCGCCACCCACAGCACCGTGGAGCCAAATCCAGGAATGAAGAACCACAGCAGGGCAAAGATGGCTGCGAGTTGGATGGGACGGCAGAAGGCGCGCTTGCCACTGGCATGGATGCTGATGCCAAGCCCGAGTCCCACGTAGGCCAAGGCGTTGAGCACGTTGAACACGGACTTGGGGATCTGCATGAAGGCGATCTCAAAGATGATGGAGATGAACCGCGCGTTCCAGTGGAGCATGTGGGTGCCCACGGCTTGAACAAACTGGAGGGGGTTGCTGTATTCGAGAGCATGGCCGTTCATGGGCCACGCTCCCTCGTAGACAAATCGGTACAGGTAATCATCCGCTACGTAGCCCGTGAACCTGTTGAGGTTGAACGCGAAAGCGAAGGCAGTGATAGCCACTGCTGCGACGAGGACCGCACCAACCACCACAAACGGGGTGAGGCGGCGGCGGGGCTGAGCGGCGGGGCGTGGGGTGGCCGGAGCCGAACTGGACTCTTGCTCTTTAGGCGCGGGGGGGGGAGCAACGCTCACGGCAGGCGCCTGCGCAGGGTCAGGCAACGAAGTCTCAGCACTCACCGTTCAATCCTCCCAATCGGAACGCCGATATGTGCATTACTCCAGCGTGTGGCGCAAATTTCCCAAGATTCATAGTGAGGGACGCCGCAAGGCGTAGATCACCCCAATGGCCGCGAATGCCACCCCAGTGATGAGCAATTCTGATGCTTGGGTACCCGGGCGAAGAACCATGGCCCACCACTGTGAGCCCGGCGTAGTGAGGCCAAATTGGGCGGCCGCAAAGAGATACAGGCTCGGCAAAATCCAGCAATACTGCGGCTGGCGCACCAACGTGGCAGGCATGGCCAACACAATGCAGAACAGAACATTACGGATCACTGCCGCAACGGTGACCTGCCCAATTCGCGTATCTCCCACCCCGGGGAGACACACCGCCGTGGCTGCAAGAGCCAGAAAGAGTAACCAGGCCGCCCGTGCCACTTTGGCTCGTGGGGGATCCGGCAAGTATTGAGTGACGGACGCTGCGCCAATGCCTACCGCAACAGAGGCAATCATCGGAACAAGAAGAATCCAGGGTACCGGCGTGTAGAGCGTATGGCCTCCCACACTTTCCACCACGCCGTTCCGTGTGACCGTGACCAGCGCCGCGGCCGCGGCGAGGAGACCGGCGGCCAGGCGCCACCGGTGAACACCAATCCAGGCGCGCACCAGTGGCACCCGTGGATGAACCCCGTGCTCGCTGTGGTTGGCAGGATTCCGGTGATTGGTGGGGCGTCTCATATTCGCATGCTCCGCATGTCACTCTGTAGCCGGAGTTGGTGCATCTGCGCTCACATCGCAGCGCTGCCATGCCGTCATCAAGGAAGCCACACCGTCAGGAGTCAGGGCCATTCCGCCTACACCAGGTTGGTATTCCTCGTTGATGAGGCCCATCCACGTCACCACCACGGAGTCCAGGCTGAGCCAAAACTCGCTGGGCGGCGGTTCCTCGGAACTCACGGCGGGACACCAACTGGGATACACGAGTGTTTGGATCAGTTCGGCCATACCCGGGGTCTCTCGTTCAACGAATCCGAGGGAACGTAGCGTCTTGCCGTCCGCGGGGATGTGCCGGTGGGACGCTTCCTCCACGCGTTCAGGAATCAATGACGTGTAACCATGGGCATCCGCAGCATCCATGAGTCGTCGAACATCATCAACGAGAGGACCAGCCAGGCGCTCATGTTCGGGAAAAACACAAATAGTGGGTCGCTCCCCCGAGCACGCCGAAGGTGCCACTGGGACGGCGAGGAGTGATTCGCCGGGGATCAGCGCTGGCAGTGCGATCAACGCCAGCGCCGTGATTCCTGCCGCAGCGAGTGTCCCGAAACCGGGGGCCAACTTCCCCGCAACCACCTGGGGACGCGGCATCATCAACACCATAGCCGTGACCGCTAACACCAGAATCTGTACCACCAGATGGACCGGATTCCACGTGAGTCCAATCTGCGACACCGAAGCCCCTGAATCTCCCAAGGGGTTGAATCCACCGCGGGCGCCGAGTCCCATATTGGTGAGCACTTGCGCTAAACCCAGGGATGCGGCGAGTGCCACCACTCCAGCAAGAACGGGCGAAAGTAACCGCCCAATAAATGATCCCAGGGCAGCGAACCACAGGAATGTGGACAGTTGGGCAAGAATCGCCAGGGCAATGATGGGCCATCCACCTCGGGGGTGGGCTACGGATCCGATGGCGAGTGCCGTCAAGATGACGAGCAGGTGAACTACGGCCGAAGGGACTGCTGCCCAGGCCGCTGCCGCTGTATAGCCGCGTTGACCGTGGCGTGCTGTGAGCACCAGATAGCGGGCTTCCGGCGTAGTCAACCGTGCTGCGTCCACGGCGGACAAGGCAGCGATGACGGGCCACACCATCCACAGCCCCAAAGCGAACCATCGGACGGTCCACATTCCTTCACCCAGGTATGGGGTGCCGCGCATGACGCCAATGGCAAGGGCGAATCCCAGGGCTGCAGCAGCGGCCCAGGGTCCCATGAGCATCCGCAGGTGAAATTTCACGAGCCTATTCATCACGGTGCCTGTTCCGTGAGCGCGGGACCAGGCACCTGGGGATTGACCGCTACCACGGGATCCTCTGCCATGAGTGCAGCCAGTGCCTGTTCCAACGGGCTATCGCCTGGAGCAGTTGGGTCAGCGCGCGATTCAAGGTCCTCCACGCTTCCGTCAAAAACGAGTTGTCCGTTGGTCAGTGCGAGTACGCGGGCGTGGAAACCCCGCACATCCTCCACCAAATGCGTGGACACCATGACAGCGCGCTGAGTGGCAATCCCTGTCAGCATAGTGCGCACGGAAATCCGTTGAATCGGATCGAGACCCACCGTGGGTTCGTCGAGAAGGACCACGGCAGGGTTGTGAACAATCGCCTGAGCGATGGCTAATCGGCGCTGCATTCCCCCGGAGAGTTGGCCGATCCGTGTTGTGCTACGGTTCGCGAGGTCCACGGCTTCAAGGGATGCTGCCACGGCTGCATCGCGTTCCTTGGACGGGACTCCGTGTAGCCAGGCTACGTAGTGGAGGAACTCGTCACAGGGGGCGTGTTTGGGGAGTTCCGGTTGC
>JAIRQO010000083.1 GCA_031256435.1 Cellulomonadaceae bacterium
ATTCTTGGATTCATCACGGCGGTGGTGGCGAGGCGAGGTGCTGCGAAGACGGCCACCACCCAACGCGCGCGCCTCTTCTTCGGTACGGGTATCTGCGGTGGGTTCACCACGTATTCCACCTTGGCCCTGGACATCACCACCCTAGGAGGGTTGGCCTCGGGCGAAACACGCTCGCTTGCCGTGATGACGGCCTACATTGCCGCCACCCTTGTACTGGGCACCCTGGCAGCAGTGGCCGGGATGGCCGTGGGGCAACACCACACCGCGAGCGCCTCCCCACCAGGACGATCCTCATGACCGGCATGGAATGGTGGGCCTTCAACGTCAGCCCGTGGATGAGTTGGCTGCTGGTGGCCGTGGGTGGTGGAATCGGTGCCGGGGCCCGGTTCATGCTGGCAGGGGCTATAACGCGGCGCTGGGCATCGCGCCTGCCGTGGGGAACCATGACGGTGAACATCCTCGGGTCGTTCATCATCGGCCTGGTCAGTGGCGGTTCCAGCCTGCTCGTGGCGCAACTCAGCTCGTCAACAATGCCTCTGGCTGCTGCCGATTCCTGGATTCACCTGGGCTCCCTGCTCTTGGCCACCGGCTTCTGTGGAGGGTTCACCACGTTCTCCACTGCCACAGTGGATTCCGTGATGCTCGCGAAGGAGGGCCATCTGGCCCGTGCGGTGGGTTCGGTGGCTATCACCCTGGTGGCCACCGTAGCGGCCTGCGTGGCGGGTCTCCTGTTGGTCAGGGCTATCTTTGGTTAACCCTAACCCTCAGAAAGCAACCAGGTCAGCAGCGCCTTTTGCGCGTGGAGACGATTCTCGGCTTCGTCAAACACCACCGATTGCGGACCGTCAATGACCTCTGCGGTGATCTCCTTGCCCCGATAGGCCGGCAAACAGTGCAGCACTATGGCATCCGGCTTGGCATGGGCGAGCAGTGCGGCATCAAGGCGGAATGGAACAAACGGGCTCTGGCGTTCCGCCGCCTCGGCCTCGTCCCCCATGGACACCCATGTGTCCGTGGCCACCACGTCCGCCCCGGTCACGGCGGCCTGAGGGTCATCCGTCACGGTTACCGAACCACCCGTCGTTGAGGCAATGACAGCAGCTTGTTCAACGATGCTCGGCTCGGGTTGATACCCCGCTGGTCCAGCAATGCGCACGTGCAGTCCAGCCGTTGCCCCACCGAGCAGGTACGAGTTGGCCATGTTGTTGGCGCCGTCCCCCAAATACGTGAGGGTCTGCCCGGCCAGCGCCTCCACTCCCCCGCGATGCTGCGCCACAGTGAGAAGATCGGCCAGGATCTGACACGGATGGAACCCGTCCGTGAGCGCGTTCACCACGGGTACGCGGGACACCTCGGCCATAGCCTGAATGCGATCATCGCCATACGTCCGCCACACGATGGCCGACACCTGCCGATCCAACACTCGCGTGGTGTCCGCGATGGATTCACGGACGCCAATCTGCGCGAGCGAGCCGTCCACCATGAGGGGGAAGCCGCCTAATTCGGCGATTCCCGTGAGGAAGCTGACTTGGGTCCGCAGCGTGGGCTTGTCCGTGATGAACGCCACGGCCTGGGGTCCGGCGAGTGGTTGCCGATGCTGGCGGTTACTCCGGAATGCCAATCCGAGGTCCAGCACCTCGCGCTGCTCTGCCGGGGAAAGTTCGTCGTCGCGGAGGAAATGACGGGGTGCGTTCACGGTGCTTGTCTTCACGGTGCTAGCCATTTCTATGCATCTCCTTGGTCAGACCTGGTGAGGTCACGGTGTTGTGGTGATTTCTTGCGACGATGGAGCGGCTACTTCCGTGATGGCATCACGGAGGATCGTGGCAGCATCGCGAGCCTGCTCCTCGGTGAGGATCAACGGCGGAGCCAGACGAATCGCGTGGGGAGCCACCGCGTTGACAATGAGTCCGCGTTCCAATGCGGCGCGTTGAACATCCGCGGCAGCCACGGTTTCCGGGAGCATCACGCCGAGGAGTAGCCCGCGTCCTCGAATGCCGAGTACGGGAGAGGGTTCCGCCATGAGGGTGTCCCGGAGCGTTTGGCCTACGCCCTGAACGTGAGGCAGAAGGTTGTCAGACTCAGTGGTGTTGAGAACAGCAAGGGCCGAGGCGCAGGCCAGCGGGTTGCCGCCAAAGGTGGTGCCGTGCAGGCCAGGTTGGAGGAGAGATGCGGTGTGGGAACCGAACGCCACCACGGCCCCGATGGGGAAACCGCCGCCCAGGCCCTTGGCCAGGGTCATGACGTCCGGAACAATGCCGCCGTCCACCTCCTGGTGGGCAAACCAGGCTCCCGTGCGGCCCACGCCCGTTTGGACTTCGTCCGCGATGAGCAGCGCATTGGCCTCCTGGGTCAGACTGCGGGCGTGGGCAAGGTAGCCAGCAGGAAGTGGGACCACCCCGGCTTCACCTTGCAGCGGTTCCAGGATGAGAGCGGCCACCGGGCCGCGTTCACGCACGGCATCCGCAGCGAACGCGTTGCTGAGCGCGGCAAAGGGATCCTCGGCGCTGGCCAAGGGCACAAACTCCACCCCTCCGGGCAGCGGTTCAAACGGCTCGCGGTAGGCCGCCTTAGCCGTAAGCGAGAGGGAACCCAAGGTGCGTCCGTGGAAGGACCCTTCCAGAGCGAGGATGCGCGCGCCCTCACGGTGTGTTCCTCCATCGCGCTGTGTTCCAGGGTCGCCGAGTGTTCCACCCTCACACCGTGTACTACCCTCGCCCAGTGTTCTGCCGTGCAAACGCGCCATCTTGAAGGCCGCTTCCACGGCCTCAGTCCCCGAGTTCGTGAAGAACACGCGGGAGCCCTCAGGTGCTTGGCTGAGGCGCAGGAGGGTCTCGGCCAGGGTGATTTGCGGCGGGGTGGCAAAGAAGTTGGAGGTGTGCCCCAGAGTGGACACTTGCGTGGTGAGCGCTTCCACGATGGCCGGGTGCGCGTGCCCCAAAGCGTTGACAGCAATCCCTGCCAAGCAATCGAGGTAACGCTGACCAGTGGTGTCCCACACGTAGCACCCCTCGCCACGGTTCAGGACGCGCTGCGGTGCCCCAAAGGTGTTCATCAGGGCGTGGGAATACCGGTTTTCCCAGGAATCGTTCGGCGCTGCGTTGGCGGCGTGTCCTTCGATGCTCATGCGCTCACAGTTCCTTGGGGGTCCGGCAGAACCATGGTTCCGTTGCCTTGTTGGGTGAAGATTTCCAGCAGCACGCCGTGGGGTACGCGTCCGTCAATGATGGTGGCGGCAGGCACGCCCCCCTGAACAGCACGCAGACACGCTTCCATCTTGGGGACCATTCCGGATTCCAGTGACGGCAGAAGCGTTTCCAGGGCAGAGGCCCTAATCTGCTTGACCAGCGTATCCCGGTCCGGCCAACTGGTATAGAGACCTTCAACATCCGTGAGGATCAGCAGTTTCCGTGCGCCTAGCGCCACGGCCAAGGAGGCAGCGGCCGTGTCAGCGTTGATGTTGAGCACCTGCGTGGGATCGTCGATGCTGGGGGCCACGGAGGAGACCACCGGGATTCTTCCGGCATCGATGATGTCCTGAACGGCGGCGGGATGCACACCCACCACGTCCCCCACCAGGCCCACGTCTACCAGTTGTCCGTCCACCACGGCGTGCCGGAGTTCGGCTTGGAACAGGCCGCCGTCCTCACCGGACAGGCCCACGGCGAGAGGGCCGTGCGCGTTGATGAGTCCCACAATCTCACGCCCCACCTGACCCGTGAGCACCATACGCACCACGTCCATGGAGGCCGGCGTGGTCACCCGCAATCCGCCAGAGAACTCAGACTTGATTCCCAGGCGGGCCAGCATGGAACCGATTTGGGGTCCTCCCCCGTGGACCACCACCACGCGCACCCCTACTTGACGCAGGAACGCCATGTCCAAGGCAAAGGCCGCTTTGAGGGTGTCACTCGTCATGGCGTTGCCGCCGTATTTCACCACCAGCAACGCGTCCGAGTACTCTTTCAGCCACGGCAGGGCTTCGAGGAGTACCTCGGCTTTCTGGTGGGGGCGGAGGGTATTAATGGAGGTCACGTTGTGTAAGCACTATTCTCTTCGACGTAAGCGTGGGTGAGATCATTAGTCCACAGGGTGACCTCGGCGTTGCCCGCGTGCAGGTCAATGAGGATGGTCACCAAACGGTTGGCTGCCATGTCAACATCGTCGGGCTTCTCATGGGCACCACCCGCCTGACACACCATCACGCCGTTGACGGACACGTCCAACTGGGCGGGATCAAATGGGGCAACAGATTCCGGAACCGTGCCCACTTGGGCAAGGATGCGTCCCCAGTTGGGATCGTTGCCGTACACGGCTGTTTTCACCAGTGCCGAGCGTGACACCGCCCGCGCTACGGCGAGTGCCGCGTCCTCGGTGGTAGCGCCCGTGACCGTGATCGCGATGTCATGAGAGGCACCTTCGGCGTCCGCCAACAACTGGGTGGCGAGGTCCGCTGCTACGTCATGGACGGCCTGATCCAGGTCCGCAGCGGTGGCGTGGACGCCGGAAGCGCCGGAAGCCATGAGTACCACGGTGTCCGAGGTGGACATGCATCCGTCAGAATCGATGCGGTCAAAGGTGGTGGACGTGGCAGCGCGCAGGGACGCGTCCAGACGCTTTGCGCCTTCCTCGCCCTCGGGCATCACGGCATCCGTGGTGATGACACATAACATGGTGGCGAGTGCCGGGGCGAGCATACCCGCGCCCTTGGCCATGCCGCCCACGGTGAACGTCCCCTCGGAGGTGGTGACCGTGCGGACGGACGTTTTAGCCACCGTGTCCGTGGTCATGATGGCTCGAGCAGCGGCGGCACCGGCCTCGGAATCCGTGGCCAGCGCTGCGGCAACCACGGGGATTCCTGCCAGGAGTTTCTCCCGCTTGAGGCGCACGCCAATCAACCCCGTGGAGGCAACGAGCACGTCCGTGGGCGCGGCTAGGCCGAGTTCTCCTGCCACGGCAACGGCAGTGTCCTCAGAGTCCTGGAGTCCATCCGGACCCGTACACACGTTGGCCGAGCCAGAGTTCAGGATCATGGCACGCGCCGTGCCGTTCTGGGCACAGCGGCGGGACCACACCACGGGCGCACCTACCACACGGTTGGACGTGAACACGGCGGCCACCGCGTGCTGCGGGCCGTCATTGACAACGAGGGCAAGATCCGGCTTTCCGGACCTCTTGAGACCGGCGGAGATTCCCGCCGCGCTAAATCCTTGGGCTGCTGTGACGCTCATCAGGGAGCCACCCCCACGGTGGTGAGGCCCAAATCTGCAGGCAGACCCAAGGCCAGGTTGACACATTCCATGGCGGTTCCCGCCGTTCCCTTCACCAAGTTATCAATGGCTACCACCACGGTGAGGCGGCCCGTTCCGCGGTCTACGGTCACGCCAATCTGCGTGGCGTTGGAGCCGAGCACCGCGCCGGTGGACGGCCACCTGCCTTCCGGGAGAACCGTCACGGACGGACGGTCGGCATAGAACTCGGTCCAGAGAGAGTGGAGGTCTGTGGCGGTCAGGGTCGCTTCCGGGGTGGTTTCTAGGGTGGTTGCCGGGGTTTCAGCGGACGTGGGCGTCAGCCGGGCGGTGACCGTGGCCAAAATTCCACGGGACATGGGGACCAACGTGGGCGTGAATGTGATTCCCACGTCTGCGGGATTCCCTGAGGTGACCTGGGCCAGGTTCTGCTGGATTTCAGGGATGTGCCGATGCACCCCGCCCACCGCATACGGACTGGCAGACCCGAGCGCCTCGGAAGCGAGAAGGTGAGGCTTCAGCGCTTTCCCCGCTCCGGAGTATCCGTTGGCCAGGACAGCAACAATGTCACTGACATCCAGGATGCCGCTCGTGACTCCCGGTAAGAGTCCCAGGGTGACGGCCATGACGTTGCAGCCGGGAACGGCAATCCTGCGTGAGGCGGCAATGTCACTGGCGTTTCCGGGAAGTTCGGGCATGCCGTAGGTCCAGGTTCCGGCATGCGGCGAGCCGTAGAACTGTGTCCAGGCGGCGGGGTCTTTGAGGCGGTGATCGGCACCGAGGTCCACCACCAGGCACTCCGGCGGCAGCGCTGCGGCGATCTGTCCGGAGGCTCCGTGCGGAAGTGCCAGCACTACTACGTCATGTCCAGCGAGGTTTTCCACGGTGGTGTCTACCAAAACGCGGTCAGCAAGGGGTGCCAGGTGAGGGTGGAGGGAGCCGAGGGTCTCGCCCACGGTGGAATGTGCTGTCAGAGCGCCAATCTCCAGGCTTGGATGCCCCAAGGCCACACGGAGAAACTCGCCTCCGGCGTAGCCGGAGGCCCCGGCTACAGCCACACGGTAGGAATTCATGCGCGGTACTTTACTAACCCTTGTGCGTTCGTGTCCGAATTAGGCCCTTGATGCGTAGCGAAGCGCGTTCGGCACGGGCCTACATTCGGGTCCCACCTGCATGGGACCCACTACACCTTCGTCGCGCAGACGCTTCAACGCGGGGACAATACGAGACACCACGGACGCCGGGCTGAGCGTGTTGAGGTAAATCTTGGTGGCGCCCTCAAAGCCGGCAATGGTGGACACGCGCCACTTCATCATGATGCGCCAGGGTTGCGGTTGATCGCCATCCACGGGCCGGTAGTGCCACTCCTCGTTGATGGGGACGTCAGGGCCGGTGGCCGCGTGCATGGCGTGGACCATGTCCGAGACGCCTCGCATCGCCTCGGGGCTGTGCGCCCACGGCTCGCACTCGGCGGCTTTGGAGAACACCTCGATGGTGGGGTAACGATGCCCAAACCCGGCATATGCTATGGCGTGATGATTCTCCCCGATGACCAGGTTGCGCTGCGCGGCGAAGTCCGGTCCTACCTCGTTGAACACGTTGAGGTTGCGGCGCACGGCTTGCATCTCGGCGGTCAACTGATCGCCGTGTTCATCAATGGCCACAATCTGCTTGTGCAGGTGGTCAAAGGACGCCCCTGCCGGACGCAACCAGTTCTGGAACACGGCGGCGTAGCGAGCATAGGGATTGAGTTCCACAATGTTGCGAGCGGCATCAGCGGTGAACTGCATGAATGCGGCGTGTTCGTCCGGTGTGAGCGTTCCCGAGGAAGCCAACTCGGAGTCATCCTTGGCGCCGTCCACGTAGTGGCGCCGCGCCACAATCACGTCATGACCGCCTCCAAAGAATCCGGCGCTTGCCTCGGCCAGGGCGTCATCCACCATGGGAAGGGACTGGGTGTGGTGCATGGGCCCTGCGGGGACCCGGGGCGCGTTGCGCTTGGTCACCAGCAGTTTGGCCACGTGGGCTCGGCCCGTGGAGGACTCCAGGTAGGCCCGTTGGCGTTCTAGCACCTCGCGCGGGAGTTCATAGCCGTAGTTCTCACGCCAGAAATCCAGGGACAGGATCTCGTACAGGTTGGGAATGCGCCGGAATTCCGCCACGGTGCTGGTGAGTTCATCGGCACTCACACCGTCACGCTGCTCAAAGTTCCCGGCGTGCTGCACTATCCGGGATTTCTCCGGCGGAGTTTCCAGGTATCGCTTGGAACAGAACGCACAGTGGTGCCCCATGTCCGCAGGGTTCAAGGCAACGGGTGCCGCCTTGGACATGGCGATGGGCCTGTCGGCGCGGCCAGGAATGGTCCACACCTGGGTGCCCGTGAACGGGTTGCGTTGCTTAAAGGTCCCGTCTTTGAGTTCAACGAGGAATCCACTTGGAGGCATGATCGTTACGGTACCGGCGCGCTTCACCTCACCAGGTGTTACGCGCGCAGCGTTGCTCCAATCGTGTTGGCGGCGGCGATAATCCGCGCTCTCACATCGCGCACATTGTCCGCCGAGAGAGTCCCGGAATCGGAGCGCAGGCGCACGGCGTAGGCCAGGGACTTCTTTCCGGAGCCAATCTGTTCACCCGTGAAGATGTCAAAGAGCGTGAGATCTTCCAGCACGTCACCGGCGCCCACCAAGATGGCGGCTTCCAGTGCCTTGGCGGGAACCTCCTGGTCCACCACAAAGGCAAAATCCTCCTTGGCGGCCGGGAAGGCGGTGACCGGGTGGGCGGTCACGGGGGCGTTGCTGGCAACCGTGTCCAGGGCGGTGAGGTTCACCTCAAACGCGGCGGAGCGCGCCGGGAGGCTGAACCGCTCGGCCACCTTGGGATGTAACTCACCCGCGTGTCCCAGCACCAGGCCGTCATATTCGCCACCGTCTACCACCAGGGCGGCGCAGCGTCCTGGGTGCCAGGGCATGAAGGCATCCGGTTCCGTAGTTACCGTGACACCGGCTCGGGCGGCTACAAGCGTGGCGAGTTCCACGGCATCGGCCCAATCGGCGGTGCGACCCTTACCCCACCATCCGGCAGCGTCAAGGCGTCCAGCAAGAACGGCGGCCACGTGGCGAGGTTGCGCAGGAACGGCAGCGTAGAGCGCGGCCAGGTCATCCGCGGAGGGAAGTTGTCCCACTGGCGGGATGGGAGCCGCCGCAGGCTCGTCGCACGGCAACGTCACTAGGCCCGTCTCAAAGACGGCCACGTTGGGTATGCCTCGGCTCACATTGCGACGCGCCGTGTCCAGCAGCGAGACCAGTACCGTGGTGCGCATGAGCGGCTTGTCCTCGGCCAGCGGGTTCAGCAGACGGACAGCGTTGCTGCGGGGATCGTCAGCGGTGAGGCCGAGTGCCGCATTGTCCGCCTCCCCGACGAACGGGTAACTCAGCGTCTCCACCAAGCCGGCTTCCGCCAGGGTGCGCGCTACGGATCGGCGAAGGCGCTGGGACGGCGTGAGCCCGGTTCCTCCGGGGGCCGCCGGGAGCGTGCTGGGCACCTTGTCATAGCCGTCAATCCTGACGATTTCCTCCACCAGGTTCACGGCCTCGGTGAGGTCCGGGCGCCAACTCGGCGGGGTGACGGTGAGGGTGGCAGGGGCTGCCTTGGTTGCTTGGGCCGGGTGGGTTGCTTGGGCCGGGCGGGTTGCTTGGGCCGGGCGCACCACCGTGCAGCCGATCTGTTCCAGGATGTCCGTGATCTGCGCTTCGGTGTAATCCACACCGGCAATGCGCGTGGGTAGCTCCACGGGCAGGGTGATGCTGTGCGATGAGGTGACGGTGTTGAGGTCCGAGACGGCTGGATCGGCAACGCCACCGCCGAACTCCACCAGGAAGTCCACCACGCGTTGAGCGGCCACGGCGGGAAGGTTGGGGTCCACTCCGCGCTCAAAACGCTTGGAGGCTTCGGACGGAAGCTTGTGCCTGCGGGAAGTTCTGGCAACGGAGGCCGGATCAAAGTGGGCGGCTTCCACCAGCACGTTCTGCGTGGTCCTGGTGATCTCCGAGGAGGCTCCACCCATCACACCGGCGATCCCCAGGATGCGAGTGCCGGTGGTGGCAGATGATCCCTGCGGTTGAGCGATATCCTGCGACTCCGCGCAGGATGACGGGACGGGGGAATCCGTGATGAGCAGGTCCTCGGGGTCCAGGGTGCGGGTCACGTCATCGAGCGTGGTGAGTTTCTCGCCGGACTGCGCGCGCCTTACCACAATGGGGGCGGCCACCTTGTCCAGGTCATAAGCGTGGAGAGGTTGGCCGAGGTCCAGCATGACGTAGTTGGTCACGTCCACGGCCAGCGAGATGGGCCGCATTCCCGAGGCGGTCAGGCGCGCCTGCATCCAGGCGGGGCTCGGCGCGGACGGATCAATGCCACGCACAATCCGTGTGACAAAGCGATCACATCCGGTGACGCCGTGGATCGGTGCGGCGTCCTGGACCGCCACCACAAACCCGTCCTTGGTGGCAGCGGGTGGCGGCGTTGGGAGATTTTCCGCGAGACCGGGATCAGTGAAAGCGGCACCGGTGGAGTGGCTGTATTCTCGGGCCACGCCACGGTAACTGAAGGCGTATCCCCGATCCGGGGTGACGTTGATTTCCAGCACCTCGTCCCCAAGGCCCAGCAGTTTGATGGCGTTCTGGCCCGGAGTGAGGTCCGCTTCGGCAAAGCCGAAGTCACGAGGAAGAACAATGATGCCCGATGCTTCGTCGCCCAAACCGAGTTCAGCAACGGAACAGATCATGCCGTCAGAGACGTGCCCATACGTTTTCCGTGCGGCAATGGCAAATGGTCCGGGGAGCACGGTTCCGGGCAGTGAAACCACCACCAGGTCACCGGCGGCAAAGTTGTGCGCGCCGCAGACTATTCCACGCCCGGCGGGGACGTCCTCCACTTGCCCGGTGCGCTTATCCAGTTCCGTGGTGGCCGGTTCGTTGTGCTCCGGGCCCACGTCCACGCGGCACCAGTTGATGGTTTTGCCGTTTTTCTGGGGTTCCGGCTTCATGGTGAGCACGCGGCCCACCACGAGTGGTCCCGTCACATTGGCGGCGTGGATCGTCTCTTCTTCCAGTCCCACGCGCACCAATGCGGCGGCAAGGTCCGTGGCGGTGAGATCGGCGGGCAGGGCTACGTGATCGGCAAGCCAATCAGTGACTACTAGAGGCATGATCAGATCTCCATCCCAAACTGGGTGGAGAAGCGGACATCGCCCTCCACAATATCGTGCATATCGGAAATCGAGTGGCGGAGCATGAGGGTTCGCTCAATGCCCATGCCGAACGCGAATCCTTGGAATTCCTCGGGGTCCACGCCGGACGCGCGTAGCACGTTGGGGTGGACCATGCCGCAACCGCCCCACTCAATCCACCCTGGGCCGCCCTTCTTTTGCGGGAACCACAGGTCCATCTCCGCAGACGGCTCGGTGAACGGGAAGAACGAGGGGCGCAGGCGCGTGCGCGCCTCCGGGCCAAACATGGCGCGAGCAAACGCGTCCAACGTGCCCACCAGATTGGCCATGGTCAGGCCGCGATCAATGGCCAGGCCCTCCACCTGGTGGAACACCGGGGTGTGCGTGGCATCCAAGGCGTCCGTGCGGAACACCTTGCCGGGGCACGCAATGTACAGGGGCGCACCGCGTTTCAGCAGTTCACGGGCTTGGACGGGTGACGTGTGGGTGCGGAGCACTAGGTTCCGGCCACCGTCAGAAAAGAAGGTGTCCTGCATTTGGCGAGCCGGATGGTCCGGCCCAAAGTTCAGGGCGTCAAAGTTGAACCACTCGGCCTCGAGTTCCGGACCTTCGGCAATCTCCCACCCCAACCCAATGAAGAAATCCGCAATGTGTTCTTGGATGGTCTCAATGGGGTGGCGTGCGCCTTGTGCCCTGCGATTGGTGGGGAGAGTCACGTCCACGGCTTCGTCGACGAGCACGCGCTCGTCGCGCTCCGCCTCTAATTCCGCTTGCCGGGCGGCGATAGCCTTGTTGATACTGCCCCTGCGAGGCCCCACGTTCTTGCCCGCAGCAGCCTTCTCCTTGCCGGGAAGCGAGCCGATGGCCCTGTTGGCTAAGGCGAGCGGGGACTTCTCCCCCGTGTGTGCGGTGCGGACCACTTTGAGCGCGTCAAGGTCACCAGCGCTGGCAACGTCCGCGAGCGCAGCCTCTACAGCGGCGTCCAGTCCGGCCACATCCAACGGGCTGAGCGTGGCATCAGTGGGGGTAGGTTCTGACATGGGCCACAGTGTAGAACGGGGCTCGGATATGAAATCCGCGTTTGGCTGTGATTACACCCGAACCCGGTGGGCCTCAGGTGTCAGCGGGTGTCATGAAGGAGACCCTCTCCAGTCATGTCCCGTGCCTTGCCAGCGGGAGTTACAGCTCGCCAGCCCAGCCTTTCGCAATGACCTCGTTCATTTCTTCGATCGTAAGAATTGGCTCGCCTTCGCGCCGCAGCATGGCGACGGAGTCTTCCCAGGTGGTCGTTCTGCGGGTAGGTCTCAGCAGCAGGCCGCCGTCCAGGTATTCAGCACTCACTTTCTCGCCGGGTCGGAGTCCCGACGCGGTCAAAATGTTCTTGGTAAGGGTGATCTGCCCCTTGGCGGAGATGGTGAACGTTGTCATGTGAACTTCCTCCTGGCAACGAAAGATACCCTACTTGGTGCGGTGCTGAAGGCCTCGATGTTAACAAGAAAGGGATTTCAGGAGTCCGGACGTCAACGTTGCGGCGCACCCGCCCGCCCCCTTTGGGGTCGGGTTTACTCTTTGTTGGGATCAACTACAACGCAAGGCCCGCGGATGGGGGTTCATCGGCGGGCCTTGGGTGGTGGTAGTGACGAGGTGGGAAGTGGTAAACCCTAGAACACGGGGAGGGCGTCGGAGACGGTGGCGGCGGCAGAGCCTTGGCGGACGTAGGAGAACTCCATGCCGTCCACCTGACGGCTGGTGATGGTCAGAGTGTCACCGTCAATGGTGAACTCCCAGCGCTCCAGGGCGATGTTGCCGGCGGGCGGGTTGTCCAGGTTGATGGAGAGGTTGCTTCCGCTGGCGTCCCAGGTGAAGGTTTCGGCCTCAAAGGAGGTGCCGCGGAGGCCCGTGCCGTCAGCCTCAAACACGTAGGTGAAATCTGGGCCGAGCGGCCATTCCCAGGTGCCGAGCAGGCCGTCATAGGTGTCGCCTTGGGTAGTGCCTTGGGTGGTGCCTTCAACGCGGTCAATCACGGCGGTAGCAGCGTCAACCGCACCGGCGCAACCGGAAAACACGAGGGCTGCGGCCAGGGCGGCGCAAACCAGAGCGGAGGTCTTCTTGACAGTGGAGGAGGTGGTGGTCTTCATGGGCTGAAGCGTAGAATCACGACCCTACGTCACATCAAACGCGTGGCGGGCAGGTATCCCGCTTTTGTCCGCGACCACGGCGTGATCCCAATCCATGCTGAGAATGCGTACCGCATGAGCCTGCGCTGTAGAAGTCTGCCCAGTGGGAGTCTGTCCGGTGGGGTTACTCCCAGCCCTCGCGTCCTGATGTGCTGCGACGAGCCTGCCGCGCCCAAACGCCCGCGTATCGGCAGGAGGCTCGGCCATGGCCCGTGCCACATCCTCGTGAGATACGGGATTGTCCACAAGGCCGCGCTGTCGCAAACGCTGTGCCACGCCGCGCTCGGGATTCACGTCCGACCAATGAAGGTCCATGGCAGCGAGTTTGGGGTGATCCCACCCCAGTCGGTCACGAGTGCGCATCGCTTCTATGAGGTGCAACTTGGCGGCCCATTCCACGTCACGCGCACACAAGTGCGGCCCCACGCCCAGCCGCCTCAGCACGTCACTCCACTGGGCGAGGATGGCGCGAGCCTCGCTAGGCACGGTGTCTGATTCAGGGGTGCCCAAATCACAGGTACCCGATTCACTCGTCGAACGGTCACCCTGGTTCAGGATCGACGACGATAGCGCGGCGGTAATCCCGTCAAGGTAAGCCGTCTGAATCTCGAGTGCCGTCATGGTCTCCCCCGACGCCAACACCAGCCTGGCGTTGCCCGTGAGGTCACGGGAGACTTCTGACACCGCCGCTACAGGATCGGCCAAAGCGAGCCTGCGGCCAAGGTCCAAGGCGCTTGGCACACTATTTTTATCTCGCGCGCTCTCCAGCCACCAGAGCACCATGGCGGTAGTACCCATCTTCAGCCACGAGGCGCAGGGGAAGGAGTTGGCATCCCCCAGGATCAAATGCACGCGCCTCCAAGTATCCGGATCACACAACGGCTCATCCCGAGTGTTGACAATCGAGCGCCGCGCGGTGGTGGCCAACCCGGTGACGGTCTCGATGTAGTCCGCCCGTTGCGATATCTGGAATCCGGGTTCTTGGCCGCGAGCGCCGAGCCCCACGCGGCCTGCTCCGGCAAACACCTGCCGTGTCACGAGGAACGGCACCAGTGCCGTGACCAGGTCCTCCCAGGGAACGAGCCGGGACACCTGATAGTTCTCGTGGGTTCCGTAACTGGACCCTTTGCCGTCCACGTTGTTCTTGTACAGCGAGATTCCCATGGCCGCAGCGCGTTCGGCCATGAGGCGCTCCCCTGCCAGGTCATACGCCACGGCGTCCCGTGGCCCGGTGACCTCGGGCGTGGAGTATTCGGGATGGGCATGATCCACGTACCACCGGGCACCGTTGCTCAACCATCGGGAGGTCACCGCCCACGGATCGCTGGCATCCCCGCACACGCCGATATCGCCAATCACCGCAGCAGACAGGAGTTGCGGATCGGCAGTGGGATCCTCAGCGCTCAGGATCCCGTATTCCGTCTCGATCCCCATGAGACGCCGCGCCCTCATGACAGGGCCAGGTCCTCGTTTTGCTGGAACTCTTCGGCGCAACCCTGCAGGATGTGCTCCGTGGTGAGCCCCGAGGTTCCACCGTGCGCCGGTTCTTTCAACGCCTCTTTGATGGCTGCAGTCTTGGCCCTGTCCACGATGCTGCGAATCATCGCCCCGGACACCACGCCTGCCGCGTCTGAGTCCCAGATCCTGTCCACGGCCACGTCAATCAACTGGTCCGGGGTGACGCCGTTCACGGGAGTATCGGCGGTCAGGTATCGGCGGAAGATGGCTCGGGCGCCGTCACGGTCCGGACGCTCAATCCGGATTTTCACGTCCAACCGTCCGGAACGGAGCACCGCCGGGTCAATCATGTCCTCACGGTTGGAGGCGCCAATGACAATCACATTGTCCAACCGCTCCACGCCGTCAATCTCGGCGAGTATCTGCGGAACAATGGTGGTCTCCACGTCCGAGGACACCCCCGAGCCTCTGCGACGAAACAGTGCCTCCATTTCGTCGAAGAACACCACCACGGGCATGCCCTGAGCGGCCTTCTCACGCGCTCGGGAAAAGATCACCCGGATGTGGCGTTCGGTTTCCCCCACATACTTGTTGAGCAACTCCGGGCCTTTGACGTTGAGGAAGCACGAGTGCAGGGCGTTGGCCACGGCTTTGGCGATGAGTGTTTTCCCGCAACCCGGTGGTCCGTAGAGCAGAATCCCGTGTGGCGGGCGTAGCCCGTATTTCCGATACAACTCGGGGTGCGCAAACGGTAACTCCACGGCGTCCCGGATGGCCGCAATCTGTGCATCCAAGCCGCCCACGTCCTGGTAGGTGACGTCTGGGACTTCTTCCAACACCAACTCGGCAATCTCCGGGCTGGGGAGGATGTCCAGCACCAACCCCGCCCGGGTGTCCACAGTCACTACATCGCCCACTCGGAGAGTGGACTGGGTAAGGCACCCGGCCAGGCGGACCACGTGTTCGTCGTCTGCCTTGGTGGCTACGAGGACACGATCGTCGGGGTAGCGCTCCTTGACAATCATCACCTCGCCGATGCGCTGGTAGTCTCCGGCGGCTACTGCCACCATGGCTTCGTTGAGTTCCACGGTCTGTCCAACGCCAACGGTGGCTGGGTCCAGATCCGGACCCACGGCTACGCGTTGGATGCGCCCGGCGTTGAACACCACCAACTCGCCAGGGTTGCCGTCATGGGATGCGCCCTGCTCGGACATGCCCTGCCTAGACATGCCCTGAGTGGACGTGGCTGATTCCAACACCGTGACCTGCAAGCGGGGAGGACGTGACATGGCTTCCGTGCGCCTGCGCATCTCGGTGATTTGGTCCCGCGCATCACGCAGAGCCTCCGCTAGACGAGCGTTCTTGGCCTTCACAACGTCCAGGTCCGAGGACGTCATGGCTGTTCGCCGTCCCGTACGGTGTCACCCACAACCCTGTCATCCAGCACCGCGTCATCCAGCACCGCGCTGTGTTGTCCAGTGGCGGCCTGAACGGCGCCGTGTGGCCCAGCGCCGTTCAAAGCCCGCATGGTCCGGCGCACCTTCTTGGCCGAGACGGGACGCTCGCCTACGTCCTCCCCGGTGAACTCGCCCTGGAGCCACGGCGCATCTTCCACGGACCCGGGAACGGCGGCTTCCTTGGACACGCGCAAGCGCCGCTCGGGAAGTTTCACGCCCGGAGCCAACCTGCGTACGGTCAGCAAGAAACCGGTGTGGGCCACCATGCGGTGGTCGGGCCGAACGGCGAGGCCCTGCAGGTGCCAGCCACGCACCATGGATTCCCAGGCGTTCGGCTCGGTGAAGCCTCCGTGGGCGCGCAGGTCCTCGGCTAGGCGGGACAACTGGGTCACCGTGGCTACGTAGGCAAGGAACACCCCACCGGGAACGAGCACGTCAGCCACGGCCTCGATGTTTTCCCACGGCGCCAGCATGTCCAGGACTACGCGGTCCACGCCGGTGTCCCCGGCAGCAGCGGCAGCCTGATCGGCAAAGTCCCCCACGCGGACCTCCCACGCGGGGTGCGGACCGCCAAAGAAGTTCTCCACGTTGGCGCGGGCAATAGTGGCAAAATCGCTCCGGCGTTCAATGGACGTCAGCCTCCCGTGATCGCCCACGGCCCGGAGCAGTGCCATGGTCAACGCGCCAGAACCCACCCCGGCTTCCAGGACCCGCGCACCGGGATAAATGTCCGCCATCTGGATGATCTGGCCGGCGTCCTTGGGGTACACCACTTGGGCGCCGCGCGGCATGGACATCACGTAATCGGCATAGAGGGGACGCAAGCACAGGTACTCCACGCCCTCGGTGTTGGTGATCACCCAGCCTTCGGGTTTGCCGATGAGATCCTCGTGGCGGAAATACCCGCGATGCGTGTGGAAGGTGGAACCTGGCCGCAACTCGATGGTGTTCATCCGGCCCTTGGGATCGGTCAGTTGCACCGTGTCCCCGGCGCGGAACGCACCGCGTTTCAGGGCGGCGCCCACAGCGCTGGTGCCAACGTCATCTATGCCCGCGCCCACGGCATCCTGCACGCCTGAGTCCGAGCCTACGGCGCCCAGACCCACAGCATCTCCACCCTGTGTGCCCATCACGTGGCACCGCCAGCACGCAGGCGCTCGGCAACGCGGGCAACATCCAAAACTCCCACCACAGCGCCGTTGTCCACCACCGGAACAATCTTGGCGTCATTGGCGGTGGCCACCAGGTGATCCAGCAGCGGCGTTCCGGCCAACGCCACGTCCACGTCACATCCCTCGGGGAAGGGGACCATGGCGGCGTCCACAGGGGTGGAGGCGAGTTTGTCCTCGGGAATCTTGGCGGCGGCACTCGCACTCACCCATCCCTTGGGATGGCCTTGGGGATCGGCAACCACCACGGCTGCTGCCTCCACGCCGCTGGCTGCTCGGGCGGCATCCGCCATGGAACGCCCGGAGCGAACCATGACACAGCGTGTGGCCATGGTGCGCGCGTCAATTTGCCCGGCCTTTTCCCGCATCTCACCAGCGCGGATAGCCTCGCCAGCACCGCTCCACAGGAAGAAGCCCACAAACGCAGCCCACAGCAGATTGGTGTAATCCGGCGAGCCACTACGGGTGAACACCCACACGGCTACGGCCACCACCACCACAATCGCCAGAATCCTGCCGGTCCATCCGGCCACCAGGGTTCCCCGGGAACGCCACCCCGTGGCCCGCCACACAATAGCCTCAAGAATCTGGCCGCCGTCCAGCGGCAACCCAGGAAGAAGGTTAAACGCTCCCACAAACACGTTGGAGAAGAACGCGGCAAAGGCCAGCAACGCGGGGATGGAACCACCAGGAAGGACGTGTTGCAGGACCCAGAACAGCGTTGCTAACACCACGTTGGTCAGCGGCCCCACTACTGACACCAACGCAACATCGTCGGGATGGGTGGCACGGCCCGTGTATTGCGTGTGCCCTCCCCACAGGGTGACGGCCACCTCGGTGACGGTGTGGCCACGGCGCTTGGCCATGAGGGCGTGCGCGGCTTCGTGACAAAAAACGGAGCCGAAGAGCAGCAGCACAAACGCCAGGGATACGGCAATGATCACCGGCATGGAGAAGTCCTGAGCAAACGCCTGACCGTGGATGGACCACGCAAAGAGCACGGTGAGGAACGCTGCGGCAACAAACCATGATGGGGTTATCAGGATGGGCGCGTCGGCAATGTGGCCGATGGTCCACCCCGAACGTTTCATGGAGGCTGTTGCTGTGTTCACGCTTTCATCGTAAAGGGTGTCACCTGTCCAGCACTTCACCCGCCGCAATGCGGCACACATCGTCAAGTGATATAGCGCTCAAACTCCGCGCACGGGACAGGCCCGGCATCACGGGAATGGGGAGCATGCACTCCACTCCCAACGTTCTGGCTCCCGAGGCCATGGCGGCAGCAATTCCGGGACGCGAATCTTCAATGGCCACGCAGGCTTCCGGCGGCACATTCAGCAGCCGCGCAGCGGTGAGGAAACACTCAGGATCTGGCTTACCGTGCGTCACGGCGTCACCGGGAACCACTACCGTCAACGCTCCCTGGCTGGCCTCGGCCACCACGGCAGCAAACCGGGCATAGGACGCTGTCACCAACGCGCACGGAACGCCCGCATCAGCCAAGGCGTGAAACAGTTCCTGGGCACCGGGCCTCCAGGGAACGTGTTCCACGGTGCGCGCCACCACACGGTCAAGGAGTTCTTCCACAATCTCGTCTACGGGCAGGTCCACGCCTGCCTGCTGCAAGATTCCGGCGGACACCACCAGCGAATTCCCCACACATTGCAGGGCCTGTTCCTTGGACCAACTCCCACCGTGAATGTCCGCCAATTCTTCCTCGGCGGCAATCCAGTACGGCTCAGAATCAATCAGTGTTCCGTCCATATCCCACAACACGGCGGCGGGGAGCGGACGGGACATCGGGAGAGAACGCGGACAGGAAAGCGGGAGGGAACGGGAGTCCATGATGGCGTGTGTCAATCTGTGCCGTGTCAATCGAGGTCAGTTTCGGTCCGCGTCAGGGTCAGTCAGGATCAATGCCGGTCAGAGTCAGTCCGCGTCAGAATCATCAGTGAAATCCCGGACCAGAATCCTTCCGCACTCCTCGCAGCGCAAAATCGCGTCAGCGGGAGCCGTGCGTGCGGCGTCCAGGTCACCGGGATTGAGTTCCAACCCGCACCCGGTGCAGCGCCCGGCACGCAGGGCCGCAGCGCCACTTCCCAGGCGTTGCTTGGTGGCCTCGTACAGTTTCAGCAACTGCGGATCCACCTGCGCGGCCAGGCGTTTGCGTTCCCCGGCTACCTCCACGGCTTGTGCCTTCAGGTCAGCAAAGGCTTGCACCTGTTCGCCTTGAACATCGCCACGCTGCTGAACAAGGTCCGCGTGCATGGCATCCAGTTGGGTGAGCGCAGCCTCGGTGCCCTCCACGCGCTCCATCACCTCCAGTTGCACCTGCTCCACCACGTCCTGCCTGCGCGTCAATGAGGCAATCTCCTCGGTGACGGACATGGCGTCCTTGTGGCCGAGTTTCCCTGAGTCCAGCAACTCGCGGTCCTTGGTAAGGCGGGTGAGGACCTGCTCCACATCTTGCTCGGCGCGCTTCAACTCTCGGCGGGTGTCCGCCAAGCCTGTGCGCGAGGCCAGCATTCGGGCATCTAGCGCGGAAATCTGCGCGTCAAGGCTCTGAAGTTGCGCGTGCGTTTCATGGCTGCGCTTGGCATGCACCAGCGTGGCAAAGCGGGTATCCAGTTCATGGATGTCTAGCAGAGTGAGTTGATCGAGGGGACTGGCAGTGGGCAACAGGCTTCCTTACATCCGGGCGGTCCACGGGTCCGTACAGATCTCTGACACGCGTGTTTCGATGGTGTGAGGTAACACTGCCATGAGATCGGCCTCGGCATAAACCAGCCAGGGCCATTCCGACGCAAAGTGCGCGAGATCAAGGATGTACGGGGTCCCCTGGCCAAATTCAGCACGTTCCCGCGCCTCGGAGGTGGGATGGTGGCGAAGATCGGCGGTCACATACACGTCCACTCCGGCGGCACGAACATCGTTGAAAAATCCGTCCCCGCTCCCTCCGGATACGGCAACGGAACTCACCACCGCGTCCAGGTCACCCGCTACTCGCACCCCCTGGGCCGTGGACGGAACGGAGCCCGCAACGTGCTCGGCAAAGGCGCGCAAGGTCATCGGTTCTGGGAGGCGTCCCACACGGCCGAGGCCCCGTTCAGGGTCCTGTGCCTGCGGAATCAGCGGACGCGTGTTCTTCAACCCGCAGCGGTCTGCGAGCGCCTGGGCCACTCCGCGCGGGGCGGCATCGGCGTTGGTGTGCGCCACGTACAGGGCAATTCCGGAGGAAATCAGGCGGTGAACCACGGACCCTTTGAAGGTGTCTGCGGCCATGAAACTGGTGGGCCGCAGGTAGAGCGGGTGGTGGGTGATGAGGAGATCGGCGCCCCACGCTATGGCTTCTTTGACCACGGCGTCCACGGGGTCCACGGCAAAGAGTATGCGACGAATGGGCGTGCTAGGGTCCCCGGCAACGAGGCCTACCGCATCCCAACTCTCGGCGGTGTCACGTGGGTAGAGACCATCCAATGCCGCCACCACAGCGTACAAAGTGGGTGTCTGAGTCATGGTGCCGACTCTACGGGGTGCCTGAGCATTACCGTAAGCCAACATGGATACCAGGCCGGTTTATGAAATTAAGGCAACACTGTTCAAAGCGCTTGCGCACCCCGCGCGCCTTCAAGTGCTGGAGCTTCTTGCCGCAGATCCCAACAACAGTGCCCCGGTGGGTCAGTTGTTGGAATTCACCAAAATTGAGCCGTCAGCCCTGTCCCAACACCTTGCAGTTCTCAAGCGTGCCGAGGTGGTGGAGTCCACACGGTCCGGCAATATTGTCCACTACAAACTCACCGAACCGCTGATTGCGGAGCTGCTGATTGTGGCACGCGCCTTCCTGCTCATGCGCTTGACCAACGATGCTGCGGAATCCCACATTGATGCCTTGAGGCATCTTCCCGCCTTGCCCGGTGGCACGGCACAAGCCGTTCTGGATGCGGCCGTCAAGGAGTTTGAGAGTTAGGCACCAGGGCCAGGTGATCGAGCCAGGTGACCTCTGCATGAGAGGCACCAGCGTGCCTGAAAGCGCGCCTCGTGTCAGAATCGAACGGTGAGTACACCCTCGGTGACCGTCCTGGCAACCCCCGCTGATGAGCGTGCTCGCGGGCTGAAGCGCATGAAGCGTATTGCCACAGCGGCACTGGTGCTGATGGCGGTGCTCTTTGTGGTGGGGTTTTCCCTGCAAACGCGCTATCCCAGTTTTGCGTACCTCCGGGCGTTCGCTGAAGGCGGCATGGTGGGTGCGTTGGCGGACTGGTTTGCGGTGACGGCGCTGTTCCGGCGCCCGCTGGGCCTGCCCATTCCTCACACCGCCATCATTCCCGCCAAGAAGGATGAACTAGGCAAGTCCCTCAGTGAGTTTGTGGAGGTCAACTTTCTGGACCCGCAGGCGGTCACCGCCAAACTCGAAGCCACCAATGTGGCCGAGTCTGTTGGGGCGTGGCTCGGGCAACCGGCCAGCCAGCAGCGTTTGCTCGACGAAGCATCTCGGCTGGGGACCTGGGCGTTGGACACTGCCGATGGTGATGAGGTGCGGACTTTCATCACCACGCTGGTTCAGGGTCCGTTGACGGAGGCCGATTGGTGTACTCCCTTGGGCACGCTCCTGAACCGGGTGATGGACTCTGACGCTCACCAACCGGTGATCACCATGGTGTTTGAGTCCGCTGCGGCCTGGTTGGAGACCCACCCCGAATCCTTTGAGGGCCTAGCCAGTGGCCGGTTGCCCGGTCCCCTGCGCCGCGTGTTCCACTCCCCCGTGGACAAACTCACCCACCAAGAAGCCATGAAGTTCCTGACCGAAGCGCGCACTGACGCGAGTTCCGGGCCGCGCGTGGTGATCGATGAGTACCTCAGACGCCTCGCCACCCAACTCATCAGCGATGAGGAGTTCCGCACCCGCTTTGATTCCTTCAAACGGCAGATTCTCACCAGTGACAACCTGGGAACGCTGGCCAACACGGCGTGGGAAAGCATGCAGAGCGGACTCGCGGCACAACTGAACATGGACGCCAGCGACCTGCGGACGCGGGTTCACACGGGCCTTGCCACGCTCTCGGAGCGCCTTGTTGCGGACCCCGTATGGCAAGGTCACGTCAACAACACGGTCACCAGCGCCGCAGCCAATCTTGTTGTCCGCTACAGCCATGACATTGCCAGCATCATTACGGACACCGTGGACCGCTGGGATGCTGAACAAACCAGCACGCTCATTGAGAACCTGGTGGGCAAGGACTTGCAATACATCCGGCTCAACGGCACGTTTGTGGGCGCGTTGGCGGGGTTGCTCATCTTCGTCGTCGCCCATGCACTGTTGGGATAAGCCCAGGTGGGAATAACGCTGTTGGGATAGCTCTGGTGGGAAAAGCCGGTGGGGATAAGTCCTGCTCGGAATAGCCCTACGCCGGAATGATCAACCCGTTCAGTTGCGTCTTAGCCCTGGCGAGGCGCTCGTTGGCGTCCTCCCAGTTGACCAGGTTCCACCAGGCGGCAATGTAATCCGCGCGGACGTTGAGCTTGTCCAGGTAGTACGCGTGCTCCCAGCAGTCCAGCAGGACAATGGGAACCATGCCGAGGGTGAGGTTGCCCTGGTGGTCATACAGTTGCACAATCACCAAGCGCTCGCCCACGCTGTCCCACGCGAGGATGGCCCACCCGGAGCCTTGCACACCCGCGCCCACCGCGGTGAATTGGGCCTTGAACGCCGCAAAGGAACCGAAGTGCTCCGTGATGGCATCAGCGATCTCGCCGTGAGGTTCGCCGCCGGCATCCGGGGACATGTTGGCCCACAGCGCCGTGTGGTTGATGTGCCCGCCCAGGTTGAAGGCCAGGTTCTTTTCCAGTTGGTTGACGGCGGACAGGTTGCCGGTAGCGCGCGCTTCCTCCAACTGTTCTATAGCCGTGTTGGCGCCCGTGACGTAGGCGTTGTGGTGCTTGGAGTGGTGCAACTCCATGATGCGCCCTGAGATGTAGGGCTCCAGGGCCGAGTAGTCATAGGTCAAGTCAGGCAGCGTGTAAGCAGGCATACTTTGATGGTAGACCGGCCCGGGCTCTCATGCAGGGTAGGGACAAAGTGCAGGGTAGGGACAATGTGTCACGTGCCGAGCAAGAGTAGGGTGCGCTGTCTGCCCGACGACGAACAGGTGGCCTGGCCTCGGCCTTTGACAACACACCCGCCGTCCTCATAGCGCGGTAGCCACGGCTCGGGCACAATGGCGCCCGTGATGTTCCCAGCCGTGCCCAGAGCGCTGACCCACACGCGCCTGACGCGCACGGCGCTGAACCGCACCGTGGCAACCCGCACTGCTGCAACGCGTTCGGTGGCAACGCGTTCGGTGGCGGGGACGCTTTCGGCCCTGCTGTCCGTGGTATCACTGGCGGTGGAACCCGCAGCGCAGGTCTATTCGGCCACGGCGGATCTCACCCTCGTCTCACAAGGAGTGACGGCCCAGGTGACGCCTGCGGAACTCTTTGAGGCGTTGGACCTGACCCGGGATTCCGCCACGGGGAAATATTCTGTTGCGTGGAACGCGGACGCGTTGGATGCGCACCTCGCCACGTTGGCCCAGGACTTCCATATTCCGGCGCGCCCCACCCTGGTGCTGGATGACCAGTCTGTAGTCAGGGAGGGGGTTCCTGGGCGTTTTCTGGATCCGGACCAGGTCCGGGAATCTGCCACCAGCATCTTGAATAATCGCTTAACGTTTGAACACCAGGACTTTGGGCTGGGAGTCCTGCCCGGGTCCGTGGAGGAGCCTGAAATTCGCGTCATTTTCCCTGGGGCTTTTGACGGCCCGGACACCGTTCACCTCACCTTTGATGATGGCCCCGGCCTCTACACGGACAAGATTTTGGACGTCCTGAAAGAGTTTGACGTCCGTGCCACGTTCTACGTACTCGGCAGCCGCGTGGAAGCCTATGCCGAGCAGATTGAACGGATTGTCAGTGAGGGTCACCGGATTGGTAACCACTCGTGGAGCCACACGGAACTCACCACCCTCACGTACAAGGAAATCCTCAAGGAGATTGAGGATACGCAGCAGGCCATTTTTGACCTCACGGGCCACTGGCCCACCGCGTTCCGCCCGCCGTACGGTTCCGTGAACAAGGACGTTCACAAGGCGGCCAAGGCAGCCGGAGTCAGCGTGGATCTCTGGGACGTGGACCCGCGTGACTGGGCTGGTGAGGTGTCAGCGGAGGGCCTGGCGGGCCGTGTGGTACGCCGCGCCCATCCGGGTGACGTGGTACTCCTCCACGTCACTAAGCGCACCACGCTCGCCGCGCTCCCGCTCATCGTCGAAGGTTTCCGTGGATGCGACGAATCAAACCCCAACCATCCCGATCACCGGCCAGACAAGCCCGTCAAACCCGAGGACACGGATGACAAGGAGGCGATGGACGCGTACCGCGAGGCGCGGGACGAGTACAAGGCGTTTGACGCCTGTGATCCCGTAGGCCGCGGATTCCAACTGGACTAGGCGCAGCCGTCAGCGCAACTAGGCGAAGCTCCCGCCGCACGCGCACGTGTTCCCGGCGTTGGGGTTGTCAATGGTGAATCCTTGACGCTCAATGGTGTCACTGAAATCCACGGTGGCGCCGTCCAGGTAGGGCACGGACATTTTGTCCACTACCACCTCAACGCCGTCATAGGAGTTCACGGCGTCAGCGTCCTCCACTTGATCGTCGAAGTACAACTGGTACATCAAGCCAGCGCACCCGCCGGCTTGAACGGCTACGCGGAGACGAAGATCGTCGCGCCCCTCCTGATCCAGGAGATTCTTTACTTTGACAGCAGCGGCATCCGTGAGGATCACACCATGAGTTTTAGAAGTCACGCAGCAAGAGTACGCAACATGAGTGCTTCGGCCACTATCACCTTGCGCAATTCGCCCAGGTGGACGCTCTCATTGGCACCATGCGCGCGGGAATCCGGGTCCTCCACGCCGGTGACAAGAATCTTGGAGTCCGGGAACACCTCCAGGAGATCGGCAATGAACGGGATGGATCCGCCCACTCCAATGTCCACGGGATCGTTGTCCCACGCCGCCGCAAAGCACTGCCGGGCCATCTGCATGGCCGTGGTGTCCGAGGGTGCCTTGAACGGCTTGCCGTACTCGTAGGTGGTCCACGTGCTGCGGGCACCAAAGGGCGTGTTGGCCATGATGTGCTCTTCCAGTGCCTGAGCAGCAGCCTCGGGTTCCTGACCCGGAGCCAACCGCAGAGACAGTTTCACCCGCACGCGCGGCGTGAGCACGTTGATGGCCTCATCCACGGGCACGGCATCAATCCCCACCACGCACATGGAGGGCTTGGTCCACATCCGCCCGGCAATGGACCCGCTGCCCGCCAGATGTACATGGTCCGGAATCCCGGATTCTTCCCGGAACTGCGCCTCGGAGTAATCCACGGTGGGTTCCGGTCCGCTGACCAGGCCCTCAATGGCCACATTGCCGTCCGCGTCATGGAGGGAGGCGATGATCCGCGCGGCAATGGTGTAAGCATCAAGGATCGGCCCGCCAAACATGCCCGAGTGAATGGCGTGATCCAGCGCCTCCACCTCCAGGACGCCGTCCACCAAACCACGCAGCGAGGTGGTCAGTGCGGGAGTTCCTACCTTCCAGTTCACCGAATCCGCCACAATCATCACATCGGCGTGAAGCAATTCCGTGTTCTGTTCCAGGAAGTTTCTGAAGGACGGGGAGCCATCCTCCTCCTCGCCTTCACAGAAAATGGTCACGCCCACGTGGGGAATCTCGCCCAGGTCTGTCAGCGCGCGCAGCGCTCCCAGGTGGGCGCAGATGCCGGCTTTGTCATCGGCAGCGCCGCGGCCAAAGAGCCGGTCCCCGTCCTGGTTCGGCTCAAAGGGACTGTGATCCCATCCGTCACCGGGAGGCTGTACATCGTGGTGGGCGTAGAGCAGAATCGTTGGAGCGCCTTCCGGGGCGGGACGCCGCGCCACTACCGCTGGGGCGCCGAGCGTTCCGTCATGTTTGGGCGCGCGCAGGATCTGCACGTCAATGGTGTCCGGCCCTTCACCGGCCACGGCGGAAAATTTCCGCAAGGTGGCACCGGCCAAGGCGGCCACGGCGTAAGAGGAGGCCACCACGTTGGCAGGGTCAAACGCTGGTGCTGACACGGACGGGATGCGCACCAACGCCTCCAAGTCATCCTGTAATGCGGGGAAGAGGTTCTCCACCACGCCACGTAGGTTCTGGACAGTTTCAGGATTCAGGGCACTCACCCGTCTAGAGTAGGCCCGTGCCTTTCTGGAAGAAGACAAACGACTCACCTCAGACATCCGCCCCGGACCCTGCGGCGTCCGTTGACGCCCAGCCGTCCACCGCCAAGGGCCGCCCCACGCCCAAGCGTTCCGTGCAGGAGAAGGCGAACCGGCGTCCGTTAGTGCCCGACGATCGCCGCGCCGCGGCGAAGGCGGCCCGGGAATCGGACAAAGTCAAGCGCGCGCAGGCGTATGAGGGAATGCAACGCGGAGAAGAAAAGTATCTCCCCACGCGTGACAAGGGCCCGCAGCGGCGCTTTATTCGCGATTGGGTGGATGCGCGCTGGAACTTGGGCGAGTTCTTCCTTCCTGCGGTGTTCTTGATGTTTGCACTGCAGTTTGTGCTGGTGGCGGCCCAGAACCCCGCCGTGACCACCATGGTGGTGGGCTTGATGTACCTCATGGTGCTGGCGGCGATTATTGACTGCGTAATCCTGTGGGTTCAGTTGCGTAAGCGCCTGCGGGAGAAGTTTGGGGCGGACCGGTTGGAGAAGGGCTTGCTGTGGTATTCGGTGATGCGCGCATTCCAGATGCGGCGCATGCGGATGCCTAAGCCCACCCAGGCAAAACACGGGGTGTGGCCTACCTAACGCGCCCCGTTACGCGCACCGGGTACGATGCCTCCATGGTCAACTACAGATACCTGGGCAACAGCGGACTCAAGATTACTGAAATCACCTACGGAAACTGGATCACTCACGGGTCCCAGGTAGAGAATGATGTAGCCACCGCCTGCGTGCGCGCAGCGCTGGACGCGGGCATCACGTCCTTTGACACGGCGGACGTGTACGCCGCTGGAAAGGCCGAAGAGGTGCTGGGCGCCGCGTTGAAGGGCGAGCGCCGTGAATCCCTGGAGGTGTTCACCAAAACCTATTGGCCCATGCCTCCCGCTGGCGCTAATGACTGTGGGCTGTCCCGCAAGCACATCATGGAATCCATTAACGCGTCCTTGACGCGCCTGCAGATGGAGTATGTGGACCTGTATCAGGCACACCGGTATGACTATGAAACGCCGCTGGAGGAAACCATGCAGGCGTTTGCGGACGTGGTGCGCAGCGGCAAAGCACTCTACATTGGCGTGTCCGAATGGCCGGCAGACAAGATCCGTGAAGGCCACGCGCTGGCCAAGGAGTTGGGATTCCAGTTGATTTCCTCGCAGCCACAGTATTCCATGCTGTGGCGGGTCATTGAGGATGAGGTAGTTCCTACGTGCAAGGACTTGGGAATCAGCCAGATTGTGTGGTCACCCATGGCTCAAGGCGTGCTGTCCGGGAAATACCTTCCGGGTCAACCCGTGCCCGAGGGTAGCCGCGCTGCCGATCCCACGGGAAGCGCCTTCATTGGGCGCCTCATGGGTGATGACGTGCTGGCTGCGGTGCAGAACCTGAAACCCATCGCTGACGAGTTGAACCTGACCATGGCCCAGTTGGCTGTGGCCTGGGTGCTGCAAAATGACAACGTGGCTGCTGCACTGGTGGGCGCCTCCCGTCCCGAGCAGATCACCTCCAACGTTGAAGCCTCCGGCGTGACCATCCCGGACGCCCTGATGGCCAAGATCACAGACGTGCTGGCTGACGTAGCCGAGGTAGACCCCGCCAACGCAGGCAACTCCCCCACCGAACGACCCTGCTAATCGGGCTAGTTGGCTGAGCTTCGCTTACCGGCCATGGTGTTTGCGTACCGGCTCTGCTGATTGAACTTCCGCGGTTTAGCCGTTGCAGGTGTCGAGGACGGGTGGGTATTTGTATTCGGCGGGACGGTAGCCCGTGCCTGCGGTGTGGCGGTTGACAAAACGTTGCCAGGAACCGGGCGCCATCATGGCCAAGGTCACGGAAGTGCTGGCTGACGGGTCCGAGGCAAACCTCGACGACGACGGCGTCATGAGCCTAAGAGATCTTTCGGTAGGGATTTGGTCAACGTTGCGGGCATTCAATCTGATGTTTTTCACCATTGACCTCAAAAGTACCCAGATCACCATCCCAGACAAGAGCCCATTGACCCGTGCCTATCACACTGCCCCGACGATTGTCCGTCCATCCAAATTCACTGGGAGCAGTCATGGTTCCATGAGGTGGTACGGAAATGCGCAGCCTTCCTACATCGATGTACCATTGAGTGTGTATCTCGGCAACTGCAAAGCAACCGCGAGAACTTGGGGGGTGCAGCACTGTAAACGGATGTATTGCCCGGTGGGACATCAATGGTAAGATCAGAAGGCCCAGGAGAGCGAGACTGATAGTAGCAACTGTCACTCTCCGCAAAATCTCAGGTGTTTTTTCTCCGTATTCGTGGGTTGTCTCTCGTGACGCTGAATAACCGTCGCAATTATCGCAAGAAATAGTAGTGCATAGAGAATGGATAACAAAACTATCATTGTCAGTGAAATGACATGAACCTCTCCATTGACTACTCGCGGTTTGCCCGTCACTAGTGCCACCACGATCATCACCACACACATTGCAGAAATAGCCAAAATAACTCGGGCATTGGAAACTCTACTAAGCATAGCCGCACGTCCTACTAGCAATCACGAATGGAACCCAGCACAAGTTTGTCAGGACCTGGGATTCTCTCCACCATGGTGGAACTGATGAGCCCACAAAGGCAGAGAACTAGTATTCCGCCTCATCCAGTACATGTTATCGTTACAGTTTCCCCCGGAATTGATAAGACCGCCGATTCCAGATGCCATACAAGTGTCCAGTTGCCCAATCTCATGCTTTCCGAACCGGCTTCACCGAAAGCAACCATCGGGACACGATTAAGTGCGATGCCGCTAGCACCACGCACGAAGAACACTGTTGTCTCCGGCGTAGGCCGTCCTAGTATGACATCTTGACTTGCAGCAACGATCAGACATCCGTCAGGCGACAAGGGCTCTAACGGAACGAAATCGTACTGCGAGACACTGAGCACAGAAATCAGCGCGATGGGGATCGACACAACAATAATCGCACTAGAAACCACAGCGATAACGGCTGACTTTAACGCACTTGGCTTGTTTTCGTTCGGGTTTCGCCCAAGCCAGAGTAGCCATACTGTGACGAGACAACAGTTCACAAGGATGACTGCTGTGAGCGAGATAGTGCCGGACGGAATGATGATGCTATCCCCAATCACAAGCGGAGTTTCAGTTATCGCTTGTTTGGCGGTAATAAGGGCCGTGAAACAGAATAAAGACAGCCACCAAAGGACTCTCCTAGATCTCACGTTGGTGTATTTCGCGGGGGCCGAACACATAAGTTAGCACCTACGAGTGCGAGGGTGGGTTCGCGAGAACTGCTGAAAATGCGCTAGCCATCACTGTGCCCTCGTCAACGGTCGGCAGACGGCTTGCACGAGCAGCCTTGAGGAATACTTCTTTGGTAAACGGAACATTGTCAAAGGGACCCCAATCAAGACCGTCGATGAGGTGCAGAAACGCTGCAATAACGTTCGAATCGGATCCATTGAAACGGACTTCATAGAACTGCGCGATTCTTTCACGAGAACTCACCGCGAGTCCAACCCTCATTTTGGTCGACAACTGTCCTGGTTCGGTTGAAATCAACCAGGCGTCGGCATCCGCAACCAGGTCAGCATAATCGAACGCGTTATCTACTATGTCGAAGCCACCTATCCGACTGCTCATCCATTGGCCTAGATCGGCACCGTCGCCTAACTTTTCATATACGCCCCACATCGAGAGCAAATCCAGGGCCCAACCTCCGAGATCACCAATCCCGTACATATCAACAGTGTCAGGATTCCCCCACACAAGGTAACCAAGCGTGGACGCAGCGAAGTGTGCAACGTCCTGAAATCGAGGATTCACCAGGTCGAAGATACTGCCAATCTCATTCTCAAGGGCACGCTCGCAAACGGCCCGCGCCAGTGCAAAATCTTCGGGAGTGGTCGGCTCTGGCGTGTATGCTTGCCACAACGCCGCTACCTCTGGTTTATATTTGTCACACCCAGTCCAATAACACGGCTTCCTCAGCCAGCCCAAGATAAACCGTGGGAATGAATCCGTACAACACAGCGGGAGTGTCTGTGACTTATGGAGTCGGCGGTAGTACCGGAGACGATGGCTCAAAGACATGTACAACACTTTAGGCCCCTGCCGCCATAGATCGGCACTGTTTTCTTTGTAGGTAGTGGCGCGGTTTAGCCGTTGCAGGTGTCGAGGACGGGTGGGTATTCGTATTCGGCGGGACGGTAGCCTGTGCCTGCGGTGTGGCGGTTGACAAATCGTTGCCAGGAACCGTCTGCCATCATGTCATCAAGGCCGCTGTTGATAGCCTCGCACAACTCCTGCTTACCCTTGGGAATAGCAATTCCCAAACGCTCAATGTGGTAGTGGGATTTCAGAAGGCGCAGTTTCCCGAAGTACTGATCGGCAGCAGCAAGCCCGGCCAGCGTGATGTCCGGCGCGGCCACGGCGTCCACCACACCGGTAATCGTGGCATCCGCGCACTTGAGATAACTGTCCATGGTCACAATGTTCAACTGATCGCCAAAGGTCTCGGTGAGGCGGAGCAGTGCGTTCGAGTTCTCCATGGTGCAGATGGTGTGCCCGGGGAACGTGGCCAGGCCCGTGATGGTCACATCATCGGCGCGGACCAGGAGATCCTCTCCGGACACAATGTACGGTCCAGCAAAGTCCATGCTCTCGCGCAGTTTGTCAGAGATGGCCACCGTGGCAACAATGAAATCCACCTTGTTCTCGGTGATGTAGGGAACGCGGTTCTTGGGGTCCGTGCGCACCCACTCAATCTCGGACGGAGCGTAGCCGAGTTTCCAGGCAATGTATGCCGCTACGTCAACGTCAAATCCTGACGGCCGCCCATCGGCACCCATGAGCCCCACCCCGGGGCGGTCAAAGAAGATGCCGATGCGCAGTTTCTGGATGGGGGTCTCCCCCATGGCGTCATCGGTAGGCGCCAGTTTTTGATCGTTTGACGGGGCAAACCCCGTGTTCTGATCGCCTGCGTCAGTCAGAACCTCGGTGGGTTGTTTCTCCGACGACGATGGTGGCGGAGAGTGATTCTCGGAGGCATTGTCTGCCGAGCAACCCGAGATCAGCAGGGGAATCACCAAGGACACAGCAATGAGTACTGAAGAAACTCGTTGACGGCGAATCATGATTGTTCCTCTGTTCACGGTGTTCACCAGACCAAAACACCAGTCTAATGAGATGCGAGTGCGCCTCATCACGCGGGAGCAGTAACGGCGCCAACGTCGCTGACGAATAGGAGACCTCAGGCCGCCTACGTCGTGAACCACGGTGACGGATCGTGTACGTCACCCGGATTAAGAATACGCTGAATCGAAAGGTTTCGAAACCCTGCATTCTTCAGGTTGTCCCAGATTGCGCCGCCGTGGCTCGCGTTGATTGTTGCGCATCAGCCAGCCGCGTCAGCCAGCAGCGTTATCCCACCGCGTCAGCCACTAATGCCGTGTTGATTCGACGAGGCCACAGGGGGCCTACGTACACAAATCCGGTGTAACCCTGGACCAGGTTTGCTCCGGCACGGAGGTACTCGCGTGCATCGTCGGGCTGCTGGATTCCACCGCAGCCGATGATGGTGGCGTCCTCCCCCAGGTGACGCCGAAGCCTCTCCACCACCTCAAGGCCGCGCGCCTTCAGCGGCGGTCCGGAAAGACCGCCCGGGCCAAGATCATGGTTGATGGACGTGTTGACTGCCACCACTCCATCCACACCCAGGTCCGTCACCAGGGCGGCGATGGCATCAATATCGTCGTCGGACAAATCAGGGGCAACCTTGACGAGCAACGGCACACGGGCACCGCCCACCTCCGCCTGGGCGGCATCGGCGGCCGAACGCGTGGCTTCCAGGATGGGCCGCAGTGATTCCACGGATTGCAAATCACGCAATCCTGGCGTGTTCGGTGAGGAGACATTCACCACCAGGTAATCGGCATAGGGCGTGAGTACCGTGGCCGCCAGCGCGTAATCGGCGGCAGCGCTTTCCGGGGGCGTCACCCGGTTCTTCCCAATGTTCACCCCCACCACTACGGCGCGTCCCGCCGCGGTGGACCGAAGCCTGCGTAACTGGGCGGCAGCGGCGTGGGCACCCTGGTTATTGAAGCCCATGGCGTTGCGCAGGGAATCCATCTCCACCTCGCGCCACATGCGCGGCGCCGGGTTGCCGTCCTGGGCGCGCGGGGTCACCGTGCCGATTTCAATGTGCCCAAAGCCGAGCATCCACAATCCGTGCACGGCGGCGGCGTCCTTGTCAAAGCCGCCCGCCAACCCAAACGGAGCCGGGAAGGTGATCCCCATGGTGCGCACGCTTCCCGGACCACCAGCCTTGCGGCCTAAGTAAGGCGCCAATGCCCCTTGGATGACGTCCCGGAGTACGGGGATTTTGCCCACGATGCTCAAACCCGTGTAGACCAGGTGATGAGCGGCCTCGGGGTCCATGCGGCGGAAAAAAGTGTTGAAGAACCAGCGATACACGGCGCACATAGTAATCGGTGCCGCGCCTAAGGCCGATTCATCGGCGCAATCTTCGCTAGGGTCAGTTCCGTGGCAGACCTCACTCTTAGCGCAAATAATCCGTCAACCGTCAAAGCCGAAGCCCTTGTCATTGCGAGCGCCATCACGCCCGATGGACTCAGCATTGCAACGCAGCAACTCCCCGACGAGTTTGTTGCCACCATCGAGAAACTCGCTGTTCCGCTCGGCATCACCGGCGCTGCTGACGAGATTCGGCGCCTACCCGCCGTGGACGGCATCAAAGCAAAAACCGTGGTGGTCACGGGCTTGGGCAAGCCTCAGGATGACGGCACCTTTGGCA
>JAIRQO010000058.1 GCA_031256435.1 Cellulomonadaceae bacterium
GCCGCTTCGAGTTGGTGTATGGGGAGTTCTCCACTATCGACGAATCCTTGGAACGCATCAAGGCCGTCACCCGCGAGGACATCCGCACCCTGGCCGCAGACCTCGCCGCCCAACCCCGCTCCACCGTCCGCGTAGGCCCCTTTGAATGAGCTGTGTTGATGTAGTTCTCGCTCATCCGTCCGCCTAGCACTAGGTGTTTTCCAAGTGCAGCACTCGGTGTTACGATGGTTCTATGCCAACAACGCTAGAGCGCACCATGGTGACGCACACTCCACCGGTCCAGAGGTATCTTCAAACGGCTGCACGGGCGTGGCCAGAAGATCGAGGAAGTGCCCGTGCTCTCATCCTTCACTTACTCGACGAAGGCGCACGGGCAATCCGCCAGCGCGGGCTACAGGCTGCCTACGAGGCCGCATACGCCGAATGGGAAGGAACAGAGGAGTCCCGCCTGTGGGACGTCACGGCGAGAGACGGAATTGAGGGCGACGAATGAAGCGCGGAGAAGTGTGGCTTGTGGGTTTAGATCCATCGCGGGGAACCGAAGCAGCCAAGTCGCGTCCTGTGGTCATTGTTTCATCGAATGCGAGTAATAACGCTGTTGCCCGCCTTCACCGCGGTGTAGTGACGGTTGTGCCTTTGACGAGTAACATCCGCACCGTTTATCCGTTTCAGGTGTTGGTTCCTGCCGATTCCGGCAATGGACTAAGCGCGCCATCTAAGGCTCAGGCTGAACAAGTGAGAGCATTGGATCACAGCCGATTTGTGTTGAGAATCGGCGAATTGAGCGCAGAACTTGTTGCTGCACTCGATGAAGCCCTACTCATTCACCTCGCACTGCTCTAGCATCCACCGATGCCGCCCAAAACTGTCCACAGGGCTACCCAGGACACCGAAGGGGGCGGCATGCAGGCTCCATTCGGATAAAAACACTGAATGCATTCAGTGCTTTTCACCAAAGGGGAAGGCTCTTGACAGCGGGGCGATGCCCCCTGGCTTGGCGGCGCCGAGCGGAACAACGGCTACCCCTCGCAGCGGGTGACCGCGACACGCGCCCCTCACGCCCAGAAACCTACGGTAGAGTAAGTTAGCGAACGGTGTGTTGTGAGACGCCGTGACCCTTCCACGTGAATAAGGCCAGGCCTAGTGAATATTTCCACACGCCCCGCACTCGCGAATACGCCAGCGGGGATGTCTATCAATGCCCTGATGGATGAACGGTTTGAGCGTACGGGCGATGCCCCCCTCCTGGAGCGCCGCACCAACGCAGGCGATACGTGGGAAGTTGTCAGCGCCAACGCGTTCCGAGCCGAAGTCCTTGCCGTAGCGGCAGGACTGATGGCTCGCGGAGTCAACACCGATGACCGCATCGCCATTTTGAGCCGCACCCGCTATGAGTGGACACTCCTGGACTTTGCCCTGTGGTCCATCGGAGCGGTGGGCGTCCCCGTGTATGAGACCTCGTCTACCTCCCAGATCCAGTGGATTCTCTCCGATTCTGGTGCCACCACGGCCATCGTCGAAACTGCTCACCACGCCAGCCTGGTGGAAGAAGCCAGAACTGAACTTCCCCTCCTCCACGCCACGTGGATCATTGAGGATGGTCTCGTCGAAGCCCTCAAGACAGACGGCGTTGACATCCCAGAGCAGGACGTGATTACTCGCCGGAACGCCGTTCACGGGAGCGATTTAGCCACCATCATCTACACCTCGGGCTCCACGGGACGCCCCAAGGGCGCCGAACTCACGCACTTCAACTTTGCGTATGTGGCCCAGAACGCCGCGCTGGCCATCCCGGACATGTTCCTGGCCGAAGGCGCTCGGACCATCCTGTTCCTGCCCCTGGCGCACGTCCTCGCGCGCGTCATTCAGACAACCGTGCTCGCGTCCAACACGGTGCTGGGGCACGTGCCGAACGTGAAAACTCTTGTTGCTGATATGCAGAGTTTCCGTCCCACGTTCCTGCTTGCGGTCCCGCGCGTGTTTGAGAAGGTGTACAACACGGCCGAAGCCAAGGCGTCCACCTCCAAGATTCGGCGCTCGCTGTTCTATTGGGCCGTGCGGTCCACCATCGCCTATTCCCGGGACCTGGACCTGCCGCGCGTCCCGTTCCCAGCACGCGTTCGCCACGGGATTGCCAACCGCCTGGTGCTCAGCAAACTCCGCGACGCCATGGGCGGCAACGTCACCATGGCCATTTCCGGCGGCGCGCCGCTGGGGGAGCGGTTGGGACACTTCTACCGGGGCATGGGCGTGTTAGTGCTGGACGGCTACGGCCTGACAGAAACCACGGCGCCCGCAGCCGTGTGTATGCCGGAAACGTTTGCCGTGGCCTCGGTAGGCCCGGCCATCCCCGGCACCACCATCCGTTTGGCCGATGACGGCGAAGTGCTGGTCAACGGGCCGCACGTATTCCGCGGGTATCACAACGATCCTGTCCGCACTCAGGAAGTCCTGCAGGACGGCTGGTTCCACACGGGTGATATTGGCTCTATCGACGACGAAGGCCGGTTGACCATCACCGGGCGGAAGAAGGAAATCATTGTGACGGCGGGCGGAAAGAACGTGGCGCCTGCCATCTTGGAGGACCGGCTGAGGTCTCACCCGCTGATTTCACAAGTAGTGGTGGTGGGAGATGCTCAGCCGTTCATCGGAGCGCTGGTGACGCTGGATCCTGACATGCTCCCCGGATGGCTGGCCACCAAGGGCTTGCCTGAGATGTCCGTAGAGGAGGCGCGTGAGAACCCGCAGGTGCTGGCCTCGTTGCAACGCGCCGTGGACCGTGCTAACCGCGTGATGGCTCGCGCCGAGTCCATCCGGAAGTTCACCGTACTGCCGATTGACTTCACGGAGGCCAACGGCTACCTCACGCCGTCCCTCAAGGTCAAGAAACTTGAGGTGAAGCGTGACTTTGCCGCAGAAATTGCGGAACTCTACGGCACCACAACGTCCGTGACTGCCCCGTCCGGAGCCGTGACCGCGTAGGTGCCCTTGAAGCCCTCCACGGTGACTTGACCAGCGGCATTGGTGCGCCGCTGCGTAGCGCTCAGCCACCATTCGTTCCGGATGAGGCCCTTCAGGCGCTCAAAGGACGGTTTGGGGGAGGCGTCAGCGCGGAGTAAACCTCCCGGAGCGTTGAGCCACATTCCTCTGTCTCCCAAACCCCAATAGGTGATGGCGTGGACGGCAGGATGGGCCACCAGTGTGCGGTACCACTCCTCCAACTCGTCAGCCTGGCGGGCCTCGCCTTCCTCGGTGGAGGGCCACTCGTCCACCTGCCAATCGTTGAGGTCCACAATGTGGTCCGGCATGACGTCACCGGACAGCATGGTGGTTTCCGTGAAGTGGATGGGGATGTTGTACCGCGAGAACCTGTCCAGGATTCGCAGGAGTTTCTCCTTGCCCCAATAGCCTTGGTGCTGATGGCTTTGCAGCCCCAGGTAGTCAATGCGGATTCCGGCTTCCAGCACCAGTTCAATGACTGCTTCATATGCGGTGGACATGTCAAAGTCATTCAGGATGAGTTTGACTTGCGGGTTGGCAGTGCGCGCTTCCTCCATGGCCAAGCGCACCATGGCGGCACGGCCCCGGTCTCGAGCCAGGGGAGTGGTGGCGTTCTCCTCAGCAGTGAATACCGGCATGATGACCGTCTCGTTGATGGCATCCCACAGGTCCACCAAACCGGCAAAGTCGCCCACCTCTCGTCGAATACGCGCGCGCAGCAACGCCGCCGTTTCCTTGACGGGCTTTCCTACCATCCACGAGGGCTGGGCGGTGTGCCACACCAGGGGGTGGCCTTTGAGGGAGACGCCGCGATCCGCAAACCATTGACAGGCTTTCATCAGGGGTGCGGTGTGTGGCTTGCCTTGCTCGGGCTCAAAACTGCCCCAGTAGAACGGCATGGTGGCGGAGTTGAAAACCTCCAGCCAGCGGTCAGCAAATTGTTGGTAGTACTCGGCAGACCCCGAACCCCACTGTTCGTCCTGAGCGCCGTCCGAGGATCCGTTGATCCAATCAATCAACTCAAAGCCGATGTTGCCAAACAGGAACTGGTGGTTGGTTTGTTCCACCGTGACGGGGGCATCGGCCACGGGCTTCCCGGCGGCATCCAGGACGGTCACTACCGCCTGGCCGCGCCGATGCGCCAAAGTAGGGTCAACAACATAGGTACCGGGAGAGGTGAAAAGCGAACTCACGGGCGCGATGATGCCACACCCGCAGGTCATCACCGGACAGGCTGACGGCATCGGCTACGGTGGGGGCGCATAATCGCCGAACCCTCGTCCGCTCGCGTTATCCACCGGGTTAACGCGAGGGATCCAGGGTTCGGCCGCATGATCGACGACGAAGGGGGAGGCGCATGGCCATCCGCGTAGCAGTGTTGGGTGCCGAGGGGAAGATGGGGCAGTACACGTGCGAGGCAGTCAACGCTGCGTCGGACATGGAACTGTTTGGATCCGTCTCGGAGAAGGACTCCCTGGTGGACGTTCTGCGGGCTAACGATCCGGACGTGGCAGTGGACTTCACCACGCCGGGAAGCACCGAGGCTAATGTCCACACGCTGATCGACGAAGGCGTGAACGCCGTAGTGGGTGCCACGGGGTGGACGGACGAGTCCCTGGCCCGGGTACGTAGTCACCTTGCTGACAAGGGCAACAAAACGGGCGTCCTCATTGCCCCCAACTTTGCTATCTCTGCGGTACTGACCATGAAGTTTGCCGCCACCGCTGCCAAGTACTTTGAGAGCGCGGAAATAGTGGAACTGCACCACCCGGACAAGGAGGATGCACCGTCCGGCACCGCGCGCTCCACCGCACAAGGGATAGCCGCTGCGCGCAAGGTAGCCGCTATGCCCCCCATGCCGGACGCCACCAAAACGGGATGGGACGCCCGCGGGGTAGATGTGGAGGGTGTGCGCATTCACGCGGTGCGGTTACGCGGCTTGGTAGCGCATGAGGAAGTACTCATGGGGAACCCGGGAGAGCAACTCACTATTCGCCAGGATTCCTTTGACCGGGTGAGTTTCATGCCGGGCGTTCTGCTGGCTATTCGAAAGATTGCCTCGCATCCCGGCCTCACCGTGGGCCTGGAACACTTCCTGGAGTTGTAGGAACCTGCTGGCTGGATTTGTGTGCTCTATCCTGAGCACATGACGAAATTTGATTCTTCGTGGTTGGATGCTCAAACTCGTGCGCTTCTTCTGTTCGGACAGGCAGCTGGGGTTGAAGACTTTCCTTCAATGTCAGCTGTCAAAACTATGGCGAATGTATATGCGTATTTCATGATGAATGTCAATTGAATTTAAACGAGATACTGCGACGCTCGAAATCCAACCCATAGGGTTATTTCGCAATAAGACTGCAAATCATGATCGAGAGGTTATCCAGTGATTCAAACAAGGTCGAAATTGATGATTTGTGTATTTTTACCGTGCGTATTGATATTCATTGGAATTGTATTGCTGACTCGCAATTCTTTTGGATCCGCTATCGCGATCCCTGGTATTGTAGTATTTCGAGCTAAGTGGCTGCTGATTATTGGAATTGCGACCCTTTCGGTATTTCTGATACGATCAGTAATTCAATTGGGGAAGATTCGCCACTCGAATGAAGCCCTTCTTGATCGGACTGAATTCCTTCTCGTGACAATTCTCTGCTCGCTACTGCTTGTTCCAAGTTTCGCTGTCATGCTATTTTATGCGCTTAGTGAACTAGAGTCATCTTTTGTTATCATGAAGCCAAAAGACGATAATGGGATGTTTTTAGTCTACGAACACCGGGGGGGACCACCCATCGACGCAGAAGACTGGACTGGTCATTTCTGGATTGGACATCGTCCATTTGTTCCGCTCACGCAGACTAGTACAAATGTGAATAGTGGAGCATTCAACGGATCAGATCCAATTATGAATGGTCTATACGAAATCGTCTGGAATGGTGATTTTGCTAAAGTGACGTTGACCAGCGATCCTGCTGTGTCCATTTTGATCAATGTCACAGGAGGATAATGCTGGGGGCCTAGAACACTTCCTGGAGTTGTAGGAACCCTACAACTCTGGCAGCGAACGCTGTACCTCACCACCCTATGACCGGGCGCGGTGATGCACCAGAATAGTGGACTGTGAATGAAACCACACGGCCTCTGCTGCTGGAACTGCCGCACGCTACCAACATTGATTCCATCCTGCGTGAGCGCCTTGCCACGGAACCGGAATCCACCATCATTGAACGCAACACCGCTGCAAGCTGGACACCCGTCACGGTAGACCAGTTCAACCGCACCGTCATGGACGTGGCTAAGGGATTTGTAGCCCTGGGCGTTCAACCCGGTGACAAGATTGGCATCATGAGCCGCACCCGCTTTGAGTGGACCGTGCTGGACTTTGCCGCCTGGGCCGCTGGCGCTGTGCCCGTCCCCATCTATGAAACCTCCTCGGCCAGCCAAGTGGAATGGATCCTGAGTAACTCGGAAATCTCCATCCTCGTCGTCGAAAATGACGCGAACGCTGCCACCGTGGCCAGCATCCGTGACCGCGCGCCCTACTGCCGCGAGGTGTTCACGCTGGACAATGACGGCCTCGGCGCGCTCATTTCCCACGGCACTGACGTTCAGGACGCCGAGATTGACCAGCGCCGGCAGATTGCCACGCTCGACGATCTGGCTACCATCATCTACACGTCTGGAACCACGGGACGTCCCAAGGGCGTGGAACTCACCCACGGCAACTTCATGCTGACCGCGCTTAACACGGTGGCGGATATTCCCGAGGTATTCAACGGCGAGGCACGCGCCATGCTGTTCCTCCCGCTGGCTCACGTGTTCGCCCGGTTTGTGGAAGTCATTGCGATTGCCGGAGGCTCCGTGTTGGGGCACAGCCCGGACATCCGCACCCTGGTACCGGACCTGAAAGCGTTCAAGCCCACCTACGTGTTGGCCGTGCCGCGCGTGTTTGAGAAGATCTACAACGCTGCCGAGCAGAGCTCCGCTGCGGAGAAGGCGCGCCCGTACTTCAACTGGGCTACCCGCGTGGCCATTTCCTACTCCCGCGCCCTGGACACCCCTCAAGGCCCAAGCACTTGGCTCAAGGTTCAGCACATGTTTGCTGACGGGTTTGTGTACAACAAACTGCGCTCCAACCTGGGTGGCAAGGCCAAGTACGCCGTGTCCGGTGGTGGTCCTCTGGGCGAGCGCCTTGGGCACTTCTACCGTGGCCTGGGCCTCAACGTGATGGAGGGCTACGGCTTGACCGAATCCACGGCGCCCGCCTCGGTGAACAAGCCGGATGGCCGCACTCGGATCGGCTCTGTGGGTGAACTCCTGCCTGGGCACTCCGCCAAGATTTCGCAGGACGGCGAGATCCTCCTGAAGGGTCACAACATTTTCCGTGGCTACCACAAGAACCCCACGGCTACCGCCGAGTCCTTCACCGAGGACGGCTGGTTCCGTACCGGAGACCTGGGCACCATTGATGACAACGGATTCCTGGCCATCACGGGCCGCAAGAAGGAAATCATTGTCACCGCGGGTGGCAAGAACGTGGCTCCCGCTGTGCTGGAGGACCGTGTCCGCGCCCACGCGTTGGTGAGCCAATGCGTTGTCGTCGGGGATAACAAGCCGTTCATTGGTGCCATGATCACCATCGATCCTGAAGGCTTGCGCGGCTGGCTGACCATGCACAACAAGTCCCAGATGACCGTTGCTGAGGCCATGGCGGATGAGGATGTGAACGCCTCCATTGCGCGCGCCATCGAGCGTGCCAATGAGGCGGTGTCCCACGCCGAAGCCATCAAGAAGCACACCATCCTCCCTGGTGACTTCACCATTGACAACGGCTACCTCACGCCGT
>JAIRQO010000068.1 GCA_031256435.1 Cellulomonadaceae bacterium
GCGGCGTCGCTGAGTTCCGTCATGACCTCGTTCTTCACGTTGGTGCCTACATCCGTGAGACCCTGGCCGAGTGCCTTGGAGAAGCCAGCAATGGCATCCTTCAGAACTTGGGAAGCGGAGCGGAGATCGTCGTCGCTAGAGGGGTACGGCGGCGGGGTGGACTGGGCGTAGTGCGCGTTGGGCGGGGTGTCGTGCGAGTTGGGCGGGGTGGTGGGAGGAGTGGCGGGAGGAGTAGTGGGGAACTCCGTGGTGGGCTTGGTGGTGCGTGGCGTTGTGGTATCCATACCGAGAACAATACATCCCAACCGGTATGACTCCAAAATACTGACCGTCACATACCGATCAGTATGCGCCAACTGGATTGCGTACCAAACGGTACGTCACGTACTGTTCAGTTTCATACCGAGCGGTATTTCAGTGATTGGTTGTCGGGGGTTTCGACCGCCGTTCACTCCGTTCACTGGCTCAACCGCCCGATAACCACTGGCTCGACAGCCGGAGATCCGTACCGACTCAACCGCCCGACAACCACACAGACTCAACCGCCCGCACCGACCCATTCAACGTCAGGACACACCATGAACTCCACCGCCACCGCCACCCGCCAGGACGTGCTCACCACACCGGCATCGGCACCTATCTCCACCACCGCACACCGCGATGTTCTTGCCGTCCACCAACTCTGCAAACGCTTTGGCACCGGCGAGACTGCCGTCCAGGCCAATGACCACATTGACCTCACCGTCCGCTCGGGCGAGATTGTGTGCCTGCTCGGCCACAATGGCGCCGGAAAGTCCACGCTGGTCAACCAAGTAGTGGGCCTCACCCTCCCGGATAGCGGCACCGTGAACCTCTCCGGCGTTGACGCCGTGGCTGACCCGGCCACCGCGCGGACGCTCGCCTCGGTTCAGGCCCAATCCAATGTTCCCATCACGGGCCTCACCCCACGTCAGGCCATTGAACTGGTAGGCAGGATCCGCGGGCTTCCCAAAAAGGCCGCGCAGACGCGCGCCGCAGAACTGCTCACCAACCTGGACCTCACGGCCTGGGCTGACAAATCCAGCGAGAAGGTGTCCGGCGGCGTGGCTCGCCTGACCGCCTTTGCCATGGCGGCTGTGGCTCCGGGAACCCTGGTGGTGCTCGACGAACCGACCAATGATGTTGACCCTGTTCGTCGTAGATTGCTGTGGCAGGAAATGAGGCGCGTAGCCGACTCCGGCGCGGGGGTCCTGGTGGTCACGCATAACGTCCACGAGGCCGAAAAGGTAGTGGACTACGTGGTTCTCCTCGATGAAGGCCGCGTGGTGACCCGCGGAACGCCCACGGACCTGGTGACCAACAACCCAGGCGAGACCCTAGAAGACGTGTACATCACCTTGGTGGGTGAGCAGGCGTCCGCGAGCGCCGAGTAACGGATGCCCAGTCCACCATCGCTGCCCATCACCACGGCACAGCACCATCACACAGCATCACGGCCCATCACCACCACCCACCAACACTTCTCCCCCCAACCTATCCATCCTCGTCACAGCCCAAGGACTACCCTCATGACCACGCTTGCCTCCCCTTCCGCGCAGACCCCATCCGCCCTGGCCACCTCCGACCAAGCCACCTCAACCCAGGCTCCCCCCACCATGCCGCAGCCCCACCCCTCCAGTGCCAACACGCTGGCCCATCCAGGCCGCGCCGGAACGCTGGCCCAGATTGGCCTGCTGATTCAGTGGCAGGCCCGCCGGGCGGGTGACATGCTTCCCTTTGCTTTCATCATGCAGATTGTCATGGCAGTGGCCACCATCTTCGGCTTCGGACTGCTCATTGGAGATCCGCCCGCCATGGCAGCGCGGCATCTCGCAACGGGCGCCACCACAGTGACCCTCATCATGCTCGGCCTGGTCCTCGCCCCGCAAATCACCGCGCAATCCAAAACGGAAGGCTCCTTTGACTGGCTGCGCACCCTACCGGTCCCGCGCTGGGTGTTCATGGTGGCTGATCTCAGCCTGTGGACGCTCATTGCCCTGCCCGGTGCAGCGATTGGCGCGCTACTGGGCGCTTGGCACTTCAACGTGTCGCTGTCCGTCTCCCCGTGGATTGTGGTGGCCGTCCCCCTGGTGGCGCTGATCTCGGCTACCGTCGGCTTCTCCATGGCGCTGCTTCTGAAGCCTGCTATGGCTCAACTGATGACCCAGTTCATTGTGTTCATTGTGTTGCTCTTCTCCCCCATCTCCTTCCCCGCCGCTAACCTCCCCGGCTGGCTCGCTGAAGTCCACCAGTGGCTTCCCTTCCAGCCGATGGCGGAGATGATCCGCGCCACGTTGATGTCCGACGAATTCTCCATGCCGCTCCGGTCCGTCATCGTGTTGGTGGTCTGGACAGTGCTGGCCGTAGTGGGCGCCACGCGCGCGCTGTCACAGCGCAACTAGTGTCCAAACGCAGCAACGCCGTGCCGGTGAAGTACCGTTTCCCCATGCTTCGCTCACGCACCACCACCTCCGGCCTGGCCCTCGCGCTCTTCGTCGCCCTCGCAACCATCACCGGGTGCGGGGGCGGCTCGCGTGATGGGAATGAACCCGCCCACCCTGCCACGGACCAGCCTGCCGCGTCCACCGTGACGCTGGTCACGCATGATTCCTTTGCCATGGACCCGGACGTGCTCAAGGACTTTGAGACGTCCTCCGGGTACAGCCTGACGGTACTCACCGTGGGGGATGCCGGGACGCTCACCAACCAACTGGTCCTCACCAAGGACGCCCCCCTGGGAGATGCGTTCTTTGGGGTGGACAACACTCTCTCGTCGCGCCTCACGGACAACAACGTGACCACGGATCTGGTGCCCGTCACCCGCGGAGATGTCTGCCTGAACTATGACGCCGCGTGGTTTGCTGACAAGGGAATCACTCCGCCCACGTCACTGACGGACCTCACCACGGAGACCTACCAGGACCTGTTGGTGACCATCAACCCCGCCACCTCGTCGCCCGGGCTCGCCTTCCTGTTGACCACCATTGACACTTTCGGCACGGACGGCTTCAACGGAAAGGGCTGGACCGATTACTGGCAGGCCCTCATGGCCAACGGCGCCATCATCTCCTCCGATTGGTCCGACGCCTACTTTGCCGAGTTTTCCGGTGCCGGAGAGGGAGGAACCCGGCCCATCGTGGTGAGTTATTCCTCCTCGCCCGCCTTCACCGTGGACGCGAACGGAGATTCCACCACGGGAGCATTGTTGGACGCCTGCTTCCGCCAAACCGAATACGCTGGCGTTCTTGCCGGAGCGTCCAACCCGGACGGAGCCGCAGCCCTGATGGAGTTCCTTGTCTCCGACGAATTTCAGCGGCTCATCCCGGAACAGATGTACGTGTATCCCGCGTCGGACGCTACGGAACTGCCGCCGGACTGGGCGCGCCTGGCCCCGCTGGCAGAGCACCCCGTCATCATGGACCCTGCGGAAATTGCCGCCAACCGGCAGGCCTGGCTGGACGCCTGGGCCACCGCTACCGCCTCCTAGGGGAGCGCCCTGGCCATGTCTGACAACGGAACCCCTCACACCTCTGAACCTTCCACCGGTTCTGACCCTTCCACCGGTTCTTCACCATCCACCACCTCGGCACCGTTGACTACCTCTGCCCAGCGCGGGGTCATCGGCTCGGGACTCCTCTTTGCCGCCAACGGCGCTTTCATTGCGGCACTCCTTCCGTGGTATCCCACCCTGGTGGCACGGCTTGGACTCACGCCCGCGCAGTTTGGAATGATGGCCGCCTCCATTGCGGTGGGCGCCCTCGCGTCCTCCGCTGCCCCTCCCCCGTTGATTCGGAAATTTGGGCTTCGCCGGGTGATGATTGCCGGGTTTGGTGCCACGGCAGTGGTAATGGCGGGCGCCGGATGGGTCACCTCCGGCATCGTCCTCGCCGGCTTCATTGCGTTGGCAGGGTTCATGGATGCGATAGTGGACGTGGCCCAGAACGTCACCGGCGTGCGGGTGGAGAACTCTCTGGGGAAGTCCGTGCTGAGTTCCATGCACGCCTGTTGGAGCCTGGGAGCAGCCGCTGCGGGGGCCGTGGCTACGTGGGCGGCCTCCTCCGGTGTGCCCATCCAGGCACACCTGGCCATATCTTCAGCCGTTTCCCTGGGGGTAGGTCTCGCTGGCGTATGGCTGGTGGGTCACTATGCCCTGGGGTCTGATACTCATGACACCAGCGATGCCCCACCGCCTCCGGGCACAACGCCTCAGCGGCGCACCCGCGTATTCTGGCTGGTCCTCCCGCTGGTAATTCTTGCCATCTCCGGAGCCGTAATTGAGGATGTGGCCAACAACTGGGCCTCCATGGCGGGCGTGTACCTTGCCGGGGTGCGGGTGGATGCTGCGGGAGTGTTCTTCACCCTGATGGTGGGTGCCCAAGCGGTAGGGAGGTTCACCGGGGACGCCATGATTAATCGCCTGGGGCGCGTCCGTGTTGCCCGCATCGGCGGAACTCTCATCACCGTGGGAGCCATCATTGCCGTGGTGAGTACGGCGCCCGTGCCGTTGATCATCGGGTTGGTAGCCATGGGTTTTGGCTGCGCCACCATTGTGCCCAGCGCCTACGCCGTGGCAGCAGCCCTGCCAGGAGTCAGCAGTTCCACCGGCGTGACCATTGTCAGTTGGCTGCTCCGCGTGGGGTTCTTAGCCACCAGTCCCCTCATTGGAGCCCTCACAGGGCTGACAAGTTTGCGCGTTGGGCTCACCGTTCCGGTGATTGCCGGGGTGGCGGTGATCCTTCTTGCGCCGCGCTTGCGAGTATCGGTCACTTCTGCAACGGAACCAAAATCCCGGCAGCCTCGTCAGTGATTGGGTTGCTGAACAGAACGATCTCTTGACGCTCCGGGGTGATGCCAATGCTGCCGACTCCCAGATCAGCGTTTCCGTTACCCACAAAGTCCACCAGATCGGCGTAGAGCAGGTCCTTGAATTCCACCTGCATGCCCTGTGACGCGGCAAAACGCTCAGCTAACTCCACGCCGTAGCCCATCCACTCGCCGTCCTCGGTGCGGAAGGAGTAAGGAATGGCATCTTCGGTGACGGCCACCACCAAGGTATCCGCATCCTCGGCAACCTCGGGGAGATCAGCGATGGGCGATACGAGATCCAGTTTCTCCCCCATCCATCGAGCCTGCATGGCGGCAATGGTGCCGTCAGCCTCACGCGAGGCAAAGAACTCGTTGAAGGCGTCAATGACGGCCTGGTCATGGCCAAAGGCGCCAATCGGAACGGAGAATACGGATTCGGGAATTTCTACGGCACGCCATACGTCATCGCCGCGTTGTTCCACCATGGCGCGCACGCCCGAAAGCGCGGCAACAAAGCCGGTGGTGGTGGCCGATTCCACGGCGTCCACGGCATCCTGAGTAGTAGCAAAAGCCTCCGGCGTGGCCCCCATGGAGTCAATCGCATTGATGCACAGGGCACCTTGGATGACGCCCAGTGTGGTACCCGCGAATGCTGCATAGTCGCTGTCATTCGTGATCTGCGGAGCCTCCACCTCGTCCACGGTGTTGGTTGCTTCGGCATCCGTAGCATTCAGTTGAGGCGTATTACTGGCGGGGGCGGAGGAGCACCCGGTGGACAGGAGGATCAAGGGTACGGCGATTGCGGCCACGAGCTTCTTTGCACTGCGCATGAATCCACCCTACCTAGGGCGGCGCGCGGATTCAAGGCCCTTCCAACCATCCGCCAGGCTCGTGTGCCGGGGATTCCCGTGCCGCGCCTCCGGTGCCTGTTCCTCACACCCCGTGGCGCAATGCGGACAATCGGGACACGGGTTTGCCATGATGGAGCCATGGGAACTCGTTCGGACATGTTGTTTGTTGGCGGCAAGCACGTGTCCGACACTCTCCCCACCCCCCTCACTCCGGACACGCTGCGTGCCACGGGCGGTTTTGCCATCATTGAGTTGGACTCTCCCACCCCGGAGGAGATGCGGAAAGTGGGCCAGGAACTGGGCCTGCATGAACTTGCCGTCAATGACACAGTCAACGCCCACCAGCGCAGCAAACTGGAGCGGTACGGGGACGTGGTATTCCTGGTACTCCACACCGCCGATTATGACGATGCCGCGGAGAAGGTGGCTTTCGGCGAGATTCACCTCTTTGTGGCACCCACCTTTGTGGTGGCTATTCAGCGTGGTGCCAGCCGTGACCTTGCCGTGGCGAGGAGCCGCATTGAGGCTTCCCCGGACCTTCTGCATCAGGGTCCGTATGCGGTGCTCTATGAAGTGTTTGACGCCGTGGTGGACGGGTACCGGCCCGTCATTCTTGGACTAGAAAATGACATCACGGAAATTGAGGATCAACTGTTCTCCCAAAACACCTCCGTTTCGCAGCGCATCTATGAACTAGCCCGGGAGGTCATCTCCTTCCAGCGCGCGGCACGGCCCACGGTGGCCATGGCGGAGGAACTGCAACGCGCGGGTTCGGGCGCTGTGTGGATCTCGCCCTCTCGGTCGCTCAGAACGCGGGCGGCGGACCGTAACGAGGCAGAACTGGAGTTTGGACGCCGCATGCGTGACGTCCATGACCACACGGTGGCTGTGGCCGAACGAGCCGACGAGTTCCGGCAAATGCTGGAAAACGCCTTGCAGGTGCATGCCACATTGGTGGCGCAGCAACAGAACGAGGAGATGGCCAAGATTTCTGACCTCTCACTCAAACAGGGTGAGGCAGCCAAGAAGATTTCCTCCTGGGCGGCCATTTTCCTTGCCCCCACACTCATTGCTGGAATCTACGGGATGAACTTCAATGAGATGCCGGAACTGCATTGGGCCTTGGGCTACCCGTTTGCCCTCTCACTCATGGGCGTGGCCGCCTTCACCCTCTACCGCACCTTCAAGAAGGTGGATTGGCTGTAGGGCGCATCTGAGTGCCTGAGCCGAGTTGAGCATTTCCTGCGACGACGATGATCGGCTGGCGGCATCGTCGTCGAATATCCTCCGGCAGGGCATTGACGCGCCGCAGCCGAGGCATTGTGACACGATGGACGGAGTGACCCCGCCCCCAAACCGTAAGAAGGTGTCCCGTGAGTACCCTCCCGTATCAAGACCCAACCCTGACCGTTGATGAGCGCGTAGCCGATCTCCTGGGGCGGAT
>JAIRQO010000079.1 GCA_031256435.1 Cellulomonadaceae bacterium
CGGCGCGTGGCCGCAGCATTCCACACAGCAAACCCATCAACGTGGACTTACCGGCTCCGTTTGCCCCTACCAAGGACGTCACCCCTGTGCCAACACTGAAGGAGAGGGGACCCAACGCAAACGCCGAACCGAACGCATACTCCACAGAATCGCACCTCAGCACGGTGACTTCTCCCTTCAAGGCACATGGCGAGCCTCTCTGAGGCTATGTCACTTTCCACAGGTATTCAAGGAAAATTCAAAGCCGATAGGAGATATGTCTGGTATCAGCCACATATGACGCTGCTGCTATTCAAGCCATCCATTGCGTTCGGCGGCAATCAAGAGTTGTTGCCGGGTCTTTACTCCCGTCTCGCGTTTCAACCCAGCAACAATGCGTCCCACGGTCCGTGGGCCAACCCCTAGTTTGCGTGCAATCGCAGCGTCCGTCTGTGCTGCGGCAATGGCGCGCACAATGTCCACTTCACGAGGCTTGAGGGTTCTTCCGGATTCGTCTGAGGCCAAAAGCGGACGTGAGCGGTTCCACAGATCCTCAAAGAATGCCGCAAGGACGTCAACAATGAGGGGAACGCGGATGGCGAGACCGCGCTGGTCAGCGCCGATCCCGTGATCCGCGATCACCGCTTCATGGTGATCCGTAATGAGAATGCGTGCGGGCGTGAAAGCGTGGGTCCTCGTGACGCATCCGTAGGCTTGTGCTGCTGTGGCGTAGGCAACCACGTGGGGTTGATCGCGCGCAGCCTCGGGATAGATGAAGCGGGACAAGGCAGGCTGATGGGTGTCCTTGGTTTCTTCCGCAAAGGCTGATGTCAAAACGTGCTCGTTGGGAACAACCGCAATGAGCGAGTCCACCCTGGAGTGCGCCCTGGGAACCACTTCAGCAATGTGGCTGACAACGTGGTCACTCCCTCGAAGCTCCGTGATGAGGAGATCGCCCGAGGACGCATCAGAAGGACTGGACTCCGTGAACTCTGACAGTTCAGATAGCAGCGCTGAATACTCCCGAAGGTGGGACGTCATATTCCCAAGTGCCCATTGAAACGCTGTACTTGGCGCAGGTGCCCTGTACGCGTCCGGTTCCGATAACGAAGGCCGAATCATTTCGAGGTGACTCAGTTCCTCGATTGCGCGCTCAATCGCGGGTACATCTTCAGTTCCAAGCGCCTTGGTGATCTCGCTCAGGGTCAGGGTGCCAGACTCACGAATCACCCGGTACACGTCAACACTACGAATGGGAGAACTCTGGGTAGAATCCAATTTGTCACCATCCCGTGTCTGATATCGGATATTTCTAGTATAGGACACCGTTTGACCACTGACTACCTCGCACTCCGAAGGCATGATCCAAGAAACGTGAGATCGCAGCGAAAGTCAGACCTCGTAGAGTATTCCGATGGCCTGAGCGGAAGATTGCATCCGGGCATCGAATGATGCAAGACGCGCGCTGTAAGCCACAGCCGTGGCGAGGACCACAGCATCGGGTAGTTTCAGACCTGATTGGGCACGCAATTCCGCCAGGTGAATTGGCCAGGGAGTACCTGCCACATCGCGATCGTGAAGAACCCTCACGCCCATGCCGCCAGCGGTGTCATCACGCGTAAGGAAGTCCCATGCCATTCTGGCCCTTCCATGTCTCGCGGGAAGCACCAGAAACTCGGCCACAGTTAACCGATGCGAACCGAATTCCACGTCCGACGAGAGCACGTCAATAGCCTTCTCGTGGTGTTTGTCATGGCGGTTGGTGAAAGCAACAAGAACCGAGGCATCAAGAACAATCATTCGGGCCACTCGCTACGCATCATCTCCATGAAGTCATCCGATGAGGGGTACAGGTCACCAATACTCAGACTCATATCCCGGGATGTCCTTTCCATCCGCGCCCTCCGGTCTGCTGCCTCATGAGCGAGTTCCCTATCGCCCGCCTCCATGAGTTTCTGGATGAGAACCCGCGAACTTTCACCTGGCCAGCGACCCGATGCTCGCTTCAGCATTTCGCTGATGGGACTGGTATGGGTGATGGTGGTTCGTCTCAACGTTGTGGGCATGGCCCTAGTGTAGCACTTGCACCTGCGGTGCGGCACCTACCTCGTAAACCCTGTTTTTCATCGTCGCACCAACTGCCGCGTAAAGACGCCGCACGGAACATTGCCTAGCCGCGCCGGTGGGTGAGTTGTCCTAGGCGGTATTTGAGGCCCCACATGGTGGTTTTCTTGAGGGCCTCGTTCACAATCTGTTGGCTCATCTTGGACAGGCCCACCACGCGCTCCACAAAGGTGATGGGGACTTCGGCAATCACGCCGCCGGAACGGACCACGCGCTGGGTCATGTCCACCTGGAAGCAATACCCGCGGGATTCCACGGTGTCCAAGTCAATGCCGCTCAGGGTCTCGGCACGGTACACACGGAATCCAGCGGTGGCATCCTTGACGGGCATCCCCATCATGATCCTGGTGTACGTGTTGCCCCCGCGTGAGAGCACCTTGCGATACCACGGCCAATTGACCACGGAACCACCGGGAACCCACCTGGAGCCGATGACCAGCGCAAGGCTGGGATCCGTGGTGGCGCGAGCAAGGAGATACGGGAAATCCTCGGCACGGTGGGAGCCGTCCGCATCCATCTCGCACAGGAAGTCATAACCGCGCTCGAGGCCCCAGCGGAATCCGGCAATATACGCCGC
>JAIRQO010000053.1 GCA_031256435.1 Cellulomonadaceae bacterium
AATCCAGCCATGTGTTGAGGATGGAGAAGATGGCCCAACTGAAGCCGATCACGGCAGCGGCCACGAGTCCCTCAGCAACGTATTCGGCCAGGTGATCGGCAGCAATACCAATCGCGACAACGAAGGTCAGGTCATACAACAACTCCAGCGGTGTGACCACGCGGCCAGCTTCATGGGGATCTCTACCGGGAATGGGCAGGCGCAGGCGCGGGGCGCGTGACCCCAACCGCGGGGCGCGTGAGGCACGAGGCGTTACGGAGGACACGGGACAGGCAAGTGGCGTGCGGCGCACACCCTAAATGAAACTCGCGTCCTTGATCTTCTTCCAGGACAACCCCGTGGGTGCGGGAATATCCGTGGTGGAGATGCGGCGGCGGAATACGTAGTACGTCCACACGGTGTAGGCCAGGACTACCGGTACCAGGAAGGCCGCAACCCAGGTCATCACGGTGAGCGTGTAGTTGGTGGAGGCGGCGCCTGCGAGCGTCAGGGACGGGCCATCTCCCAGGCCGTTCATGGCGTTGGGGTACATGGAGCCGAAGATCAGCACCACGGCGGCAACCAGTGTCACCGAGGAGGCAATGAAGGCAAATCCTTCGCGCTTCTGGCTGTTCATCACCCAGGCCACAATCAGGCCCACCGCAGCGAGCACCACGGCCACCCAAGTCCACGGCACGGAGTACGCAATCTGCGCCCATACGGCCCAACCGCCAGCAATCACAATGGCCACGGGGCCCACGCGCGCGGCGAGTTGACGTGCGCGGTCACGGATGTCACCGTCAGTTTTCAGTGCGACGAACAGGCAGCCATGCAACAGGAACAGCACCAACGTGGTGAGCCCGCCGAGCAATGAGAACGGGTTCAGCAGCGCCCAGAAGCCGCCCACGTAGTCCAGATGCCCGGTGGCGTTCTCGGCGAGTTCCACGCCACGCACCAAGTTGGCAAAGGCCACACCCCACAGCAACGCGGGAAGCCAGGAGCCCACCCAGATGCCCCAATCAAAGCAGCGGCGCCACGTGGCCGAGGCGATCTTGCCGCGGTAGTCAAAGGAGACGCCACGGAAAATGAGGGCCACCAGGATGAGCAGCAGGGGCAGGTAGAACCCGCTGAACAGCGTGGCGTACCACCCGGGGAACGCCGCAAAGGTGGCGCCACCGGCGGTCAGGAGCCACACCTCGTTGCCATCCCACACGGGGGCAATGGAGTTGATGAGGACTCGTCGCTCGGTGTCCTTATTCTCGGCAGAACCGCGCGGCAGGATGGTGGTCAGCATGCCGACCCCAAAATCGAACCCTTCCAGCACCAAGTAGCCAATCCACAGAACGGCAATCAGTACGAACCACAGGATTTGCAATGACATGATCTCTTCCCTTTTCTCCTAGTAGTCCGTCAGTACGCAAAGGTGAGCGGGCCTTCGTATTCGGCAGGCTCGCCTGCCTCTACGCGGGCATCGGGTGAATCGTCGTGAATCTCCGGCAGACCTTCCACGGTGTACCGGTGCATCAGGCGGTACCACGCCACGGCGAGCACGGCGTACACCAGCGTGAAGATGATCATGGACGTGAGAACCTGACCAGCGGACACGCCCGAGGACACGCCGCGTTCGGTCAAAAGCCACACGCCGTCAATGCCGTTGGGGGCCGGGTGAACCAGCCACGGTTGGCGTCCAATTTCCGTGAAAATCCAACCGAACGAGCAGGCCAGGAACGGCAGCGGCAAGAAAATGATGCCCAAGCGCTTCATCCACACGGAGTCCGTGAGGCGTCCCTTGCGCGTGACCCACAGGGACAGTAACGCTAGGAGCGCGCCCACCAGGCCAAGGCCGATCATCAGCCGGAAGGACCAGAAGGACGTCATGATGTCCGGGATGAAGTTCACGTCCGAGGCCACGTGGTTGGCCACGGCCTCGTCATGGCCTTGGGTGTTGTCCGCGAAGAACTGTTCCATCTCGGCCTGGATGTCATTGGTGCCCTTGAACTCGGAACGCGGCCCGGTCATGTGGTGCGTGGACAGGAACGAGGCCACGTAGGGAACCTCAATGATGCGCGTCATGTTCTCACACGAGGTACCAAAGGCGGCCACCGTGAAGGCGGCGCTTTCCTCGGTATCACACACGGCCTCGGCCGCAGCCATCTTGCCCGGTTGCTGCTCCACCATCATCTGCCCCAGCGTGTCACCGGAGATGGCCACTCCGCCTGCCCCGACGAGTAACACCACCGCACCCAGAATGACTGCCGGACGCCAGATGTCTCGGGCGCGCTCCACCTGATCAGGTTCGCGGGTGCGCACCGTGCGCACCATCCACCACAGGGCAACCCCCATCACAAACCCGCCAGCGGTCACCCACGCGGCTGTCAGCGTGTGAGGAAGTGCAGCAAGGAGAGTGGGATTGGTGAGAACCGCACCAATGGAGGCCATTTCTGCGCGGCCCGTTTCCGGGTTGAAGGTGGTGCCCACGGGGTGCTGCATCCAGGAGTTGGCCGCCAGAATGAACGAGGCGGAGATGCCGGACGCGGCGGCCACCAGCCAGATGCAGGCCAGGTGGACCTTACGTGACAACTTGGACCACCCAAACACCCACAGGCCCAGGAACACGGATTCCACAAAGAACGCCAGCAGCGCTTCCATGGCCAGCGGCGCGCCGAACACGTCACCCACAAACCGGGAGTATTCACTCCACGTCATGCCGAACTGGAATTCTTGAACAATTCCGGTCACCACACCAATGGCAAAGTTGATCATCATCAACTTGCCGTAGAACTTGGTGAGCGTCAGCCACCGATCATGTTTGGACACTACCCACAGCGTCTGCATGATGGCCACCAACAGGGTGAGCCCAATGGTCAACGGGACAAAGATAAAGTGATAGACCGTAGTGATGCCAAATTGCCATCGTGCCAAGTCAAGGACGTCCACGTTGCCGTCTCCTAGGATTAAGGAACCTTTGATTCCACGCTAGTTGGTGCAGGTCAATGCGGCTTCAGAAGGTCAGCAATGGCGTGGAATAGTTGTCACATCTCCGCGCTATTGACGACGACGCCGCGTGAGAAACGGGCGCCGAACTCATTTTCCTGTCATACTGGGCGGGAATTCCGCTCCGGTCCACATTGCCGAAGCGGTTCGAGCCTGCGGCTGACGCTGCACGCGGTACCACTGGGCAACCTGCCGTGGACGTCCGCGAAGCATCGCCGCGCTTGAGACAAGGCTTCCGCCGGTGGTGACATCACTGCCAGGCGATTACCGCCTCGTGCCGGTCAATGTGGTGCCGGGCACGTGGGCACAGGAGTACGTCCATGACGTTGAATGAATTGCACCGTGATACCTCCGCTGAGGACACCACTACTACTGACGCTGCTGAAGTGTTAGAGGCCCCGGCTCGTCGCAGACCTGCCAGACGCCGCGTGACCCGTCCCGCCGGAGCGGCTGCGCCTGCCGAGACCTTTGGAATCACCTTGCCTACGCGGGATGGTGCGCCTGCGGGGCAACCGGATCGCGAGGTGCCCACGGGTGGGCAGGGACCTGCGGGTGATCACGTGCCGAGTGAACCGGTCCTTCGGCTCGACGATATTGTGTTGCCCGCGGGTGACGCTGGAGCAGCTGGCAACGCCAGTGCCGAACGGGGCGCTGACTCGCAGAGCGCCGCGCCGTCAACTCCCACGGTCCGCCACCGCAGGCTTGCCGCTACCGCGTTGGTGTTCCAACAGCCTGATTTCTCCAAGGTTCCGCCGCGCCCCCGCAGGGCTCGCAGGGATGAAGATGCGCCGCGACCTGTGGGTGATGACGCGGGCAGCCAGCTCCAGGACAGGAACGTCCAGGACGGAGCGGTACGTGACGGTCAGGACGAGGGTACCGAAACGCTCAAACCGTCTGCGCGCAGGTCTGCTTCACGCAGGGGTGCGGCTGGAAACCGGGCTGCCAACAGTGCTGCGAACGCTGCCGGAAACAATGCCGAGGTGGAGGAGCTTCCCGCCGAGGCCGTTACCATGCCGATGCTGGAACTCCATCATTTGGAGCGGGATCTCACGCGCGACGAGAAAGGCGCTGCCAAGGCTATTGAGGACATCGAAGCCGAACTCATCGCTGACGGGGTAGAGATCGAGGAGTTTAGCGAGACCGATTGGGTGGATGACACGGAAACCGAGATTGACCGCGGGCCGCGCCGCCGTCGCCGTGGAGGGCGAGGGCGCCGTGGATCGCGCCGAGACGGCCTGGCGTCTGATGTGGATGAGGACTCTGAGGATGACGAGGCGCCCACGGGTTCCTCTAGTGCCGCTGCCGAGCCGGATTCCGCCTCGGAGACCGGACAATCCCGCAAGCGCCGCCGGGGAACACGGACCGAGCGCGCTGAGCGCGCTCGTGGAGACGTCCCCACAGCATTGAAGGGCTCCACGCGTTTGGAGGCCAAGCGTCAACGCCGCCGGGAGAGCCGTGACAACCGACGCCGCCATATCATCACCGAAGCCGAGTTCCTGGCACGCCGGGAATCCGTGAAGCGCTCCATGGTGGTGCGCGAGCGTGAAGGCCGCACCCAGATTGCCGTCCTGGAGGACGGCGTGCTGGTGGAGCATTACGTCTCGGCGCAATCGCAACTGTCCATGGTGGGCAACGTGTACTTGGGCCGCGTGCAAAACGTGTTGCCCTCCATGGAGGCCGCCTTCATGGACGTGGGCAAGGGACGCAACGCCGTGCTCTATGCCGGTGAAGTAAATTGGGATGCTGCGGGCCTGGATTCCGGGCAACCGCGGCGTATTGAAACCGCTCTGAAGCCTGGCGATTCCGTGCTGGTTCAGGTTACCAAGGACTCCATTGGTCACAAGGGCGCGCGCCTGACCGCGCAAATCACCCTCGCTGGCCGATACCTGGTTCTCGTTCCGGGCGGCGGCATGACAGGAATCAGCCGCAAACTCCCCGAAAGCGAGCGCACGCGGCTGAAGAAGATTCTGCGCGAGGTGGTGCCGGATTCCGCTGGCGTCATTGTCCGCACCGCGGCCGAGGGTGCCTCCGAGACGGAACTCAAGGCGGATGTGGACCGCCTCATGGCACAGTGGAATGCCATTGAGTCCAAGGTGGCCAGCAAGCCGAATGCCCCTGTACTTCTCCAAGGCGAACCTGACCTGGCCATCCGCGTGGTGAGGGACATCTTCAATGATGACTTTGCCGAGTTGATTGTGGACGGCGAAGGCGCGTGGACCGAGGTATCCGAATACGTGGATGAACTTGCTCCTGATCTGCGCGAACGCGTGCGTAAGTGGGCTGAGAACACCGATGTGTTCAGCGTGTACCGTGTGGACGAGCAACTGGCCAAGGGCATGGACCGCAAGGTGTGGCTCCCCTCTGGTGGTTCGTTGGTCATTGACCGCACCGAGGCGATGACCGTCATTGACGTGAACACCGGGAAGTTCACCGGTGCTGGCGGAACGCTGGAAGAAACCGTCACCAAGAACAACGTGGAAGCGGCCGAGGAAATTGTGCGGCAACTGCGGCTACGGGACATTGGCGGGATCATTGTCATTGACTTCATTGACATGGTGCTGGAATCCAACCGTGACCTGGTCCTCAGACGATTGGTGGAGTGCCTGGGACGGGACAGGACCAAGCATCAGGTTGCGGAAGTGACCTCGCTGGGTCTGGTCCAAATGACGCGCAAGCGTGTGGGCCAGGGCTTGGTGGAAGCGTTCTCCGAGACCTGCGAGGCGTGCAAGGGCCGCGGATTCATTGTTCACAGCGAGCCCACCCTGGGTCAGCCTCCGCGCCGCAACGGAAACGCCCCGGACACCCCCGTGGTCACCCTGCCCGAGGAGAACACGGAAGCACGCGAGGCCGTCAAGGCCACGCTGGCTACCATTGCCGCTGCCGCAGCCAGCGCTCACGCCGAGGCTGAGGCTGACGTGGAGCAGGAGGGCGGCAACGCACCATCGTCGTCGGATATAGAGAATAACGGCAACGATGGACATGACCGCGCAGGCAGTGACACGGCACAGGGCACGGAACACACGAATTAGCGCCGATTGCCTGGGGCGTGCTAGCGTGTACCGCTGGCGTGCCTTCCGGTGCGCTATCGATGTGTGCCTTGCGAACGCACCGCACGCTACCCTCGCGAGGGTGGGCGTTGCAGACCAAGTCGGTGAGAATCGGCGCAATGTATACGGAGTATAAGGAGTAACACCATGGTGTACGCAATCGTGAAGGCCGGTGGCCGTCAGGAAAAGGTGTCCGAAGGGGACATCGTTGTCATGAACAAGGTGGACGCCCAGCCGGGTGACACTATTGAACTTCCTGCTTTGCTGCTGGTTGACGGTGACACCGTGACCACTGACGCTGAGAGGCTCGCGAAGGTGAAGGTCACAGCAGAGATTGTTCGCGCCGAAAAGGGCCCGAAGATCACTATCCTCAAGTACAAGAACAAAACCGGCTACCGCAAGCGCCAGGGTCACCGTCAGTCCCTGACCCGCGTGAAGATCACCGGCATCAAGTAACTTCAGAACTTCAGGGCTTGATTGCGGGTGTTGCACCCGCGAGTTGCCCGCTTAGACGCACAAAGGAAGGTGAGCCACCATGGCACATAAAAAGGGAGCAAGCTCCTCACGGAACGGTCGCGATTCCAACGCCAAGTCTCTTGGTGTGAAGCGGTATGGCGGCCAGTTGGTCAACGCCGGCGAGATCATCATTCGTCAGCGCGGCACGCACCACCACCCCGGTGAGGGCGTGGGACGCGGCGGGGATGACACCCTGTTTGCGCTGCGCGCCGGTGCGGTTCGCTTCACCAAGCGCCGCGACCGCCGCGTAGTGGACATCGTTGAAGTAGCCTGATTTTTCCTCGGGTGGTTGAGCCTGGCCACACAGTGGCTGCGGCGTTGTCCTGAGCCTGGCGAAGGGTCGGAAACCACCTGTGCATGCAGGATTCTGCTGACGTGGGGCGTTCCAGGCGGAACGCCCCTTCGTCGTACCCAAATCTCCCCGCAATATTCCGTGAAAGGATGAACCATGGCCAGTTTTGTGGACCGCGTGGTGCTCCACGCCTCCGGCGGCAACGGGGGGCACGGCGTTGCCTCGATTCGTCGTGAAAAGTTCAAGCCGCTTGCCGGACCCGATGGCGGGAACGGAGGCGACGGCGGGTCCGTGCGGCTGGTAGTGGCCCCGGACGTGACCACGCTGTTGTCCTACCACCACTCGCCGCATCGCCGAGGAGGCAACGGCGCTGGTGGGGCTGGAGATTTGCGCAACGGCGCCCGTGGCGAGGATCTGGTGTTGACCGTGCCTGACGGCACCGTGGTGAAGGACCCGTCCGGCCAGGTCCTTGCTGACCTGGTGGGCGCAGGCGCCGAATACGTAGCGGCCGCCGGTGGACGTGGCGGACTGGGGAACGCCGCATTAGCCACGCCGAAGCGTAAGGCTCCGGGTTTTGCGTTGTTGGGTGAGCCTGGCGACGAAGCGGACATTGTTCTGGAACTCAAAACCATCGCTGACGTGGCTCTGGTGGGTTTTCCGTCCGCAGGGAAATCATCGCTCATTGCGGCCATATCCGCAGCGCGGCCCAAGATTGCCGAATACCCGTTCACCACGCTGGTGCCAAACCTGGGCGTGGTGCAGGCCGGGGAGATGCGGTACACCGTGGCCGATGTGCCCGGATTGATTCCTGGAGCATCGGAAGGGCGCGGGCTGGGACTCGAGTTTCTGCGGCACATTGAGCGGTGCGCCGTCATTGTGCATGTGCTGGACTGCGCCACCTTAGAACCCGGGCGCGATCCGCTGAGTGACCTTGACGCGCTGGAGGCCGAGTTGGCTGCCCATGCTGCTGGTGTGGAGGCTGGCGAAGTGGGGATTGCTGACGGTGGGGTTGCTGGGGGGATTGCCAGTGTGGGGACTGCCGGTGTGGGGATTGCCGGGGGCACGGTTCCGCTGATGGAGCGGCCTCGCCTGGTGGTGCTCAACAAGATTGACGTGCCCGAGGCGCGCGAGTTGGCTGACTTTGTGCGTGAGTCATTGGAGGCCCGCGGACTAGCGGTCTTTGAGATTTCCGCCGTGAGTCACGAGGGATTGAGGCCGCTGACCTTCGCCTTGGGCAAGTTGGTTGCTGAAGCCCGCGCCGCTGCGCCAGAACCCGAGCCTGCCCGGATTGTGCTGCGTCCGCGCGCCGTGGACCAGAAGGACTTCACCGTGGAACCGCGTAAGGACGCCTCCACCGGGGCGGTGTTTTACGAGGTGCGGGGGCGTAAACCCGAGCGCTGGGTCAAGCAAACAGACTTCAATAATGACGAGGCCGTGGGCTACCTGGCGGACCGTCTGGCCAAGATTGGCATCGAGGACGAGTTGTACCGCGTAGGCGCTGTGGCGGGCAATGAAGTGCGCATTGGTGACCCCAAGAACGCCGTGGTGTTTGATTGGGAACCCACCATGATGACCGGGCCCGAGTTGCTGGGTCACCGTGGGCAAGATTTGCGTTTGGATCCGGGTGGCCGAAAAACTCGTACTGAGAAGCGCGAGGAATACTCCGAGCGCATGGACGCCAAAACCCGTGCGCGGGACGAGTTGTGGACCGAGCGCGAGCAAGGCCAGTGGGTAGATCCGTCTGCTGGTTAGCGGTGGATCCGTATGCTGGTTAAGCGGTAGATCCGTATGCTGGAAAGGTGGGCGTTTTCGCTGGTGGGCGGGGGTGCGGGCGCTGATTCACGGTGGGTGTTTGCGCTGGCTAGCGGATGCGCGTGACGCAATCTGTCTGACATTGTGACTTTACGTTTTGGTCAATCACGGTTTGTAGGGTAATGTATTCCGCTGTTGGCCTACTGGGGATCGCCTGGACTAGGCGGAATCCTTGGAGGGTCAACTCACACCATGGGCTATGGTGTAATTGGCAGCACGAGTGATTCTGGTTCATTTAGTCTAGGTTCGAGTCCTGGTAGCCCAGCGCAGTCCGTGGTTGGTGGAGAGATTCCCTCCCCAGCAGCCACCATCGCTAGCCCCGTTCGTCTAGCGGCCTAGGACGCCGGCCTCTCACGCCGGTAACACGGGTTCAAATCCCGTACGGGGTACAAGATTGTAAGCCCCTGACCTGCGAAAACAGGCCGGGGGCTTTCATTTTTGTCCATCTGGTCACACCCTGGGTCACACGGGCTGTATCCTACAGCGATGCCGAAGCCTCAAATGCGCGTCTCGAAGTCCGGAAAGAAGACCTGGCGCGTGCGCTGGCGCGATGGCGGACGTGAAGCCCCGCAGCAGACCCGGACGTTCGATGACTTCGACGGCGCCGAGGTGTTTGCTCGGCTCGTCGATCAGCTCGGAGGTGCACACGCCATCAAAGTGCTGGCTGCTCGTGCAAACGCAGGCCGGGACATTCACACGGTGGAGTCCTGGGCGAACAAGCACATTGATACGCTCTCGGGTGTCCAGGAGGACACCATCAGGGACTATCGCCGGTTCGTGTCCGACGATCTGGGGCTCCTGGCCCCGATGCCGCTAGACGCGGTGGTGCGTGATGACATTGCCGCATGGGTGCGCACTCAGGAGCGGCATGGATCCTCGGGCAAGACGATTGCGAACAAACATGGGTTCGTATCCGGGGTGTTCAACCACGCGGTGGAGTCCGAGTTGATCTCCTCGAACCCGTGCCGACGTACCAGGCTGCCGCGTACTGTTGAAGAGCCGATGACCATCCTCACGCACTCCGAGTTCGCCAGGTTCCTCGTCTGCTTCGATCCGTATTGGCAGCCGCTGGTGACAGCCTTGTTTGGGACCGGGATGCGTTGGGGAGAGATCACCGCGCTGCGATGCTCGGAAGTGGACGTGGCCACGGGGACCATCCACGTGATTCGTGCCGTCAAACGCTCCACGGGCGAGGGGGCACCGAAAACTCGTCGCGGCCGCCGCACCCTGGCCGTCTCGTCCGCAGTAATCGAGGCACTGCGGCCCCTCGTTGAAGGGCAATCGTCCGGTGAGTATGTCTTCCGGAACAAGGCAGGTAACCGCATCAACCACACCACTTTCTGGAAGGGCGTGTGGGCGCCGGCGGTGAAACGAGCCAACGGGGAGCCTGCCGGCACAACCATGGCACCACTGAACCCTCCACTGGGAAAGCGGATCCGCATTCACGATGCTCGGCACACGTGCGCCTCGTGGCTCCTGGGGGACGGGGTGCCCATCAACTACGTCCAAGCCCACCTGGGCCACGAATCCATCACCACCACCGTCAACCGGTACGGTCACATCATGCCCGACGCCCAGCGTCGCATCCGCGAAGCCCTGGACGCCGCTCTGGGTGGCCACTGAGGCGACGGCTAGGACATTCGCTATTCGTCGCCTCCTGAGGCTTTTTGGCCGAGGGTGTACGACGTTGCCCATGCCCCGACTGCGCGAATAACGGGCGCTGCGATGAAAGCCACCGCGAGCGGAGTGCTGTCCAACGCACCTTGCGCAACGAGAGAACAAACTGCTGCGCCGCCCCAGATCGCTGGTGTTACCCAAAGAGATTTCTTTGCAAGTTCGCTTTGTGTGGAAACAATCTGATCTCGCCTGGCGGATTCGTCTGATGTCCCTGCCTCGTAGGCTCGCAGGATGCGCTCTTGGTGTTCCGGGCTGTACTTGTACAACTCGCTGCTGGAGGGAATCGGGCCCGACGTCTCAACCGCTTCCGCGAGCAGAACGCTTACTTGACCAGCGAAGCGCTGCTCAAGCACCTGTGCGAGGAACTCCTCCCGCTAGCTTAGCGCGAGTTCATTGCTGTCAAACTGGCTGCCGTGCGTCGCGACCGGCGCAATGGACGGGGCCGTGTCCTTTCGAGATTCAATGCTGTCAGCGCCATCTGCTGATCCGGTTCCAGAATCCACGTTGTGATCGTCGGAAGAGGCTGCATGGATCCCGAGAATGTCCTCCACGGGGTGGGCGTCGATGGACGTTGTGTCTTGGTTGTCGTGGCCATTGTCCCGTCCTTCCTCATGTTCAGGGTGCGCTGTCATTTTGGGTACTCTATCTTTCCTCATCGTGCCCCACCAAATCAAGTGAGGCCCGAGTGTTGGCAATCAGCGCCCTTTGGCGCTCGCGGCCTAGCCCTTGGCGATCTTCTGGATGCCGGGCCAGGACATACCCAGCGCTCGCGCTACAGCGTTGGTGGGCACACCGGAACCGATGGCGGCGCAGATAGCGTCGTCACGCGTGTTCTTGGCCTCGGCGGCCACGGCCTACGCGGCCTGGAGCGCCTGGTGCAGTTCTACGAGTTCTGCGAGTTGCTGGTCAGTCGTGATGGGGCTCCTCTTCTTGGTTGGTGGTGGCGTGACGAACGCGGGTAATGCTGGCCGCTAAGGTGCCACCGGCGATGACAGCCAGGGCGCCGCGAATCCACGCGTGGATCCCCGAGGCCCCAATGGCGTTGGAGAGGATGACGAGGAACAGCATGAAGGTGATCAACACCGTGCTGTCCTTGGTGTGCTTGTCCATACGATTGCTGAGTTGCCTCTTATCGCACGTGATGACTCCGGTGAAACCCTGTTCTGCCGCCGCGGGAAACAACTCAATATCCTTCAAGCCATCCCAACCCACATCGGCCACATGGACAAAGGCATGATTGGCGAATATCCCGTTGAGGATCGAGGCCACCTGGTGGTTCACGTTCTCATCGATGAGGAACTTCACGCGGCAACCTGCTGACGGTTTTGCCTCCGTGAATCAACGTCCTGTGCGAAACTGACCGCATCCATCGCGGCCGCCGGCGTGACCTTCGGATAAAACCGCGAGACGTTTTCCACGGTCACGGAGTCACCGTCAATAGCCCACGCCACCGTGTCATAGGTGATCCGGGTTCCTTCGATGGTGGGCCATCCACCCTGACGCCCGGCATCAACCTGGAGATGTGGGCGAGGCTTTCGGAAGTCCGCCACCGGGGTGCCACCGCGCGTTTGGAATGGACGGTAAATGTCCGCGAGCGTGAAGAGTTCAGTGGCACCCTTATTCTTGATCAGATCAAGGAAGCCGTCATCGGTCCAGACCGCTACAGAGGCGCCATCCGTGGCAAGTTGATACTGCGACGGATGGTCTGTGAGATCGAACTCCGGGAGTGCGTACAATGCCTGGCGGATCTTCTGCAGGGAGGTGTGCTTCCGCAATCGGACTACAGAACGCAGTGCCACAACGTCACGAAACGAGTACAGCGGTGGCCTAAAGGGACGCACTTCAGGCACGAGCAAGCCCGTTGATCTCCACCGATGCAACTGTGATATCGAGGCACCCGAGAGCACCGATGTCAACTCAACCGGAAACGACATCGCGCTTCACCTCCTCTGCGTGCGCCACCTGGCGCGCATCTCTACTATGCCACGGCCCGCCACCAGCAGGCTCTGCTCGCGCGGCGCTGGCGGGGTGGGGTGCTTCGACGATGGCGGGGCGGTTGAAGCGGCGGGCTACTTCGGCGAGGAGTTCGGCATCCGAGGCGCCGCGCAGGGAGGGTTCATCCGAGTCAATGGCGCGCGGGGTGGTGGTGACGTGGCGCGTTGCGTTGGCGCTCGCGGGGGTGGAATCGAGGGGACCGAGGAGGTCCTGGAGCGTTGTCAGGCGGTTGCGCGGGACCGTCTCGCCGCGCTCCCAGTTTCCCACCGTGCGCCCGCCAACTCCTACTCTTGTTGCTAGTTCCTGCTGGGTCAATCCGGCGCGCTCTCGCGCAGCGCGGATGCTCTGGCCGAGGGATCGCGTAGTCACGGTGGCAAGTGTGACGGAAAACACTAGGAAACAAAATTGGCACGCCGTGGAGTGTTGGTGTCGAATGCCAGAAAACCACTGATGTAGTTCTCTACCATTGCCCCAGGTAGCGCACGGGTTTGCATAGTTGCCTGAAGTTGCTTGACATAGTTGCCTGAAGTTGCCTATAATGCTTCCCATGCCAATCAGGAAGATCAACGGCGCCACAGTGCGCGCACTCCGGGAAGCCGTCGGAATTAAACACGGCGCCTTCGCGGTGGAGTGCGATATCTCGGCCGGATACCTGACAAATGTGGAGGCTGGGCGGAAGCAACCGTCACCGGCCGTGTCCAAAGCCATCGCTTTCCGTCTCGGCGTCCCCCTCGATGCCATCACGTACGTCGTCGAGGATTGTGCCGCGAAGCCGGCCACGTCACCCACGCAGATCCGCAGACACACACCCGCCGGCGCTCGCGGACAGCGCCGCCCCTCCCCTACCAAGGCGGTGGCAGCATGAGCATCGATCAGCAAACGCGGGCTCAGGTCCTTGATGACGAACTCGAGATGCTTTGGGAGCGTCTGAGACGAATCGCCGAGGGTGGTTCGCTGTACCGCGATATGGACCGGTGGGCGGACTCGTGCCTGGCTCTGGGCATGACCGAAGGTGACCGTTGGTTCATCCGGTCCATTCGTCGCGGCGTCCTCGAATCGATTGATTCCATTGAGGCCGCCATCATCGAGCGCTTGGCCATCGCCCGCGCTCACGAGGAGGTCACACACTAATGGCAAACACGTACGACAGTTGGTTTCCCCACATGCAATACGGGACGTGGAGGCCGTGCCAGTGGTGCGCGAAGGCCCAGGCGCTCATGAAGGACCTGTCACTCCTCAGCATTGATGTCCCAGAATTTCCATCGCTGAATTTCCTGGTAAACCTCATTTTGCACGGATTCGTCACACCACAAGGACAGCCTGGTGCCCGGTTGGATCACAAAGGCGCGGAACTCGGAATCGTTGACAAATACGGTCCTCGATTTTCCGGTCCCGATGACCTCGTGAAGTGCCTTCTCAAGATTGTGGAATGTGCCGAGCGTAAAGGCTACATCGTTCAACGGGACGATGACGTCATCAACTCGGATGGTAGCAACGGGGGTACTGGTCATCAGAAAGATTCCTCTCAGTGTGTGCCTGAAGCCTTGGGGGCTTCTGGCTGTGCCCGCACAGTAGAGGAAGCCGCCTGCTCCCCTGCCGGTGAGACTCCACTGGCAGGGGACGGTGGCGCTATCAAGATTGAGATTGAGGTGTCATGGCCTGGTGGTGAGTGCGGCGAGGTTGGCGCCGCGAGTTCTGTCACTCATCCTCAGGTGCAGGTAGGGATCGGCGGGGCGGGCTCAGTCACTCCCCGCTCCGCTGATCCCGCTATGGATTCTTCTCCTGGTGATCGGCCGGCGCGTGAGGGAACGCGCGCCGGTGAGGGAACCGCTGTGCGGGTATCCGCAGCGGACGGGGAACAGATCCCGGGAGAGGATCGCGGTGAGGTTTTGTCATCGACACCGCGAGCCACGGAGGGTGACGCGGCGGCTCCTTGCCACCAATGCCGCTGCGTCACCCCATCCGACGAACGCCCGTACCGGCCGCGACACCTCGGTGGTGCGTACACCCACTCCCGTGTCAATTCCACGAATCAGACACCAGCAGACGTGAGCCGCAGGGTGACCGACTATCTCAAGAGCCAAATCGCTCAGTAAACAGAAAACCGCGCCGCCCCCACCACGCGAATGAATAGGGGACGGCGCTTCTCGAAAGGAAGCATACCTGATGGGTGTGACACAGAAAAGAGCCCGGCATTACGGGACCATCAGCCTGGCCACGGAGTTCTGGGCGTTCCTAGCCTTGGGCCTGGTGCCCACCCGCCGAGGGAGGCACGGAGCATGAACGTCTACCTGATGGCCATCATTGGTCTGACCGCGGGCATGATCATCACGAGCATCGCGCTGGGGTGGTCCGCCCGGCGTTCCCGTGCCCGCTTAGGCGCTCTGCATCGGGCACTGGCCCTGACAAGAGGACCCGCGGGCAAGCCCGTGCCCGTTGACGTTGATGCCTACAACGTGGGGGACAACACTCGCTGGATCCCAGATCCACGCGTGAACGATATGTACTCGCGAATGCTCGACGTGGAGGAGCAGTGCCGCGCTGACAAGATCCGCCTGGACGCCATGGCCCATTTCAACAATGACCTGCGGCTCCGGATCGAGGCCGCCATTCTCCGGATTGATGCCGTGGAATACAAGGTGGGCCTGACGCGGCAGAATCAGCCGCGCCGCGAGGAGGTGGCGTAGTGAGCAGCCAGATGAGTGCCACGTTGCATACGCCGAAAGAGCTGGGCGACCTGTTTGGGCAGTCGCCGGAAAGAATCCTCGATCTCGCGCGGAGGAAGGGGTGGCCGCGCCGCAAGTTCGGCAACGCGATCCGCTTCACGGACGAGGACCTGGACACCATCATTCGCATGTCCATGCGTGGCCGTACCCCGTTGAACCTTCCGCCCACCGCGGAGGAGATCAGAAAGGACCCGCTCAAATCGTGGACACCACGTTCGCGTTCTATTCACATGGCGAAAGCGGAGAAAGCGAGGACCACATGACCCACACAGCAACAGCAAAGTCAAACGTTCTGCCATTCCGCCTACGGGCGTCCACCGATGACGCAGACGCTTCCCTGGGCACCCGCTACTACCACCCCACGCAGTCCGGCCACGAGCCGCCGTTGGTGGATCCCGTGCTGCTGGCGGGCTCGATGTCCCGGCATCCGTCCCGGTATGGGCGCCCGAGCCCGGGCATTCACGCCCTCCTGGACGCTACCGCTGTGCGCAGTGTCCACAACGGCCGCCTCCACTGGGACGCAGGCCATTCACCCCACACCCCTGACCAAGGAGAAGCCGCATGATTGAACCATTGATCACCCTGACGGTCCTGGGGCTGCTCATCACAGCAGCCTGGTGGACCGATTCCCGAGGCGGGAGGTGGCGGCCATGACATTCCAAGGCAAAGACTACGGCTGTGTGATGCTGAACGTTGAGGTCCAGGGCATCCCAGAAATTCCTGCGGACTGGGCCTACATCGATCCGGACAATCCGAAGGACTACGGGATACCTGTCCAGAAGCACGTCACCATCAAATACGGCCTCATTCCTGAACTTGTTTCTCGTGAAGATGTTTTGAACCTAGATAGCCCGGAATGCTCGCACACCGTGTTTGGCTCGTTTGGCCTGGAATGGTTCGGCAACAGTGACGACTATGCGGTGGCGGTGCTCGCCCTGAAGGGTGCCGATCTGCAAGTCCTGCACAGGTACAACGCAGAACTGTCCACACTGCCGCACATTGACACGCACCCCGCCTATCGGCCACACGTCACCCTCGGCTACATCAAACGCGAGTATAGGCACCTGGTAGGGCGCATCATCACCAACGAAGAAGTTGGCCGGTGTTCCATCGTTGCCAAAAACATCGTGATCAGCGGCCTGCCCGCGCGCACCTCGCCAACTTCCAAGCAGGAGGTAAACGCGTGAGTAACCACAGACGTTGCTATGGCGAGGAAGAACTGCGCGCATTTCTCGAATGCGTAGAACTCGTCAACCCACTCGACATTCTCATCGTGAGGGATGGTTGTGGGGCCTTCCCAGACACGTACCGCTTCTCGACAGCCGGCATCAACCGCATCATGCAAAAACTCAACGGATTTGTTGACGGGAAGGAGTAATCACATGCCCAGTGAAAATAAGATCGCTGCCGAGAGAATTAGCATTGAACACTGCGGCCTGTGGGAAAAAATCGGCAGAGCCAAGATGAGGCTTTCGCAAGTCGACGACAAGCTGCTTGATGCGCAAGTCCGGGCGATGGAACAGTACGCCTCAGTATTGCGCACTCGCCACGCGGACCTTCTGATAGCCGAGGGTGCGAAATGAGTGCCTACGGTTCCCGGCGCCAGTCGCGTGTAATGGCGATGATCTCCAGGATGTTGCGCGCCCCTGACGTGATGCAGGCGAACACGGCGGTCACCATGAGCGTGGTGGTGAGCCAGGTGGGTGCGTCAGACGTGCGGTACAGCACGATGGCAACCGCCGCGACGATGAGGGCAATGATGGACTCTCTCATGATGTCATCTTTCCGTGGGTTAGGGTGGGAAGGGGGCTCCCGGCTCGAAGTGATTGTTGCACAACGAGCCGGGAGTGTTCCCTACCGGTTCTGGCGCATCCTCCGGATGCTTTCCACCATCTTGGTGATGGCCAGGAGGCCGGTGGCAACCGCCGCGAAGGCGCTGGTGATGATGACCAGGTTCTCCATGGGGTTTCCCCTTTTCCTACTGTCTGACGGTATCTCCGCCCTGACATACTCTATTGTACCTCGTTCTAAATCCGTGCACAACCAGCAGCGATGTGAGTTAGAACACGTTCAGAAAGGAGGCCATCAATGGGACCAATGATCAAAGAGAGCACGGTCGGATTCACACTCATGCGAAACGTGGAGGAGTTCATGTTCGCGCTGGCCACGCTCTACCCCAACGAGCCTGTGGCGGTGTCCGCCACGGTGGGTGGAGCCACGTACAAACTCGAAGGATACTCTGATGAATAAACCCCGAAAGTTTCGTAAACGACCCGTCATCATCGAAGCGATGCGCTGGGATGGCGACCTCACCACCGCTCAGTGGATCGCTCGCTGGGCGCGCGGCCATTGTGGCTTCATGAATATCGGCGATCCCGTAGTCGTCACCGACGACCCCTGCGGAATCTACATCAGCGTCCGCACGCTCGAAGGCACCATGCACGCTCAGCAGGGCGACTGGATCATCAAGGGCCTCCAGGGCGAGTTCTACCCGTGCAAGCCAGACATCTTCGCTGCCACCTATGAGGAGGCAGACGAGTGAGCACACTTTTGGAGGTTCCCTTGAGGCATGATCAGGATCGCGCACTGACTACGGTGCGGCGTTCAGGCCGGTTCTCGCGGAAGATCCGCTGTGAGTGGCCGCGGGCTGGTTCGTGGATCTCGTTTGACTCGATGTATGAGTACAACTATTGGCTCTACATCCGTCACCTCATCGCCAACAACGTGGGCGGCGTGGTGGAGATTGTGCGCAACACCACCAAGCTCGCCTTCCCAGAACCGGTGGAATATGAGGCGAACGGGCGCACCTACACCTTGAGTGCTTACCGTCCTGATTTCCTGATCCTCAAACTCGATGGCGGCACCGAGTGGGTGGAGATCAAGGGATGGCAGAACGGAAAGCACCAGGCCACGCGCGCGGCGCTCGCACGGTTCTTCCCTTACCTCAACGTCGCACTCGTCACGCGCGAGACCATGCTGGAGATTCAACGTGACCTCGGCGCTGAGATTGACGGGTGGGTGAAGTTTGCATGAGTGCCTACGGTTCCCGGCGCCAGTCGCGAGTGGGCTTGGGGGTGTGACGTGACTCGGCAGACGAGGTATTCGAGGCCGGTGCGCAGGAGTCGCTCGGCTCAGGTGAAGATTGCTGAGGACTTTGCGCAGGCGGTGGCCACGGTGCGTGCTAAAGATGCTGAGCGTGCCGCCCGGGAGCCGTGTGAGGAGCATGGGTTACGTCCGCCGTGTTCGGCGTGTGCTGGTGACCACCTGGTGGGGTGGCACCGCAACCTCATGGTCAAGCCGGCGGCGTGCCGGCGGTGTAAGGACCGCGCTCAAACCCAAGACCTGTGGAGTGCCACCAATCCGCCGTGGACGCCCTACAAGGAGTAGGCCCCACGCCATCAACCATCCAACCAGCGCTCTCGCGCGTTCTTGTGCGCTGGAGCAATCCCCTCCGAGGAAAGAAAGCAAGACGAATGAAGAAACAGAACATTGAACCGGACTACGTGGTGGAAGCGCCGCCGGTACGCGTGCTGGTGTACAACTTGGTGGTGGGTGAGAACGTCCGCCGCACCGTGGATCTCTCGGATGCGTTCAAGGCGTCCATCAAGGAGCGCGGTGTCCGCGTGCCGGTGATTGTGCGCCGTGACGTCATGGGATACATGGTGGTGGTGGATGGCCAGCGCCGCGTTCTGGCGGCCCGGGCCGTGGGCGTGGAGTCCGTGCCAGTGGTGTTCACTGAGGACATTGGCGATGACGCGGACCGGATTGTGGAGCAGTTGGAGGTCAATCGCCACCGTGAAGCCGTGTCCACTCCGGACACGGCAGAGGCACTGTTCCAACTGTCCAAGACCCTGACAGCCGCCCAGGTGGTGAAGCGCACGGGCCGTACTAGGGAGGAAGTGAAGGCTGCCGCAGCGCTGGCCACTAAGGCCACCTCTGAGGTGCGTGAGGCGGTGGCCACCATGGATCTTGTCACAGCGGCAGCGATCACGGACATTGCTGACGGTGATGAGAAGATTGCGGCCGAAATCGCCGAGGACATTGCCGAGCGTCCAGATCAGGTGGAGTACATCCTCCAGGAGTCACGCCTGGACCAGGAGTGCAGGCGCATCGAGCAGGAAGGCATCACCGAGTATGAAGCGCTCGGCTACGCCGTCAACCCGGAGTGTCGCGACTTTCCGCTATTCGGATTGACCGCGAGTCCCGTCACCGGTGGGGATGAACCGCCAGGAATCAGCATTGAGGAGCACGCTACGTGTGAGGGTCGAGCCGTGAAGCTCGCGGTACTACCGTGGATCAAGCCACTGACTCTGAGCGTCACTCACTATTGCGTGGATCCCCAGAAGTATGGTCACCATGACCGCTGGCCGTCCGCAGGATCGTCGTCGAAAAAAGCCGCTGACAATGACGAGCAGGCCAAGGCCGACGTCAAAAAGGTACGTGAGAACAACAAGGCTTCGGATGTAGCCGAGGTGGTGCGCCGAAAGTTTTGTGTGGGCCTCCTGGCGGCTCCGCCCAAGGAGGCCATTCTCCATGCGGCTACCATGATTGGCCGCTTCCCGGATCTGGTTCACCAGTACGCCACACTGCAGATCCTCGACGAGTTACTGCCCCTCAGCAAACGAGACGTGTACCTGCACACCGGAGCCTCCAAGGTGGCTCAGGAGCGGATACTGCTGGGGTTTGCGCTGGCTATTGGTGAGAAGTCTCTGCCGCGCGATTTCTGGCGCACCCCACTGACTTGCTACGCCCACCATCGCGAAACCCTGCAATGGGAGTCTGCCGGCCGCCTGCACGTGGAGCGGTTGATCTCCTGGGGTTACCAGGCCGCTGATGTTGAAGCCGACTGGCTGGCGGGCACGGGCGTGGACCAGGGCCAAAGCACTGAAACGGGCCTGAACCACAGCGCTGGCGAATCCGTCAGCGAAGGCCTGGACGAGGCCGCCGCAGACACCCAGGACGCCGTTGATGAGGAGGTGATCCCGTGATGGGACTGGATTGAATGGCGGAGCCCGGTAGAGGGCGCGGTGCGAAGCTACTCGCTGTTAGCACCGTTCCCGGCCGAGGCTCCCACGCCCCACGCGCTGGTGGCACCCCACGAAACATCTGTCTATAGGTTCTATGGAGAACAGGAACAACTATTGTACATCGGTGTCTCGTGGGCCCCATTCAAGCGGTGGGCCTACCATCGTCGCAACGCTGCATGGTTCTCCAGGGCTCAGGTTGTGCAGGTGGATGTCTACCGCAGCAGGCGAACCGCTCTCCGGATCGAGCGAGAAGGAATTCGAGAGCAGGCGCCTGCCTTTAATGTCAGGAGCACCATGAGGTGATTACTGCCCAGAGAGTGTTGCAACCCTACCTCTGGACTCGGGACGATTTCCTCGCCCTGAAACCACTCGAACGGTTGACCTGTCTGGGTCTGCACTCGTACGCCGACGCCTACGGGCGGGAGCGAACGATACCGCAGCTCATCAAAGCTGAGATCTATCCGATGGATGATGAGATCACTGTTGACGTAATCGAGGACCACTTGCTGGCCCTCGCCGAGCGAGACGTGATCCACCTCTACATCGAGATGGAGCGGGAATACTTCCACTTCACCCAGTGGGACGATGACCAACCCGTGGCTGTCAGTAAAGCCGCGCGCACGTTCATCCCTGCTCCCTCGGCTTGCGAAGCATGCGCAGACTCGGATGAACGGTTCAGTGATTCCTTATCTCATTTCCGGCTCTACAGCCAGAAAGAGGGAGGGAGTAGAGAGGGAGAGGCAGAGCGGGTCCCAGAGAGTGGAGCGAGCAGCCAGGGAGATGAGGGTCAGAGCGACGAGCGGCGGAGTGATGAGCGGCCTGGGCGCGAGGCCCCGGCTTTGCCTCCAGGGGCACCTCAGGCTCCCTCGTCAGGCCGCCAGTGTGTGACTGATGGTCTGTGCCGTGAAGGTCAGCCGTGTAGTCCAGAACCGGTGGCGTGGTGCAAGAAGCACGCAGGTGGCACGGAGTATCCGTGCGGACCGTGCGGTACTGCTCGCCTTCGGGCTCGGCGTCACGAGAAGCTCCATGGCAACTAAGCAAAACGAAAATCCCCCGCTCTGATGGTGCTGCAACACCTCGCGGGGGATTCTCACCCTTGTTCATTCCACCGTTGTTGAGGAGGAAGGTGGCCTCAGTATTCCACACCGGTGGGATAGGAATCGGAAGGATTACCGTCAATGAGTTGTTCAGTGACCTGTGCGCGGGGCTGTGTGGTGCGCTCTCAGCACGTGACCGCCTGCATGTTCGACGAGTGTGCTGGGTGCCTTCCTCGCCGAGTGGAGAATCCTGCCAGGGTGATCTGTGAGCCGTGCGTCTCGCGCTTGGATTTCAGCTTGCACTTGGCGTGGTTCCAGTTGGCGCACTCGGCTGATGAGGCTCGGGAGGGCGCTGGGCCGTCCGGTGTGGATTATGACTCGGATCATCGTCACGGGTCCGATGACGGGGAACGGATTCCGGTGGCTCCAGCCACCATGGCCGCCATGGACCTGGACAACCTGCTGACCTCGTGGGCGCGGTGCGTCCTGGAGGACAACCCTCGGCCGGAGGCGTTGCCGGATCCGTTCTCGGTGGAGCGAGAGCGGGCCGGTGAGCACGTGGTCACCTGGCTGCTTCATCCTTCCGTGGTGGGGTTCCTCGCTCAGCAGGCCTGGGTGGGTGACATGCTCGACGAGTTGGTGGCGTCCACCCGTTCCATCAGGCTCCGGTGGCCGTTCCACACTGATGCCCAGGCCGCCCGGGATATTCCTCAGGTCCCCTGCCCCACGTGTGACAGGCCGGGTGCCTTGCGCATCTACCCGCCCAGCGAGTACGGGCAACCCAGAACCGTGGCGTGTACCCACTGCCACCGCTCCTTCACCGAGTTGGAGTGGGACCGCCTGGTGGCCATCATCCGCTCCGACCGTGGTGCCGGGGTGAAGGGGACGGAGGCGGCACCTGTGGCCAGGCAGTACGTCACCACGCAGCAGGCTGCAGTGTTGGCGGGTGTCACCCCTTCGGCTATCCGTGACCGGGTGGCGCGTGGCACCCTCGCGGTGGCGCGGACGCAGGTGGCCAACCAGGCCGGGGTGACCCGGAACCTGTACCTGGCTGATGATGTGACGCGGCGTGTTGCGTGAGGTGCTTGCTTTCTCGCGTGACGTGTGCGACCCTTGGGGCGGGAGAGTTGCGCCCAGAAGCAGGACCATAATGAATCTCACGGTACGCACTGAGGATGACGCAGCCACAACCCATCACTTCTCTTACTGCCGAGTAACGGCGCGCACAATCTTTCGATGAGGAACTACGTGTGAGGTGAGCGAGCGCAATGGTGTCATCTCGAACAGGCTCAACGCGTTACTTACGGAATCGTTCAACGGTGCTGCGCCGGGCCCAGGCCGAGGGTCTCACGCATTGTCCTGGATTTGACCATGGCACCGTCCATCACCATTGTGGCCGTGAACTGGATTACGTCACACCAGGCAGGCCGGAGTCAGCGGAAACCGATCACGTGGTGCAACCTCGGTTCACGGACGGAATCCCAGATGATTCGGTGGAGAACTTGCGGGTGATCTGCCGCCAGTGCAACACGGCACGTGAATCCACTAAAGCTAAGCCAGCCATCGCTCCACTGGTGGACTTCCCCACATCGAGAGCCTGGTAGTCCCCTGGTGGCCAGCACCATGACGGGTAACCTGTGGTGGCCACGGCAACGGCTCGCAGACGGCCACGCATCAACACGCAGCCTCTCCCCTGGCAGGCACACCGGGGTGGGGGTTGGCCCGGATCGGTTTCCTCCAAGCACCCCCGGGCATTGCGCGATCCTGATCCGAGACCGTGGGGTTTGGGGCGCGTTTAGGGCACGTTTCGGAAAGGACTGAGGGCTTTGCGATCACCCATCAGACGTTGTGCCCACTGTGGTGGCCCCATGCCTCAACAGGCAGCCACGGGACGGCCACGCAAGTACTGCCGTGATGAATGTAAGGACCAGGCCAAGCGCGGGAGGGTTCCCCGGCCCATCGCTGACGTAGTACCCATCACTGCGGCTACCGGCACATCCACCACGGACGGCACCAAGTATTCGGCTCCGAGAAACACTGACGGTACTCGCAGGGATTACCTCACCTACTTGCGGAATCGGCTCTACAGCGTGTTTGACAACTGTCCAGCAGACAAAGTGGCGGCCCTGTCCAAAGAGTTCCGGGAGTTGCTGCGCGAGATCGAGGCGATTGACAACAACGAGGAAGGAATCGAGGGGAACTCCAATGACGTTGCGGACCTCACGTTCTCAGGCATCGCCGTGTGAACCTGACCTGCGGCGTCTGTCCGAGGTGGCCCGTCACGTTGTCATTCCCGAGGGCATCACGGGAACCCTTTGGCCACGCGTTGAGGCCCGGTGCCACCAATTTGGAGATCAGTTTGACACGTGGCAAGCAGGCTTGGGTGAAGTGGCCCTGGCCCTGCGCGCTGACGGAACGTTTGCCGCCTCCGTGGGCGGCGTCACGATGTCCATTCCTCGCCAAGTAGCCAAATCATTCCTCACCGGAAGAATCTGCTTAGCCCTGGCCACGCTGTACCCCAATCTCACCATCTTGTGGACTGCCCACCATGGCCGCACCGCAGATAACGCCTTCCGGAACCTCTCGGGCGCAGCAACGCGTCCAGGAGTCAGCAAGTATCTAGCGTTAGGACGCTCTGGCGGAATCTTCTCCCAAAACGGAGCGTCGGAAATCCGGTTCCGGAACGGCTCCAGGATCATGTTCGGCGCTCGCGGACGTGGTTTTGGGCGTGGATTTGACGCGGTGGACATGGTGGTGTTTGACGAGTGTCAAATCCTGCGGGAAACCACCCTGGAGGCCATGGTTCCCACCGCCAACCAGGCAACAATGCCCCACGGCGCCCTGTTGTTCTTCATGGGCACCCCGCCAAGGCCGGAGGATCCCGGCGAAGAGTTTGCGGCCCGGCGCGGGGATGCACTGACAACAAAGCCGAATACGCGCAGTGTTCACATCACGGGTGATGCCGTCTACGTGGAGTGCTCGGCGGACCCTGACGTGGGACAACCGGATGGGCCTGATCTCATGGATTGGGAGCAAATCGCTATCGCGAACCCGTCCTACCCGCGCAGGACCCCGCGAACCTCCATTCTCCGGGTCCGCAAGAATCTCAAGTCTGATGCCTCGTGGCGCAGGGAAGCCCTGGGCGTGTGGGACACGGACGGTGTGCGTTACTGGCAAGTCATCGCCCGGGCAGATTGGGATCGCTTGGCCCTGGACGCCAAGGAGGCTCCCAGCGAGGGCGGCATCGCGTGGGGAGTGAAGTTCTCCACGGACGGAGAACGTGTGGCAGTGGCCGCAGCGGTACGTCCCACCGATGGTCGCGCCGATCACGTGGAATGCCTCGGCGTAGCAAAAACGGACGTGGGTACCACGCAACTCATCGAATGGCTCTCTGTTAGGCACCGGTGGAGTGGCGGCAAGAAGATTCTTGTTGACGGCCGAGCGGGAGCATCAGACTTCCGCAACGCCCTCATAGCAGCAGGAGTTCCCAAGCGCCAGGTGAGCCTCGCCACCGTGGATGAGGCGCTCGCGGCCCACGCGGGCTTCCTGCGGGCCATTCATGACCGGGACTTCACCCATGGTGCCCAGCCGGGCCTGGACCGTGCAGCGGCCCTGGCGGTGAAACGCAAGATCGGTACCGCCGGCGGGTGGGGATGGGCTCCCGCTATTGAGGACGGCTGTGTGGCCGCGCTCGATGCCGTCACGTTAGCCCGCCATGCAGTACTGACATCCAACAACTACTCCGGGAGGGGGACATCTGCATGAACATCGAACACCGCATCGAACACGGTGACGCTGATGTCCAGGTGCTCACCGATGTGGCCCGTGCTGCTATCAAGGGTCACCTGCGCGTGATGGAAACGCGCCGCTATTCCATCAAAACCCTTGCTGATTACGCTCGTAACCGAGGCGGGATCCCGGATGTGGAGGAAGGCGCTTCCGATGAACTCAAAGACTTGGCTCGCATTAGCCGCTTGGGCATGTGCAGGATTGCCGTCAGGGCCTTCCAGCGTGGCCTGGCAGTGGCGGGCTTCCGCTCACCCCAGGAGGCCGATGATGACCCTTCCTGGTCCTGGTGGCAACGTAACCGCATGGGCGCCCGCCAGGGAATAGTCCACTGGCCAGCCCTGACCTTCGGAGAATCGTTTGTCTCCCTGCTTCCCCATGACGCGTCAGGCAACAAGGCCCGTCCGGCGTTCTGGACGCCACAATCCGCTCGGCTGCGCTTTGACGCCGAGGGTGACCCGTTTCCCGCTGAGGCGCTCCTCATTGCCCGCGGGTTGTACGGCTCCCAGGCTTTCCATGTGAGCGCCACCCACGTCACTCCCCTGCGCATTGACAAGGCGCCCGCCCTTGCCCAGGAGGACGGCCCAGCACTCGAGGATTGGGACCTGACGCCTATTGCTGAGCCGTGGGAACACGGCGCCGTGATGTACGGGAAGCCGGTGTGTCCCGTGGTGCGGTTTGTGGACTCGTGCGAGGACGACGAGCAATGTGGCGTGGGCGTGGTGGAACCAATGATTGAGCTCTCCCGGGCGATGAACCAGGTGAACTATGACCGCCTGGTGGTGGCTCGTCACGGCGCACACAATCAAAAACTCATCATCGGGTGGGAGGACACCAAGGCCAAGATGCGGGAGATGTCCGCTGCCACCATTGCATCCATTGACCGGCATCCCGACGAAGTGCGTATTGACTCCTGGCAAGCCTCGCCACTAGATCCGTACATCAAACTCTTGGAGGACATGTCCCGCCAGTTTGCCCGCGAGGCTGCTGTTCCTTTAGGAGCCGTGACGGACATATCCAACGTGTCAGCAGACACGGTGGCCATGCTGGAATCCGGGCATCAGCGCGAACTGGCCATCAAGCGAGACTCCTACGGGGAATCCTGGGAGATGGTGCTGCGCCTGGCTGTGGCCATGGAGGGCGGCCAGCAGCCATCGGACGAGGCCGAGGTGTCCTGGCGTGACACCGAGCCGCGAACGTTTGCTGGAGTGGTAGACGGCATCGTCAAACTCGCGCAAGCCGGGGTACCCATTGAGGAACTTGTGTCCAAGATTCCCGGCATCACACAACTGGATGCGCGCACCATGCGGGACGCAATTGTCAGAGCCCGCAGTGACAGCCTGGTCAATGCCCTCCTGGACGCTCCCACCGCTCCCGTAGCCGAGGAATAGGCCGTGGCCCGCCCCACACCGTTGCGGGCGTCCGTGGACCGCCTGCGCGCCCTCAACCAGGCCGTTGCCGAGCGGGCCGCCGAGGAAATGGAAGACTACTACCAATCGCTCGTCCCGTACGCCGCCACCAATCCCAGTGGAACACGGGACGTACTGATCCTCGCAGCGGTGGCCACCGTCACTAAATGGGGCAACGTGGCCGGAACCATCGCAGCAGACTTCTATGACCAATCACGTGCCTTAGCGGGCGTGGGCGGCAACTACCGGGCCGAAGTGCAGGCCATCAACACGTCTGCGGTGGAAGGCACTACGCGGCGCCTGGCTGGCTCCCTGTGGACCGATACTCCTGAGGCGGCGCTTCCGGGCCTGCGGGAATCCGCAGCCCACTTCGCCGTCCAAGCCTCGGACGCCACCATGGCCCAAGCGGCCATCCGAGACCCACAGAAGGTTCGTGTAGCCCGCGTGCCGGGATCCCTGGCACCATGCGAGTACTGCGTGATGCTCGCCTCACGCGGCTTCATCTACTACTCCACGGACACCGCAGCAGCGGCCACGGCCAAACACCACGCCTGCTACTGCACCTTTGTTCCCTCTTGGGACACCAGCAACCCGCACCTGGACGGCTACGATCCCAAAGAACTCAAAGACCGCTGGGAATCCGGCGCCGCCGAGGAGGCCTACAAATCCTCCGCGAAGGAGCGCACCGTTGCCAGAATCAGCGCATTTGTCCCTGGCACAGTCAAGGTTGAATCCACGCACCTAGCGGTACTGGATCCCGAAAAGATCAAAGACTACAGCCTCGGCAACACGGACGGGACAACGAACTGGGATGACGTTGATCGTGCCATACGTGATGGTGTGATCGAGAATCCGTTCGCCCAGTTACCGCGCCTGCCCGGCAAAGAGTATGACTCACTGAAACGTTGGCAACAAGATGAGCGGCTTGATGACCTTCGCCTCTCTACGAATCCTCACTTCGGCGAGGGTCTGGTCAAGGCTGGAGACACCGATGCATACAAGATTAACTGCCAACGCGTGGTGCATGCCTACGAGTTGCGCGTGCGAGGATTCGATGTCACCGCGGCCCCCAACGGTCCCCAAAGGACCTATCCCTCCACTGCTGAGATGTGGATCAAGAAAGACGGCTCCCACCCAGAATTCGAACCAGCGCATACTGAGAAGCTTCGGCAAGGCCTATCCGATAAATGGGGCGATGGATCCCGCCACATTACCTACGTGGACTGGGGCAGTGGATTTTCTGCCCACGTGTTTAATAGTTCATCAGAAGCCACCGTCCATGGAAACACATCACTATGGATACGTGAGGCACAAACCATGAGGCAGGATGTGACAGGGAACTACTGGCGCACCGAGGGTTTACAACGAATGATGCGCGTGGATGACTGTGAACCTTCCGCAAGAATGCTGTTGGATCCCGTGTACGGAGTCAACGGTACTCACCCAATTCTGATGATAGTATCTGCACATGAGCAGGCTATCCTTTGATGAAGCGTGGCAGATAGTGCGGACGCATGCTCCCGCCGACATGGTGATTCCGGTCAAGGGCTACGAAATCAAGGCCGGGTATTATTTGATGATAGGTATCCCCAATCGTAATCAAGGTGACGTGGTTGATTTTCGTGTCAACATAGAAACGCGGGAACTTATCACTTGTTATTCCATTGACGATCTGCCCCCCGGATGTAAACCCGCCGATGATGGCAATGGTATCGTTCGCAGCTTCAACATGCCTGAGCCGGGTTGAGCAACTAGGTGACGTGATTATTCCTCCACCATTGCCACTGGAAAACTTCAGCGTCCAACCTTATTGAAGGGAGCCATCCGTTGGACAAAGAAACCGCTCTGATGATTGCCAACGCATTCCTTGCGGGGGCAAAGTCGCCTCACGTGGCGATGTCAGCCTGGTACGGCTTTACGGAAACTCCCAGCCATTTCGAGTTTGGACTCGCAGATAAGGAATCACCCAACCATGGCCCAATTCCAGGGGAGGCGGCGATTGTCGTAAAGAAGTGTGACGGCACCGTGTCGTCTGATTGGGGCGAGGAGCCAGTTGACACCCCTGAGCGCCGTCAACGCGCCCGGGTAAACAACCTACTCATGTACCCGGAATACACCGAGGAAGAACTCAAGGCGAAAGTGGAAGCCGCGGGCGGTACGTGGTAAGAGATTGGCGCGAGGCGGTGAAATTCGCAGATGAATATTGGATTTCCCAGGGCCACGAATCGCAATGGGAACCAGGGTCGCTCGAATGCCTCAGCGTGCCAGAATCAGGGCTCGAGCACCGATGCGTAGTTGAGATGATCAAAGAGTGTGTTCGCGAGAATTCCTCCCGCTACCTCATCGACCCGGCAAGGCATGAACGCCGCGGTGGCTACGTATGGGAGTTCGCCGTTGACAAGGCCTCGGGAGACGTTGAGCAGGTGGTTTGGGAACGGGAACCTGAACCAGCCTGCCCGCCCCTCGTTGACTGGATTGACCCGTACCCGGACGCCAAACCCGTGGAATAGTCCAACCGAGAAAGGAATCGACCATGGAGACAACAAAGTTGAGTATTGGTCCGGCTGAATTCCGAATCAAGGAAGAGGATGTTGAGTGGCTGTATGACCAGGTGGCTGCCTTGGTGAGTGATGGTGGCGGCTGGTTGAAGTTTCATGACCGTTCCGGCAATGGCGTCAGCGTTTTCGTGACTCCCTCAGTTCCCATTGCGGTCATCAACTCCCGCCACTCCGGCAGAGCCGTCGTCGGATAACGCCGCACACCCATCACTGAACCACCACCCGGAAAGCCTCGTCCATGACGGGGCTTTTGTCATGTCCGAAACACCTTCACCCACGTGACCATCGCGTCAAAGGAGAAAGCCCCAATGTCTGATAGCACTGCTACGTTTACGCCTCCGGAATCCCAGGAAGCCTTGGATTCCCTCATCAATGCTCAGGTGGAAGCCGAGCGCGCCAAGTATGCCGGGTTTGACGATTTTAAAGCAAAGGCTGCCAAGTTTGATGCCAAGGAGGCCGAGAACCTCACCGAGTTGCAAAAGGCCACTCAGCGGGCTGATGACGCGGAAGCCAAGGTTGCTGCCTGGGAGCAGGCCAAGCAGGTTTCCACGTGGGCGGCAGAGATTGTCAAGGACACCGCTGTTCCGGCAGACGCACTGCGTGGCTCCACCAAGGAGGAACTCCAGGCCCACTTTGAGCAACTCAAGCCACTGGTTGCCGGTGAGGGCCGCCGTACCCACAAACCCGTAGGCGGGTCCGGTGAGGGCGGTCAGGAAAAGGGACGTGCCGCAGCGGCGCTGCGTGACCTGATGCGTTCTGCGTGAGCTCTGCCGGGACTCCTGTTCACATTCTCCCGCCGACATCCGTCCGTGCGGGTCCACCTAAGAGAAAGGGGTAGCCATCATGGTTGCCAGCATCAAACGCGCGGACGTCGCCACCCTCATCCAGGAGGAGTACGCCCCGCAAGTCATCAAGTTGGCCACGCAGGCTTCGTCTGTGTTGTCTGCTTTCCCGACGATCAACATGGGCACCAAGGTGACTCATCAGCCAATCCTGGCGTCCTTGCCGGAGGCCGATTGGGTGGGTGACGTCACTAACCTGGACGTCAAGACCACCTCCTTCCAGAAGTGGGACAACAAGACGCTGGTGGCTGAGGAGATCGCGGTGATCATCCCCATCCACGAGAACACGCTGGCGGACGCCACGGAGAACCTCTTGGAGGACATCTCGGCAAACGCCGGTCAGGCCTTCGGCAAAACGCTGGACCGGGCCGTGATGTTCGGCGCGGGTAAGCCGGCTTCCTGGACGTCTCCGGATCTGATGTCTGCTGCTGTGGCATCGGGTGCGGTCAAGAACGTCACGGGTGGCCACGCCAACGCTGATGACATTTACGGTGCCGGCCTCCAGGTGGCCGGGATGCTTGCTGATCTGGGATTCGATCCCACAGTGGCGTTGGCAAAGCGCGGCTTGTGCTACCAGTTTGCCAACCTGCGTGACGCCAACGGGAACCTTGCCCTGGAGGGTGAGAACATCCGTGGGTTTGACACCACGTGGAACCGTAACGGTGCCTGGGATGCCGCTGAGGCCATTCAACTGTTGGTGGATCCCACGTTGGTGCGCGTGGGGATTCGGCAAGACATTCAGGTGAAGTTCCTCACCGAGGCCACGTTGGGTAGTGGCTCCAGCCAGATCAACCTGGCTGAGCGGGACATGGTGGCGTTGCGGTTCAAGGCGCGGTTTGGGTACGTGCTGGGTAACCCCGTCACTCCGGAATCCGGCGAACGTCACTACGGTGTGGGCGCTGTGCTTCCTGAGATCACCGAACCGTGATCACTTTCACTCACGCCTCCGGGCGGGTAGCGCACGTCCTGGCCGGGACGCGTGCCGCCCGCCTCCTGGCGGATCATTCCGATTGGACTCTCACCTCCGGCCCGGCACCCAAGGCCGGGCCGGTCAAAGCGAAGGGAACGGCTCGTGACACACCTTCTGGCAACGCCGGCAGACGTAGAGGCCCGGCTGGGCAAGCCACTTCCAGTGCCGGGCCCTTCGGCTGACGCCCTCCTTGAGGAAGCGTCCCTGGTGGTGATCGCCTACCTGGGAGGCCTTCCTGATCCTGACGATGAGTGGGCTGAGCGCACCGCAGCTGTGGTGACGTCCCGCATGGTGGCCCGTGTCATCCAGCAAGCCGAATCGGCGAGTAACCTGGTGGGCGTTGATTCCGTCAACGAACAATACGGTCCGTTTGCTCACCAGGTCACGTTCCCCAAGGGCACCACCTCGGGTGGACCGTGGCTGACGGCAGTGGACAAAACCGCCTTGGATCCATACCGCGTCACGGGCGGGTTCTCTTCGATCCCCATCTCCTCGGGCCGCACGGGCCGGTATCGGAGTGATGACTGGTGTTCATAGGGGAATCAGTCATCCGGCATCGTCGGATCAACGCGGGTACGGACGAGTGGAACGTTCCTGCCTACGCGTGGACCACGCAGCCGTTGACGTGCCTGGGGTTTGCTCCAGGAGGCTCCGAGGAACCCACCAGGGTAGGGGTGGCTTCGGTGGCCAACCGGGCCGCCATCTACTTTGACGGCGCTGTGGACGTGGTTGCCACAGATCGGTTAGAAGTACGCGGCGTGGTGTGGGAGGTGGATGGTGACCCGCAGACGTGGCATTCACCGTTCACTGGCCGCGCCTCCACCGTGGTTTACTTGAAATACGTGCGCAAGGATGCCCCTGATGCCGTGTAACACCTCGGACGTGCGCCAGTTTGCTGCCCGACTCTCCGGACTGGGCGGCCAGGCCAGGCGTGGCGCTGTTGACGTACTGCGGAGCAACACTGAGGCGATCAAGCGCCGGATGCGGGCCGATCTATCAGGAACCTCTTTTAAGGCCGCCAGCGGGGACGTGTGGGACGAATCCGCCAACCACGGGGACACCATAGCCAACGAGATTGGGTTGCGCACTGGCGCCGGCCACTCCGGGAACATTGCCAACATTGCGTATTGGGGTGGCCGCACCGGCGGAGGCTCAGCCCCGGAACCCGCCACCGCCCTGGAAGCCCAACAAGACACTTTTGTGGCTGACCTGAACACCATGATTGAAGGGTTGTTGACGTGAGAGATCACATTGATGCTGTAGCCGCCACGCTCTCTGTCCTCGGCCTGCCCATCTACGTCACCACCGTCCCCGATGACGCGCCGCCCCTGCCCTACATCATGGTGTGGATGGGACCAGGAGCAACCACGGCACGGGACCAGCCCCTGGACCAGGTACACAACCTCACGGTTCCCGTGGGCATCACTGCTGTGGCACCGGACCCCCAAGGAGCGTCCCAGGTGGCCAATGACGTCCGCCTGCTCCTTGGGCAAGGCAACTGGTGTGACCTCGCGGTGAAAGGCCACACAGCGGCCATCCGGTGGAGCCATTTTGCTACCGCGTCCACCAATCCTGGTGGCGATGTTCCCACCACACCCAACAACCCGGCCATCGAAGTACACATGTACCAGATTGCCTCAAGCCCCCTGTAAGGAGAACACCCTGCCATGGCCCTCATTGCCGCCACTGACACGCGCACCGGGATCCGCTACCACGTCCCCGCTGGCATCATCACCCACCCCGTCCTGGGCAAGCACTTCAGCGTGGCTGCCGAGGATGCCCCACAGACCACCTCTGAGCCCGCCTCGGAGGCCACCGTGAAACGCGTTCGGCGCTCGCGGAAGAAGAAGGCCACCACGGCCACAAACACCCCGGATTCCGGGGAGAACAAGGAGATCATCTGATGCTTACGCTCGCTGATGGCCGCGATTTTGTTGGCTACGCCTTGACCATGCCCGCCGGATTTGATGATGGTGACGGTCCCGTCACCATTGATCCCTCCGATTTTGAGAACCTCACCAAGTCCATCAACAAGGGCGATTTCCGCCTGTCCGCGTCCGGTTCGGACACGGTTGATGACCAGCCGCTCTCCCAGGAGGGCAACGCCGTCACCTATGGGGCCTCCAACCTGGAGGGCAACGTGTCCATCCTGCGCGGCATTGACCCCGCTACCGGGAAGCCGGATGCCGAGGACACCGCATTCACTGCTCTGGGCGAGAAAGGCACTCGCGTGTGGCTCGCTCACCGGGTGGGTCCCAAAGCCACCGTGCCGTTGAGCCCTGGGGACACGGGTTGGCTGTACGAGGCCATCACCGATGCGGCCCAGGAACCGCAGGACCGTAAGGGCTACATCAAGAACGCCATCCCCTTGGGGATGCAGACGCGCCGCCCATTCATTGTGGCGGCCGCACCCACGGTGACGGAACCTGAAGAGAATTCGGAACCGTAGACCTCGCCCACGTGGCGTGACCGAGGGGCTCCGCCTGCCTGCTACGAGCGGGCGGAGTCACTCGGGTTCCGCCTCTCCCTGGCTCCCTCGGAGCCTCTGTCCCCCGTGTCCGTGACAACAAAGGATTTCTCTCAGATGATGCCACTGCTCGCTGACGGGCGTATCCGCTGTGACATTGCCACCGTAGCCCCGCACGGTTTCAATACAGGATGTGGACTGCTGCCACTCAAGGCTGGCTCGTTGATACTCATCAATGGCGGCCACAAGCAGTTGGCGCGAGCCGGATACCGGCTCCCCATCGATGACATTCCGGACCCAGCCCCGGTAGGGGTGATTCCACCTCGCAGAACGCTCTCCGCTGAGATTGAGGCCTATTGGGAAGGCGAGAAGCCTGGTGCTGCCACCGTGGCAGGGATTCTGGGCCAGTCTGGCACCCGGGCATGGTTGCTGGAACGTACCGGACCCAAAGCCGTCATCCCGTTGCGCCCTGGCGATGAAGGCATGGTCTATGCCGTGGTGTCGAGGCAGAGCCAACCACCCGCTGATCGTCGCGCCGGATACTGCAAATCACGCATTCCACTCATCGTCCTCAATCTTCGACCCTTCACTATCACCCCGTAAGGAACCTTCTCTCTCATGACTCTCACTGACACCGCCACATCCGAGCTCTCGATGTCCACTGAAACAATCACGCCAGAGACGTTTGACCTGCTCGATTGGATCCAGACGGGCACCGTGGCACGCCGCCAGGTCCCCATCTTCATTGACCATGCTGCCTTCGCCGAGTATCAACGCCTCACCGGACGCTTGAAGGAACTGGGGTGGAGCGCTCTGGAAGCCACGCGCGCCGAACGCCCCGCTGATGGTCCCCTTGATGAACCCGTCAACCCGCACACCGAGGAGATCGCTGCCCTGGAGGAGGAACTCGCTGGCGTGGAGGAGCGGCTGTTTGCATCCCGCATGGTGTGGACGGTGCGTGCCCTGTCCCGTGACGAGATTGAGGCCACCTTTGACCAGTGCCCTGATCCCAAACTGCCCGTCCCGCCCAAGGATGGTGCCGCTAAGGCCGTCCATGACAAGTGGATGGAGAAAGTCTCGGAGAACCAAAAGGGCATCAGGAACGCAGACCGGACACGTGAACTCCTGATGATTCAGGCCGCCACGGAATCGGTGGAAACGGCTCGTGGCGTCAGGGATGAGGTCACTGTGGAGGAGTTGCGGGCCATTCGATCTCGTCCTCACGGCGCCGCGTGGATGGATCAACTCTCCGAGGCGATTGCGGCCGCCACCAACGAGAACGCCGAGCCGCCCGTCCCTACGTTGCCCGCGCGCTCCACGAGCACGCGGGGCTAAAGTCCGCGCTGCGCACAGCGCGCTCCTGGTCTGTTCGTCCCCTCCTGTTCCTGGGGATCCACCGAGGAAAGAAGAACCGATGGACGGTCAGGGATCGGATCCTTGCTCAGGCCATCGAGTTCTATGATGCTTCGATGACGGAATCTGGGTTCCCGAGTTGGATTGCCTATGACGGCACCCGGGATTTCAACCTCGATGAGGTCATTGACTATCCCGCCGCATTACTGGACAAGGATCGGCACCAGCGAGGCTATGACGCTCCCGGCCTGCGCGTGTTTGTGGTGGATGAAACTGTGGATGCTTGAATACTGGTGGATGAATCACCGAGTCTTGTCCCGCCGGCGCTTTTGACGCAGGTAATACACCATGGGCGTTCCCATTGCTACGTGGATGACCACCATGCCGATGCTGCCACCGGGGCCAACCAGCCGAATGCGTTGTTCAACATGAGCGTAAAGAATCGTCTCCAGATTGCAGGGTGAAGGTCAGGCCTTCTTGAACTGCCGCCATACCCACAAGCCCCAGGCCGCGATGACCGCAGCGATGATGGCCTGGGAGAGTAGGTCAGAGGAAAAAAACAGCGCACCAAACACGGTTGCCCCAGCAATAAGCAGGACTATCAGTAGTGCAAAACACGCTACGCCAAACAAGAAATCCATGTGACTCTTCCTCCCATCCGAACCAGCCACCATACCCTAAGCACTTTCGCATTGTCTAATCTCGCCTGCTGTTGAGGAAGGAGTTCCGCTCATGACGAACCTGTCACTTCGTGTTGCGCTCGCTCTGTTGATGGGGAACTTTGTCTCGGATGCTGACAAAGCGGCCCGGGCACTGGGTGGGATTGGTGACGCTGGTGACAAGGCGAGTGTGGGCCTCGAGAAGGCCGAGCAGCAATCCAGGAAGACGTCCGAGAAGGGCACGGGGAAGTTCAAGGAGTGGACCGATGCTGCTCAGAAGAACGCCCAGTCCTGGCAAACCATCGGCACTGCCTCGGCTATGGTGGGTGGCGCCGTTCTAGGTGTCTACGAGTCCATGCTGCGCCGCGGCATTGAGTACAACACGCTCCTGCAAACCACCAAAGCCTCACTGACCACCATGTTGGGCTCAGCCGAAGCAGCACAGAAACAACTCGATGACCTGGCCGCGTTCGCCTCCAGCAGTCCGTTTGCCCGGGACATGTTCATTCAAGCCCAGCAGGGGATGCTCGCGTTCGGCATTGAGGCGCAGAAGGTGATTCCGTACCTTGATGCCATCCAGAACGCAGTGGCCGCTGCTGGCGGCGGCAACAATGACATCCTGGAACTGGCCAACGTGATGTCCAAGGTGCAATCCTCCGGGAAGATCACCGCCATCACGTTGCAAGAGTTCGGCCGCCGTGGCGTGGACGCTGCCACGCTCATTGGAGATTCCATGGGCATGACCGGTTCGCAGATCCGCAACGCCATCACGGACGGCTCTCTGGATGCTGGAGCCGCGCTCGATGCGCTCGCGAGTGGAATGCAAAGCAAATTCGGTGGCGCTGCTGACGGTGTGAAACAAACCCTGGAAGGCGCCATTGACCGCGTGAAAGGTGCGTGGCGGGATCTCTCATCCGAGATGGCCAGGCCGCTGGTTAACCCTGACGGTGGCGGTTTCCTGGTTGACCTGGCCAACAAGGTAGCTGACGTGATGCGCGCCTTCCAGGCCCTGCCGGAACCTGCCAAGAACGTGCTCTCGGGTGTCACTCTGGTGTTTGGTGGAGTCGCCACCGCCGCTGGAACCGCAATACCCGCAATACTCAAGATCGTCCCAGCACTCAACGCTGTGAAGGCCGCCGGAGGTAAGGCTGCGCTTGCGATGAATGTCCTCAAAGCCTCGTCCATCGGCATTGGTGGGGCGCTCGCCATAGCCGTCGGAGCAGCCATGGTGTTCAAAGCAAATGCCGATGATGCCAAGGCCGCCACTAACCGCTGGGCTGGGGCGATGGACGAGGCCGGGACCATCGGTAAAGACTCCATCAAGGGAATCCTGGACGCCTGGGGTGACGGACGTTCATTAGGAGAAAAATTACTCGGCAACGACATGGCCGGAGGTATCAAGGAGTGGGCTTCAGAGCTGGGATATTCCATCGCAGATATGGCCGAGTGGGCCTCTAGCGCAGACTCAATGGCTGAGGCAGTGAAGGAACTCGAGGCCAGGCTTGAGAAGGTCAAAGAGGCCCAAAGGATTGGTACAGCAAAGTCTGGATTGGACGCCAAAGTGGTGGCCAAAGAACGCGGTGCACTCCAAGAACTCATTAACGCACTCAAGGGGGAGGAAGCATCAGCAAGGGAGGCGGCGGCAACCACGCAGGAGACCGAGGAGGCTATCGCCGGCCTCGGCAACGCAACCGGTATGACGGACGCTCAGGTGGAAGCCGCCACCGAGGCGATGGAAGAGTGGCGCAAAGCCAACCAGAAAGCCCTGGATTCCTTTGGTGACGCTACCTCCGTGATGAAGGACCTCATCTCCCAGTGGGATGACGGCTCTGACGCCATCAAGAGCGCCTATGAGGAAGCCAAAGGTGATTCCGAGAAGCCACCCAGCATGGCGGCCTGGACCAAGGAGTTCAAGGACCAAGCCAAAGCCGCTGACACGTGGGCCGCCAACCTGGCCACCGCCAACAAACAGGTCACCAAAGAGTTCTCTGCCGATGATCCGCTCGGCGAAGCCGCAGGACGGTTTGTGCAGGCGCTCGCGGACATGGGCACGGAGGGCGCTGAGCAACTCGCCCTGTTTGTGGGATCGAACACTGAGGCGCGTGCCGAGATTGTGGCGGCTTGGGCGGACGCCAATCCGGCCCCGCCGTCCGTGGACGAGTGGATTCAGTACTACACCGATCTAGCGAACCTCCAACTGGAGTGGGCAACCACGGTGGATGATGCCTACCAGGTGGTGCGTGACACGCTCCCTGAGCACTTGCAGAGCGCGTCCACTGACATGATTGACACGCTCAAAGACATGGGGCCCGAAGGATTGGCTGTCATCAGTCAGTTTGTCAACGGCTCTGAGGCTGATCAACTCCGTTGGGCCGAGGGGTGGGCCGCAGCAGCGTCAACGTCCTCTGAAGCGATTGACACCCTGGACGGTTCCTTTGATGCCACAGTGACGGTGGACACGGACCTGGGGCCTGCTCAGATGAAGCTTGGCGAGTTTGTTGCGGATAAGTCCTTTGTGGAAGCCACCGTCACCGTGGAGGGTGAAACCGGTCCCCTGGAGCAGACTGTCAGTGGTGCCACGGCTGCGGTAGACAACGCCACCGGGGTGGTCACCATCACGGGTGATGACGGCGAGGCGGTAGCAACGCTGACACACTACACCGCCGAGGTGGACAACGCTACAGGCACAGTCACCATCACGGGCAATGACTCCGAGGGGCGCACCGTGACCACGCAACTGCGCTCCTGGGTGGACTATCAGGTGGGCACCATGCGGGTTCGTGCCGATACTTCCGAGGCGCAGCGCAAAATCGAGCAGATGCGTCAACTGGCCTCTGCCACGATCCGGATCCCCGTCACGGCCACCCCTGGAAACGCTGCAGGGGGAAGCATCCCGGGCAACGCTACAGGCGGGTTCCTGCCTGGGCCGCGCGGTCCGGAACACGAGGACAACATCCTCGGCGTGGATGGCCGCGGAATGCCCACGGCGCTGGTTCAATCGGGCGAGTTCGTCACGCGCCGCCGCGCGAGTGACTATTACGGCTCCCTCATGTGGGGCATCAACAACATGCAGATCCCGCGTGAAGCCTTGGCGGCATTGCTCTCCGCGTCACGGCGAGCCACCGGCGGACTCGTCGGGCTGGCTATTGGCGGAACCATCCCCGCACTCGCCTCGGGCGGCAAAACCAAGAAGACCAAGGAGTCGGCAACGTTCAAGTCCGTGGGTTCTGCGCTCAAGTCTCTGGGGTACACCGCCAAAGGCGTGGAGATGACCGAGTTCCAGCACCTTCTCTATGACCGCAGCAAGGCCATCCGTGAAGCCAAGAAGGCCCATGACAAAAACCTCGTGGCGGCGCTGAAGAAGACCCACAAAGCAGAGAACGCCACCCTGAAGAACTCGGCCAAGAACCGCAACGCCCTCTTGGGTGACATGGGGTTAACCTCGGCCGGTTCTCCCATGTCCGCACTACAAAAGCAGAACCATGAGCGGGCGAAGGCGATCAACGAGGCACGGGGCGCTGGCAACAAAGCGCTGGTGGCTGCCCTCAAGAAGTCCCACGCCGCCGAAGACGCCGCCCTGAAGAACACGTCCGGTAATCGAAAAGCACTCTTGGGCGGAATGGGGCTCAATCCGGACGGCACGGTCATGTCCGAGATCCAGCAACGCACCTATGACCGCACCCAGTCCATCAAGGCCGCTGAGGCCGAGGGGAACAAGGCCCTGGTAGCGGCACTGAAACTGAAATACGCTGCTGAGGACAAAGCCATGGCCCAGGAGTACAGGAAAGCACGTGGGGAGGCCGGAAAGGCACTGAGCAAGGAGATTGCCCGCGGCCAGGTGGCGGGAGCCGTTGACTCACTCTCGTCGGCGCAGTCTCTCTCGGATCGGCTACGTTCCACTGCCGTAGATTCGTCGCTGGGCTTGAGCGCCAAACAGGCGAGCAACCTGGCCAAGGCGGCAAATGACGCAGAGAAGGGCTTCACCGCGCTGTACAAGCAAGCCGACGCAGTAGCAAACAAACTGGAGGCAGCGCGTGACACAATGGCCGATCTCAAGCAGATCAGTGAACAGGCAGCCTCCAGCATTTCCTCCGGATGGTCCCTCTCTGACGCCTTACAGCAGCCGGATGGGCCATCCCTGGCTGAGCAGGTAGCGCAGGGGAAGTGGATTGCCAATGGCGATGGTACGTCCCAATGGGAATCATCGGCCTCGTCTGCTATCCAGTCACCTCTGGCAAAGGCTCAAGCGTTCGCTGCCCAGGTCAGGAAGTTTTCCGGGAAACTCGACGAACTGCGCAAGAAAGGCTTTGCTGGCGTAATCCTCCAGGAGATCGCCGCGATGGGCGTGGAGGCGGGTATCACTGCTGCTGACGTACTCCTGGGTATGTCCACCACGGACGTGAAAGCCATGAATCAGGCCTACTCGGACATTGAGAAGTGCTCCAATCAGGCGGGCCAATACGTCACGGAAGGGTTCTACAAAGGTGGGCTCTCTGCCGCTGACGGTCTGGTCAAGGGCTTGGAGTCCCAGGAGAAGGCAATCCAGGACGCGATCATGAAGATTGCCACGTCCATGGAAACTGCTCTCAAAACGGCACTCGGAATCAAGTCACCATCTCGCGTGTTCAGAGACCTGGCAGCGTGGGTTCCCAAGGGTGCCGCTCTGGGCATCATGGATGAAATCCCATCCGTCACCAAGGCAATGCAAGCCATGATTGAGGTACCCGAACAGTTCACGCAAGCGGACCTGGGATTTGGGCCGCTGGGATCCGCCTACGGTGGACCCGATGCTGGGACCGCACGCAGAACTTCGGTCACGCTCGATCAGCAACAGCCCATAAAACTGGACAACGGCCAACTCGAGCAGTTGGCACAACGCACTGCGCAACTGGTGGGTGACCGCTATGACGGCGCTACTGGCCGTCTGGCTAACGTGGTTACGGTGCATGGGGAGCAGGTGGCGCGAGGCGTGGTCAACGCCAACCGTCGCAAGGAGCAGGCCATGTCAAAGATTGGGGTTCGATGATGGCAAACAGTACGGATGCCGCATGGCAGGCCGGCAGTGAGGTAACGTCTGCGGTCATCGAGTTCTCCGCGCGTGTAATTGCTGACGCCGGGATTCCCCGCGTGGAACTCATGTTCGGTCAAACGGCGGCTGACGCTGACTGTGGCCTGACAGTGACCATGGAGCGCCGCAGAGAAGGGGAGGCCGAATGGTTTCCCATTCGGGGACTCGTTGATTGCGCAGTTCCCTACGGTGGCAAGCGTGTGATCGACTGGGAACACGCACTGAACGCTGGGTTGTTCTATAGGGCGCTGGTCAAGCAGGACATGAAAGTGGGTGGTGCGGGCGTGCCGGTGTTCCCCACAGGGATTTTCGCCGCTCCCCTGGCGGTGGTGGCTGAATCGGATACCTTGTGGTTGCAGGGTGCTGTGGAGCCGAACAGGGGTGTAGCAATTTCTTCGCCGTGTCCTCACGGAATCGGCGAAGGACTATTTACCGTAGGACAGGCTGCCTGGCCGCAACCTGTGTCCGAGTCCATGGTGATGGGTTCCGCCCTGCCCGTCATCAGTACGGGAGTTCGTTCGCGGACAGCTGACCTGCCCGTGATATTCGCTCTCGATCACAGTACTGCTGACGCGGTCCGCGAGTTGTTCCATCGGTCAGGAACCATTCTTCTGCGTGGCCTATGCGATGCGCGCCTTACCGAGCCCGCGTACTTCACTCTGGCGGATCTCGCCGAATCCCAGGACGAGCACTTGGTGGAGTTTTCTGGCACGCTGCGCCTGGCCCGCCCAATCAGTCATCTCATTAGCGTTCCGTTCACCACCTATGACGATGTTCACCACCTGGTGCAAACACGCCTAGGGTCCGCCACGTACACCACGGTCATGATACACACTCCACCCATCACGTATTCGGTGGCAGCAGCTCAATCAAACCTGGTGGGGAGTATTTGAGATGCGCACTCCCCTAGGCCAAGCAACGATTGCTGACCTGGTTTCTGATGTTGCGTCGCCCTCGGACGGGGATCGCCTCATCGCAGTGGCCTGGAGGGGCGGATTTCCCGTCACGGGGGATCTGGAGGTGGCATCGTTCTCGCTGTCCTGGGATGGCGGTCGCAAGGTTCAGGGTCAGGCCACCGTAGAGATTGTTGATCCGGATGGGACCTTGACTCCGTTTAACCTTGATGATCCGCTCGCCGCTGGAGGTTCTCGGCTGAAGCTCGTCTATCACTATGGTGTGAGTGGAAACCAGGTGGACCTGGGATGGTGGCGGATCCGTCATCCTGAGGCGCACATGACCTGGCAACCGTATCGGCGAGGTGCTGCGGAATATTGGATGTCCGGCTCGGGTGGCATCACCGTGCAGGCCGACGAGGAAACCGCCACGGTGGACTTGCACCTC
>JAIRQO010000014.1 GCA_031256435.1 Cellulomonadaceae bacterium
GAGGTTCCGCACCCACTTCATGCTCGGCAACCACGGCAAGGCCAGAATCGCCCTGGTCATCCACATCCGAGCCGAATGCGGGCGCGCCCACGGCGAGCATTCCCAGCGAGAGCAGAACGACGATGGAGGCTCGGACCTTGGTCCCGAAGCGCGCCACATGCATGGTGGCACCGGTAGTGGAGCCGCTGAATTCTTCGTCGGGAAGGTCACCAACGGGAGATTCGACGATGAGAGGTGAGTACTTGCGAGGCTTTGACATAAATTTCTCCTGTGTTGTGGCACGATGCACCGAGGCGTTCTCGGTGAGCCGGTTCTAGATTGATGTATCAGGACGGGTCGAGACAAATGGATGAGTTAATGCCAGCAGCAATCAGCAACTGAAGCCAGCGGCACACCAGGCATCGAAGAACCCGGAGGTCACCGTCCGGTTGTTGTAACCAGCACGCCGGGCAGTGACGCGAACGGAAATCCGATTCCCGGCGTCAGCGCGGCGAACCCGATACGAGCGCCCCGTAGCACCTCGAATTGGGCGGCCATTACGCAACCATTGGAACCGGAAGCTGTGACGATTATTCGGCGCAGAACGGAAATTACTCGGGTTCGCTCGAAGAGTGTTCCCCACTTCCACCGACGCCCAGCGTCCGAATGTTGTGGGAATGTTTCCTCGTGCCGTCGTGGAGTTGAAGGTCACCGTACCGCCGGTGATCTGCCCCGCCCTAACCACTGCAGCACCTGACGTACGCCGCACAGTGGTGTATCCGTTGCGCGTAGCTGTGACTCGCACAGAAATCCGACGTCCACGGTCGGCGTTCCGCAGCCGGTACGTCTGTCCGGTGGCACCCCGGATGGCTCTGCCATTGCGGAGCCATTGGTAACGAACTGTTGTATTCTCCCAATTCTCGGTCTGCCAGTTCCACCGGCCTGGAGCGCTGAGAACTTGCCCAACACGGCGAGTTCCTGTCATGGTTACCCGCGGATTCTGAATCCGTCCTGCTTGAATAGTAGCTACGCCAGAATTCCGGGTATTGGTGGTATGACCACTCCGCGATGTGGTCACGCGAAGGCTGATCCGCTGACCACGATCAGCGGCAGTAAGGCGGTATGTGTTTCCAGAAGCGCCTGCAATGGCATTTCCATTGCGCAACCATTGAGTCCGGATTGTGAGATTTCCGCCATCCTCTGCCCACCAGTCACCTGATAGGCGCCGAGAAGAGTTGGTCCACTGTAAATCGGTGTTCCATCCAAATCTCGCTTGATGCTGTGCCGTCAGAATGTGGCCAACACGGTGTGTTCCGGTTATCCTTACGGCTGTTGTGGTGATAGTTCCCGCCTGGATCACACGCTGATCTGAAGTGCGGGTGGCGGTGGCGAATCCATGCGCCGTTCCGGTAACGCGTACTGAGATTCGCTGTCCACTATCCTCTGGAGCAAGAGTGAAACTGTTCCCAGTTGCTCCGCTGATCGCATTGCCGTTTCGTAGCCAATTGTATGACAAATGAACTCTGGTTCCCCGAGCTGTGGTCCACTCCGTATGGGGGGCCGTTAATGTGTTCCCTACACGACTGGTGCCGGTGATGGTGACAGGTTGCGTATCAATGGTCCCGGCCACAACGGTGACCTCGGCTGACATGACCGGAGTAAACGGGTCACCCCATATAGATGGAGACACTTGGACAGAGATGCGGTGACCCACATCATCTGCATTAATCTGCCGAGTACGTTGTATTGTCGCTATCCCCATCGACGACCCATTGCGGAACCACTGGAAGTTGAGATCACTGTGGGGGAAGCCCTCTGTTATCGCTGTCAGGGTTTCACCCATGCGGGCGGTGCCGTGAATCGTCACGGTTCCTGCCGAAACAGCCAGGACGTCTGCGGTGAGCGGGTCGACCTGGGGCGCGTTGAAGGGGTTCGGTGCTGCGGTCATCGGTGCAGGTGCACCTACCACCTCAGACTCACCCTGAACCACAGTATCCTCATCAGACTCAACGTCATCGCTGTGTGTGATGTCAGAGTCAGAGGCCTCCAGCGTACCGTTCTCACCCTCGCCATCAGGTTTCACTGGTGCGCGATCCGAATCCTCACCGGCATCCTCAGAAGGAGCCTCAGCGCCCGAGGGAGCGCCCTCCTCGTCGTCGTCAGGATCATCCTCCATACCAACGGGTGCTGATTCAGTAATGTCAGCGTCGTGAACTACAAAGACCTCAGACTCACTTGCGGCTTCCTCATCTCCGGCAAATGCGGGACCGCTGAATGCGACCATGCCAAGGGATAGCAGCACGATGATGGACGCGCGAGCCTTGGCCCCCAAACGAGCCCCGCGCATGGTGAGACTAGAGGCGGCTCCGATGACCTCTTCGTCTGGAAGGTCACAGAATGGTGATTCAGCGATAAGTGGCGTGTACGAAGTGGTGGTGGGCATGGGTAGGTCCTATATGTGATGTTTGATACTTGAATGGCGAGGTGAAGAGAAATAGACGTGAACGATCGCCTGCGACTTCCGTGGTTTGCTATATGCCGTCACGTCTCAGCGGTGACGTGTCACCATTGGCTGGGGCTCAAGGCAACTTGGTACCCGTCCGAGTACGTGATAATCAGGCGAGAACCGTCCCGGTGGCCCGTGGATGTTGAGGTTCCCACGAACATGACAGGAGTCTCGGCTTCGTTATAGTGCCGATAGTTCAGCGTCACAGTGCCGCTGGGGGAAATTGTCCACGTCCCCGTCTCTGAGCCATCGCCCATTCCGAATGAGATGAATGTTCCATTCGAGGCGATGTCATATGCTCTCGCCATCCCATCGTGGTCATCCGATGTTACCCAAAAGCCCACCAGCCATTCCCGCTGTTCGGCTGCCTGACGTTCGGCTTCGGCTTGTGCGGCCGCAGCGATGCGGGCGCGCTCGGCCTCGGCCCAGGCTTCGTGTTCAGCGCTCAGTGCCGCAATAGCCTCGACGATGGTGGATTGAGCGTCGATACGAGCGGAGGTGACGGCACCGTAGGAATCCGTGGTGGACTCGTCAGGGTCGGCAAGTGCGGCTTCCGCTGCGGTCAATGCTGCTTCAAGGGACTCAGTTGTGGAATCCGAAACACCATCCTTATTGGCCGCAACTACAGTTCGGCCCTCTTCCATATCGGCTGTGAGCGCATCCAAGGATGCAGCGGCTGAGGCTTGTGCAGCAGTGAAGAGGTAGGCATTATGCGAAGCCTGCGTTGCTGACATCGCATTGCGAAGGTTCGAATAGAGGGTCACCAACCGGGCGTTTTCGGCGTAGTTCACATCAACGGCGCCCTCGGCTGTGGTGCGGTCAACATCGGCAGATACGGTCTTGACCTCGTACTCTGCTCCAGCCTTCGTCGCCTCAATTACTTCGACGAGCGCGGTGAGTACGGCCTCATCCTCAATCCGGCCAGCAACAGTCTCAACCAACTCGGCTGCTTCATTAAGCAGACCGGCCAATGTGGCTGACTTTCCTGACACTGTACCGGCTAACTCCGTACTGCGTTCAACAGCCTGCGTTCGTTGGTAAGTGTCCCACACATGCGCGCCAGCTACGCCGGCACCGGTGAGGAGGAGTGCCCCGGCAACGGCCGAGACAATAACAACGCGCTTCTTGTTCATGGGGATGTCCTTGAGAATCTATGGAGGGTTTCTTTACCCTGTGGATAACTAAGGGCAAGAAAAGCAGTACCCCCCCCCGCGCAAAATTGGTGTCCTCGTCAATGATGCGGGTGTGGCTCGCGGTGCGCGTTCGTCACCAAGTTGTGATGAAAACGGGGTGTGGGCTTACTCCCAGACAGGTTGCCACACTACGCCGTAGCGGTCTACTACCCAGGCGCATTTGCGGATCTGGCCCACGGACTCAGGGCCCATCATCACGGAACCCTCAGCGGAGAGGGCTGCAAACATGGCATCAAACTCGGCTTCATCGTCGCAGGCCACATAGAGGGACGTGGACCACGCGAACGCCGGTGCTGGATGCGCCGGATCCATGTCCAGGAACTTGAGTTCGCTGCCCTTGACGGTCATGGCGCCGTACATGATGAGATCGCTGGTGGATTCGCCCTCGGCACTCGGGTACGGGACTTGCATCGTAACGACAGCGTCCGGTAGAGCCTCGGTATAGAAAGCCATCGCCTCGGCGGCCTGGCCGTTGAATGTCAAAAATGGTGCCATGGACTGGGTCATAGGTCTATTCAATCACCGTGGCGAGGGCGGCGCTGGGGAAGATCGGTTGACGGGCGGCAGAGATCCTGCGAGGCGCTGCGCGACCGCAGGATGACGGGGTGCTGGGGGTTTCGACCGACGCGCCTTGCGGCGCTGGCTCAACCGCCCGATGGGGTGGTGCTGGGGGTTTCGACCGACGCGCCTCGCGGCGCTGGCTCAACCGCCCGATGGGGGATCCTACGAGGCGCTGCGCGCCCGCAGGATGACGGTGGTGGAGACTTTGCTTCAAGCCCTACGGCACCAACTGTGCTCCGGG
>JAIRQO010000029.1 GCA_031256435.1 Cellulomonadaceae bacterium
TGACCCAGGCTGAACCGCCAACCACCCCCACGCGAACGTGCGTGGGGTGCAGGAAACGCGGACCTCGGTCAGACTTGATCAGGCTGGTTCTTGATCTCGCCCCCACCTCCGGTGACACACACCGCGTTGTGGTGGATGAGCGCAAGTGCTTGCCTGGACGAGGAGCATGGGTTCACCCGAATCCCATGTGTGTGGACTACGCCATACGCCGGAAGGCGCTCCCGCGTGCATTGCGCGTGGAGGGTCTGCTGGATGTGGCGTCACTGACAGATCTGAAAGCAGGTCACAACGATATGGGCACCAAGTGAGTACCCTCCGATGAACCCCCGGCAGTAATCATGCCCGCCCTGTTTCACGTGGGTGGGTGAGACAGGAGAAAAGTGGCTAACATCCGCGTTTCCGCGCTCGCGAAAGAGCTCGGACTCAAGAGCAAGGATTTGCTCGATGCGTTGAAGGAGTCTGGCGAGTTTGTCAGTTCCGCCTCCTCAACGTTGTTACCCCCCGTAGAACGTCAAATGCGTGAACAGTTTGCTGCTCACGCCGCAGCGGTGCAGAAGGCCGCTGAAGAACGCGCAGCAAAGAAGGCTGCCCGTGAGGCCGCCGCGTTGAAGGCCAAGGGCCCCATGCCGGGTCCGGCTAAACCCAAGAGTGCTGTGGCCGTTGAGCCTGAGGCGCCTGCCGTAGTGAGTGGTGGTGTTGACTCGGCTCCGGCGGCACCCGCACCCGCAACGCCGAGTACCACAGCGCCGGTGACAGCGCCAGCGTCACTGGGCGCCGCTGAGGGCCCTGGTGCCGCGAGTGGCACGCCTGGCGTGCCGAGTGTTCCCAGTGCGCCTGAGGCGCCTCGGGTTCCGAGTCACCCGGCATCGCCCGCTGCCTCGCAGGCGGCAGGAACACCGGCATCCTCACCCACCCCATCCGGCTCCACGGCATCGCCGTTCAAGCCGGGGATTCCCGGTAAGGCAGCGCCGAAGCCCGGTACGTCTCGTGGTCCGGGTGCTACTGATTCCGCGACGAACCGGCCTGGGGCTGGCTCCCGTCCGGAGGCAGGATCACGCCCGGGTGCGGGCTCACGTCCAGATGGAGGCACTCGGCCGGAGACGGGTTCTCGGTCAGAGGCTGGTTCACGTGGGCAGGGTGCTGGTAGTGCAGCACCCGCACCTCGCCCAGGTCAACGGGGTACGCCGGGTCCACGTCCCGGTAACAACCCGTTCGCCTCGTCCCAGGGCATGGGCAAGTCCGCCAAGCGTCAAGGCGCTGGCGGTCCCCGCCCCGGAAACAACCCGTTCGCCTCCTCCCAAGGAATGCCGCGTCCGGGCCAAAACCGTAACCAAGGTGCTGACCAGGCCGCAGGAGAGCGGTCCGGTGGGCCGCGTCCGGGTGGGCCTCGTCCTAACCCGGGCATGATGCCTGGCCGCACCAATCTGAACCGTCAAGGTGCCGGGGCTGGCGCAGGTGCGCCAGGACGCGGCCGTGGCGGGCAAGCAGGCGGTCAAGGCCGTCCTGGTGGTGGCGCACCCGGTGGCGGTTTTGCTGGCCGTCCCGGTGGCGGTGGCCGTCCCGGTGGGGCGGGCCGCGGGTCCACTCAGGGTGCTTTTGGCCGCGCCGGTGGCCGTCCCGTCCGCGGGCGGAAGTCAAAGAGGGCAAAACGTCAAGAATTTGAGCAGCAGCAGGCTCCGTCTTTGGGCGGGGTGACTCTCCCTCGCGGTACGGGAGACACGGTGTTGCGCTTGCGTCAAGGTGCCTCGCTGAATGACTTTGCTGACAAGATTGATGCCAACCCCGCAGCGCTGGTGACCGTGCTGTTCCACTTGGGTGAAATGGCTACGGCCACGCAGTCCCTGGATCAGTCCACCTTTGAAATCTTGGGCGAGGAACTCGGCTACAAGATTGAAATGGTGTCCGCTGAGGAAGAGGACCGTGAACTGTTGGAATCCTTCTCCATTGACTTGGAGGCTGAGGAAGCCAGCGAGTCTGACGAGGACCTCCTTCCGCGCCCGCCGGTGGTGACCGTGATGGGTCACGTTGACCACGGTAAGACGAAGTTGCTGGATGCCATCCGCTCCACGGACGTGGTGTCCGGTGAGCACGGCGGCATCACGCAGCACATTGGTGCCTACCAGATTCAAACGGACCACGAGGGTGTTGAACGGAAGATCACCTTCATTGACACCCCCGGTCACGAGGCGTTCACCGCCATGCGTGCCCGTGGTGCTCAGGTCACGGACATTGCCATTTTGGTGGTGGCCGCTGATGACGGTGTCATGCCTCAAACGGTAGAAGCGTTGAACCACGCCCAAGCCGCCGGGGTGCCCATTGTGGTTGCTGTGAACAAGATTGACAAGGAAGGGTCTAACCCCTCCAAGATTCGTCAACAACTGACGGAATACAACCTGGTGGCCGAGGAATATGGTGGCGACACCATGTTTGTGGATGTCTCAGCGCGGGAGCGCATCGGCATTGATGACCTTCTGGAAGCCGTGTTGTTGACTGCTGACGCCGCCCTGGACCTGCGGGCCAACCCCAACAAGTTGGCGCGTGGTGTGGCCATTGAAGCCAACCTGGACCGCGGACGAGGTGCCGTGGCCACGGTGCTGGTGCAGTCCGGAACGCTCCACGTGGGTGACGCGATTGTGGCAGGAACCGCCTATGGCCGTGTGCGTGCCATGCTCGACGAACACGGAAACGTGCTCAAGGAAGCGGAACCGGCGCGTCCGGTGCAGGTGACAGGTCTGTCATCCGTGCCGAGTGCCGGGGACAACTTCCTGGTGGCTGCCGAGGAGCGCACGGCGCGTCAGATTGCTGAAAAGCGTGAAGCCGCTGAACGTGCCGCTCTGCTGGCCAAGCGCCGCAAGCGCATCTCCCTGGAGGACTTCACCAAGGCCCTTGAGCAGGGCAAGGTGGAGACGCTCAACCTGGTCATCAAGGGTGACGTGTCCGGTGCCGTGGAGGCCCTGGAAGACGCCTTGTACAAGATTGACGTGGGCGATGAAGTGCAACTGCGCGTCATTCACCGCGGTGTGGGTGCCATCACGCAGAACGATGTCAACTTGGCCACGGTGGACAACGCCGTGATCATCGGCTTCAACGTGCGCTTCGGCGAGCGTGTGGAGGACTTGGCGGATCGCGAAGGCGTGGAAGTGAAGTTCTACTCCGTGATCTACCAGGCGCTGGAAGATGTGGAGAATGCTCTCAAGGGCATGCTCAAGCCCATCTACGAGGAGGCGAGGCTCGGTACTGCGGAGATTCGTCAGATCTTCCGTTCGTCCAAGTTTGGCAACATTGCCGGTTCGCTGGTGCGGTCCGGAACCATCACACGAAACTCCAAGGCCCGCGTGCTGCGTGGCGGCACCGTGGTGGGGGACAACCTCACCATCGAATCGCTGCGACGCGAGAAGGATGACGTCCGCGATGTCCGCGAAGGCTTTGAGTGCGGTATTGGCCTGGGTTCCTTCAATGACATCCGCGAGGATGACATCGTTGAAACCTTCGAGATGCGCGAAATCCCGCGCACCTAAGGAGGCTAGAGGATGAACGAGAATCCACGTGCGCGCCGATTGGCGGAGCGCATCAAGGTAGTGGTGGCGGAAACGCTCGAGACGCGAGTCAAGGACTCGCGGTTGGGGTTTGTCACCATCACGGACGTGCGTGTCACGGGCGATTTGCAGAATGCCTCGGTGTTCTACACGGTACTGGGGTCCGATGAGGACCGAGCAGGGACCGCTGCGGCGTTGGAAAGTGCCACCGGCATGATCCGCTCCGAAGTAGGCAAGGGACTGGGGATTCGCCTCACGCCGTCCCTGGAGTTCCACCTGGATGCTGTGCCGGAAACGGCTGCGCATCTCAGTGCTGCGTTGGAGGAAGCACGGCGCCGGGATGCGGAACTCGCTGCCCTGCGCGAAGGGAAGTCCTACGCCGGAGACGAGGATCCGTACAAGAAGCCCGTTGATGATGTACCCGCTGACGATGTCCTCGCAGGCGCCGAGGTTGATGAGACCAACGTGCCCGCGAGCATCTGAATCAGTGGAAACATCGAGGCAGTTGAGCCAGTGAGCACAGCGAACGACGGTGCAGTTCTGGGTCCGCCGATGGGCGAGAGCTCACGGGCGGTTGAGCCAGTGAGCATCGCGAACGACGGTGCCGTTCTGGGTCCGCCGATGGGCGAGAGCTCACGGGTGGTTGAGCCAGTGAGCATCGCGAACGACGGTCGAAACCCCCGGAAACCCGAAACCCCGGCGCGCCCGCCTCGGCGCCCCATCTCCCCGGACGGGTTTGTTGTGATCAACAAACCCGCCGGGTGGACCTCGCATGACGTGGTGGCCAAGTGTCGCTGGTTGGCGGGGACCCGCAAAGTGGGGCACGGCGGAACGCTGGATCCCATGGCTACTGGAGTTCTGGTGGTGGCTGTGGGCAAGGCCACCAAGTTGCTGACGTACGTGTCCGGTTCGGACAAGTCCTACACGGCCACCATCCGCCTGGGTATCGGCACCATCACGGATGACGCCGAGGGCGAGGTCACGGAGGCCCCGGGCTTTGTACTCGGCCCACCCGAGCCAGACCCTCCCGGTCATCCTGCGGGCGCTGTTTCCACACTCGGTCATCCTGCGGGCTCTGTTTCCCCTGCCCGTCATCCTGCGGGCGCTGTTTCCACACTCGGTCATCCTACGGGTGCCGATTCTTCCCCCCGTCATCCTGCGGGCTCCGGAGGAGCATCGCAGGATCTCTACCCAGCCCTCACCGCCGCCATTGCGCAACTAACCGGGAACATCCTCCAAGTCCCCAGCGCGGTCTCGGCCATCAAAGTGGACGGGAAGCGATCTTATGCCCGCGTCCGCGCAGGTCAGGATGTAGAACTTGCACCGCGTCCCGTCACCGTCAGCGCGTTTGACGTGCTGGGCATCCGACCAACGCAAGCGCAGGTTGAATGCCCTGAACCTCAGCATGGTGTCGGCATCCTTCAAACAGTTGAGCTGGGGGAGTTCGGGCGGTTGAGCCAGGACGCGCAGCGTCCGACGGTCGAAACCCCCGTGGTGGATATTGACGTCTCCGTCACAGTCTCCTCGGGCACCTACGTGCGCGCCCTCGCGCGAGACCTGGGGGCGCTCCTCGGGACGGCAGGCCACCTCACCGCCCTGTGCCGTACCCGCGTGGGAGATGTCTCCCTGGACCAAGCACGCAACCTCGATGATCTCATCCAGTGGGCCGAGCAGAACCTCCAGACCCCTCTGGAAACAATGCCCATGGCGGATGCTGCGCGCCGCTACCTTCCCGTACGTATCATCACCGAGGACGAGGCTCGCGCGCTCGGCTTCGGTCAATGGATCACCCCCACGGGTACCCCAGGACCGCACGCCGCCATCACGGACGATGATCGCCTCGCAGCGCTCGTCGAAGACACACGGCGTCAAGGAAAGCCGCACGCCAAACCCGTGCTCGTGTTCTAGGACCGGGCCAGATCTAGTACCGGGCCAGGATGTCCATGATCATGGCGATGAACCAGGTGCGGTCCACCGTTTCCACCAGGTGGCCGTTGGGCTGGAGTTGGGCGTCCGAGTACCGGTCCGTGATGGTCATTCCAGCGGTGATGCTTCCCTGCGTCTCGCATCCTATGAAGCATTCCGACGACGAAAATGCGCTCGGATCTGCGGCATACATCACGGCCAGCGGATCATGAAGAGGCACTCCGAGTCCGCCCGTATAATGCTTCACGTCCTCATATCCGCGCCTGAGTAACTCGGCAAAAATGCGCGCTGGCTCGGATTCCAAGTCCATCACTTCCTGCAACTCGCGCAGGGTGATGTATCCCTGATGCGTGACGTCCAGGGGGCACAACCAGAAGGGGATGCCACTAGAAAAGACACGCTCAGCCGCCTCCGGATCAACAAAGGCGTTGAACTCTGCGGCAGGTGTGGTGTTACCTGCCAGGAAGGCGCCACCCATGATGACCAAGCGCTCCACATACTGAGGAAGGTCAGGATGCACAGCGAGAGCCGTGGCGATATTGGTCAGCGGTCCCAATGTCACAATGTCAATGGGTTGGTGTGCGGCACGTGCCACGTCATACACGAGATCCCAGGCCGGGCGGGGGTCCGTAGCGCGCGTTGACGGAGTGCCTGAAGCGCCAGTGCCTGAGAGTTCTACCCCCAATAATCCGTCATCACCAAACAGGTCCCCTGCCGTCCGTAAGGGCCGGGTCAAGGGCTGGGATGCCCCCGCAGCCACGGGAATGTTCCAGTCCAGGAGGTCCATCAGGGCCAGGGTGTTCCGGGTGGCCACATCAACGGTGCAGTTGCCCGCCACGGTAGTCACAGCAAGGACGTTCATATTACGCATTTGGCGGGCCAGGATGAGGGCAGCAATGTCATCGGGGCCTGGATCGCAGTCAATCACCATGGGAGCAGTCATGATGGGGTCACCTCACTGAAGTGCTCTACGGCTTCCACAATCAAGTCCACGTAGGCCTCACGTTCAATGTCAAGGAACACCCGCGTATTGGGAGCCTTGCCGGTGGTGTGGTACACATCGCCCACGGTGGCACCCCGGGTGTACGCACCGGACGTTTCGATGCTCACCACCATGTCCTGCCCGGTCAGGATTTCTGGGTGCGTCAAGGCCACCACGGCAACAGGGTCATGGACCGGCGCGCCCTCGTACCCCAACTCCCGGTGGAAGCCGAAAAAGAACTCCAGCCATTCCGCCACAATCTCAGTGATGGATGTTCCTCCAGGACCGCCGCCTGCGGAGTGACCAGCAACGCCTCCCACCTGCCGGATGCGCTCCACATCCTCCTCCATGATCATGGCTTTCTCGGTCACGTCCAAGCCCGCCATCAGCAGGGGGATCCCGGAGGCGAACACCACCGAGGCCGCTTCAGGGTCCACGAGCATGTTGAACTCCGCTGCCGGTGTCCAGTTTCCGCTGCGGATACCGCCACCCATGAAGGAGATCCCGGCAATCTGTTCTTTGACGTCCGGGTAGGCCATCAGGAGTGTGGCTACGTTGGTCAGCGGCCCCGTGGCGATGATCCACACGGGTCTGTCAGAGGTCCTGAGAATACGCGCCATGAGTTCCACCCCGGAGCATTCCTGCAACGCCACAGTGGGTTCCGGGAGCGTGGGTCCGTCCAAGCCCGAGGCTCCGTGGACGGACGGCGCCGCCTGCGGCGGTGCCACTAATGGCCGCGAACACCCCTGAGCCAGGGGAACATCCTCGGCGCCAAAGAGCGTAGCAAGGCGCAGCATGTTGAGGGTGGTCTGCTCAATGGGGGCGTTCCCCGCTACCGTGGTGATGGCGCGCACGTCAAGGCGCGGGTGTGCCAGAGCGAGCATCCAGGCAATGGCATCGTCGTGCCCGGGATCACCATCAAGAATGACGGGCGTCACGGCCTGCATGGTGACGGCCTGGGTGGTCACGGCCTGCGTGGTGATGCTCACCGAGCCACCCCAGCGCTATTGGCCTCAGGCAGTTCCGACGATGCTGTGGGATAACTCGGCTGGGCACCACGATCCGTCACGGCGAAAGCGCCCACACGCACGGCATACCGAACCGCCTCCTCCAGCGTGTCACCTTCGGCCAGCCGATACGCCAGCGCACCCACAAACGCATCACCCGCACCCGTGGTGTCTACCGGAGTGACCATCGGCGCGGGGACCCTTACCATGGCGGGCCGGTTGGTGACCAGGGCGCCATCGGCAACAAGAGCACCGTGTGGGCCGAGCGTGATGACTACGGAACGTAGCCCCGCACCAATGAGTTTCCCGGCAATCACCTCAGGATCGGACACCGCTCCGGCAAGGTTCACCCCCAGGACTGCGAGCGCTCCGAGGGCTTCATGCTCGTTCACCACCAGGGGATTGGCCACGCGAATCGTTGCCGGAGCCACGGGAACCACCGGCGCGAGGTTGAGGATCACCCGGCCACCGGCGTTCCTGGCAACCGTGTTGGTGACCCCCACGGGAATCTCGCCCTGAAGAAGAATGATGCTCTCCGTCAGACGCCGGAGTTCTGCCGCGCTGCCCAGCATGTCAGCCGTGACCTGGGTGTTTGCTCCCGGCACCATCACAATGGTGTTCTCTGCGGATTCATCTACTGCAATGAGAGCAACGCCCGTGGGACCCGGAACGGTGGTGACTCGCGAGGTATCCACACCGGCACTGACCAAGCCGGCACAGGCCGGTGCAGCAAAACTGTCATCACCCACGCACCCGACGATGCGCACGGCGGCACCGAGTAACGCTGCCGCCACCGCTTGATTGGCTCCCTTGCCCCCAGACATCACCACGAGGTCCTCGCCTACCACGGTTTCGCCTGGCTGTGGGTGCCGTTCCACCCGCGTGACAAGATCCGCGTTGATGGATCCCACTACCACGATGTCTGTCATGGCACTATCGTCCCACTATTGCCGATGTTCTGGCTGTGATGAAACGTGGGCGTGCCGCCTATGCCTCACTGCGCCTCTACCTCACTGCGTGTATGGGAAATCCAGGCCTCGTGCATGGCGGCGTACACTCCCGGCTCTGTGGCCAGGTCAGTGTGCGAACCCACCTGCACCACGTGACCGCCGTCCACCACCACTACCACGTCTGCGGCCTCCGCCGTGGACAGACGGTGGGCAATGGTGATGGTGGAGCGGCCATGCGTGAGGGCCTCCAGCGCTCGTGCCACGCGGACATCCGTGGCGGGGTCCACCGCCGAGGTGGCTTCGTCGAAAATCATCAAGTCACCACCGGCCATCGCCGCGCGCGCCAAGGCAACCAGTTGCCGTTCACCCGCAGAAAGCGCCTCGCCACGCTGACCGCAGGGGGTGTTCAGGCCCTGCGGTAAATCCCGCAACCAGGACGTCAGGCCCAGCATGTCAAAGGCGTTCTGCGCGGCGCGCTGCACATTGGACCCGGTACCTGGCATCCCAGCACCCCGCAGCCCATACGCCACATTGTCCAGCACCGTGCCGTCAAAGAGAAAACCCTCCTGAGGAACCAGCACAATCCGCTCCCGCAGGCTGGCGAGAGTAATCTCCCGAAGGTCCACCCCGTCCAGCGTCACGGTGCCAGCGCTGGGGTCCATGAACCGCGCCACCAGTTTGGCCACGGTAGTTTTTCCGCCTCCTGTATGCCCGACGATAGCCACGCGAGTTCCCGGGGTGAGCGTCAGGTCAATCCCGTGAAGGACTTCCGGGCCGTCCGGATAGGAGTAACGGACACCCGTGAGCGTGACGTGAGCACGTCCCCGGGGGGACGTCACGCCGTCAGCGGGGTCCGGAACGTCCACGGGGGTGTCGATCACAGCAATCACGCGCCGCCATCCGGCCACGGCGTTCTGCAACTCGTTGAGGATTTCCGTGGCCAACTGCACGGGCCCGGTGAACAGTTGCACCAGGAATAGGAATGCCACCACGGTTCCAGCACTGAGAGCCCCGCCCATCCCCAGGTATGCCCCCACCACAATGACCACGGACAGTGCCAGGTTGGATACTAGATTCCCCGCCGTGAAGGTGCTTGCTACCAGGATTTGGGCACGTCCGCCTGCCACGCGCGTGGATTCAATATCCCTGTCGATTCGCTCGGCAGTACGTCTGGCAACGCCGTAGGCGCGCACCGTCTCGGCGCCCACCACGGCCTCGGACATGGAGCCCAGCATGGCCCCGGTCCGTTCCCTGAGGCGCACGTATGCCCGGTTGACGCGGGGCTGTGCTGCTCTGAACAGCAGGTAGAGCGGCACAAAACACCCGTACACCACCACCGTGAGTTGCCAGGAATACACGAGCATCAGCACCGTGGCCACCACCAGTTGAAGGGAGGCGACAATGAGCATGATGCCACCCCACTGGACAAACTGGGTGATGGTGTCAATGTCTGCGGTGACGCGGGATACCAAGGATCCGCGCCGCTCGGTGTTTTGGGTCAGGATACTGAGGTCATGGATGTGCCTAAAGGCGCGCACCCGCAAGGCCGCCAGCCCTGCCTCGGTCCGGGAAATGAGCCGCAGTTGCACACCAGCAGCGCTCAGGCCTGCTATCAGCAACCCCACCACCGCCAGGACGGCAAAGGTGATGACCCGCCCGGCATCTGGCCCGGATTCGGCCAGGATGCCATCATCAATGGTGCGTTGAATGGTCATGGGGACCACAATGCGCCCAGCGGCTGACACTAACGCCAACACCAGGGTCAGCCCGATGCCGCGCACAATCTGGGGGGAGAGTGCCACACCGCGGCGGATGGTGGCGATGACACCGTGCTGCGAGACATTGGCAATCCGGGCAGAGGGTTCCGTCATGCGGCGGCCTCCTCATCTGCTCGTCGGCGAGCCTCAGCCACATACGCCTCAGCGATCTCCCGGTATCCGGTATCACGCTTCAGGAGTTCACTGTGGGTGCCTATATCCACGATGCGCCCGCGATCCACGTGAGCCACACGGTCAGCCAAGGCCACGGAACTCATGCGATACGCAATGATCACCACCGTGGCGTGTGTGGCCAATCCGCGCAGGATTTCCTGTTCCACGCGGGCGTCCACGGCGCTGGTGGCATCGTCGAGGATGAGAAGGCGGGGTTGGCGAATCAGCGCTCGGGCAATGGCGAGGCGTTGACGTTGACCACCGGAGAGATTGGCGCCTCGCTCGCCGAGGCGGGCATCAAGACCGTCGGGCATGGCCCTGACCACCTCGTCCACCCGCGCGAGGCGAAGGGCCTCCCACACATCGTCGTCGGACCAGGGACACACGGCCGGTTCCATGAGCGTGACATTCCCACGGACCGTGTCCTCAAAGATGAACGTGTGCTGCGTGACGCAGGCCACCTGTGCTGGGATTTCCCCGGCGGCGAGGGTGCTGAGGTCCACGCCATCGAGCCGCACCGTGCCGCGTGTGGGGTCAGACAACCGGGCCAGGAGGGATACCAGCGTGGTTTTCCCTGAGCCTGTGGGGCCCACCACGGCCAGGGTTTCGCCAGGGGAGATCTGCAAGGAGATGTCCCTGAGGAGGGTGATGGGAGCGGCTTCGCCTGGAGCGGCTTCGCCTGGACCGCTTTGACCAGGACCGCCGTGGCCTGGAACCTCAAGGCTCACATCGGTGAGGTCCACGGCCAGTCCGCGGGGTTGCTGGGGGAGGAGCGCCGTTCCCGGTGCCAGGGCATTGGGTGCGTCCACCACGGCGGCAATGCGGTGGTACCCCACCAGGCTTCGGGGGAGTTCCCCCAGGACCCACCCAAACGAGCGCACGGGAATGGCCATCATGGTGAAGAGGTACGCGGCGCCCACTACGTCACCAGCGTCAATGTGCCCGTAGGTTAGGCGCCACACGCCCACCACCACTACTAGCAGGGTTCCGATGGGCGGCAAGGTGTCCAGAACGGGGTTGAACACGGCTTGGACGTTCCCCACGCGAGTGTTGGCGGCTCGGAGGTCATCGGCTGCCGCAGCAAAGGTGGCCTCTTCACGGTCCGCAGTGCCGAGGGATTTGACAATGAGTGCGGCTTCGAAACTCTCATGGGCCGCGTCCGCCACGGTGGCGCGCAACTTCTGCGCCCGCGTGACTGCGGGCGTCATGTAGCGTTGAAAGACCACGTTGGCCAGCACCATCAGAGGCAGGACAATGAAGGCGGCAACAGCCAGCCAAACGTCGGACATGACCAGGGCTATCAGCGCACCGATGAGCATCACCACCACGCCGAGGGCAAAGGGCATGGGATTGAACACGCCCGTGGCGGCGTCCACGTCAGCGGAGGCGTGGGCGAGCAGTTGCCCTGTGGAGTGGCTGCGATGCCAACTCATGGGCAGGCGGAGGTAGGCGTCCGAGAGGTTGCTGCGATGCCGTGCGCCCACATTCACATAGCCCCAGCCTGCCCACACTCGTCGCCCCCAAACCCCCAGGGCGAGCACCACAGCCACAGCAAAGACCACCACTCCGGCTTGCCAGATGCGTCCCTGGGCAGCCAAATCCCCGGCCATGGCAGGAACCATGATGGAACTGGTGGCCCAGCCGATGGCTTGGGAGATGGCCACGGTGGCAGCGCCCCACAGGGCGGACATGCCAATGCCCAGCACATAGACGCGCGGGCACGTTTTCATCCCACGCCACATCAACTGACATGACTGACGAACTTTCCCGCCCGTCAATCCCATAGCGCTACTCAAAGGGCCTCGAAAGGACGGTGGAGTTTACAGGTCCGGGTTGGTCATGGCCTTGCGGCGGAGGTCCGTGGGGGTGAGGCCGGAGGCGTCCTGCACGGCGCGGCGCATGGCCACGGTGGAGCCGAAGCCAGCCAGGGTGGCAATCTCACCGAGGGACACGTTGGCAAAGCGGCGGTCCTTCAAGCGCGCCATGGCGTGCTGGGTGCGGACTTCCTGAATGCGCTGGGCCACGGTGCGGTCCTCGTCCTCAAAGAGGCGCTGCAGGGATCTGCGAGACAGGCCCAAGTGCTCGGCAACGGAGGCCGAGGAGAGTTCCGGGTCTGCGTAACGGGAGGCGATGTGACGCAAGGCGGCAAGGCGCTGACGGCGCAGATCCCAACCGGAGCAACCCGCCACGGCCAGAGCCATGATGGTGGAGGTCACCAAGGTGCGCAGCACGTCACCCACTTGGGCACGGGCTGCGGGAGTGATGCGCTGGTGGTCCTGGCGGATCAGGTCCACCAGGAAGGCGCCGAGGGCGCACGGCACGGCTGCGTCTGCACGGCCCACCACAAACGGGGCGGAGCGGGGGACCGCTGCCAAGCCGCCGTGATCTGCGGGAACGTCACACATCACTACGCGAACCGGGGCGTCCGAAGCGTAGGCTACCGAGGCGGTGCCGAGGATGAGCGCGGAATCGCGGCGAGCCAGGCTGGCGCCAGCATCTTCGTGACGAAGTTGAACATCGCCTTCCAGGATCACCATGAGGCGGAGAACATCACCGTCCCGCTCTAGAAGTTCATCATCCGAGGTGTAGTTGACCTCACCGTGCTCCAAGTAGGAGACCACAATCTCGCCAAAGCGCGCTGTTCGGGACCGGGATGACCGGTCCGCTTGGCGATCCGCTCCTATGGCCCGCTCGGGGACCAGGACGGGACGTGGGTGCCCCACACCGCGATGGCGATGGAGGGTACGGTGAGTCGTTGCGACGGTCATGCGACCGCCTCCTCTCGGCTCAAAAGGTGGGCGTTCGCCGGGAGGCGTGATGGGTGGCCTTGTGTATGCAACCGGTTTCGCCTCCTTGGGTTATCGCCCACGTAACGGACGTTCAGGGGTAATCAAACGCGGGGTTGAGGCCGATTTCCAGTCCGTCTGCGTGAAAACACGTACGCACTGCCTAGTCACTACAAAATTCAGTGCACTGCACGACGAATCTGCCCGCTAGTCCCGTCAGGAATCAGAATGTGCTGGGGGGAACGTGGCACCACCTGAGTGGAGTTGTGTCACGTTGCCAATTTGTTACCGAATGCTTGCCTGGGGAGGCCGCAGCCCAGTCACCCATCACTATCCACACCAGGCCTATCCACCTCAGGCCTATCCGCCAGATAGCGGCGGAAGGACATCCACCAGCACGTCCCCAAGGCTGTGCGCCGCTGCCGTGGCAGGGTCCGGAACCCGCGAGCCGTTGGCCAGAAGAGTGCATCGCGCCAGAACGCGGCGGGCTTCTGCCGGGTCAAGGGCGTCATCGGCATACGCCTGGAGAAGGGTCAGCAGGGTGTCACGTTCCTGAGGCACCACCGTTGCCTCGGCCCACCCGAAAGCGTCACGAGCGGCGGCGAAGAGCCGGATCTTCATCAGGTGCCCCCTGAGCGGTGTGACAGTGGTTAGTGGACGGTGGTGTGTGGCCGTGGTGTGCGATTGCGCGGATGTGACAGTACTCGGTGCGGCGCTTCGGCTCAGCGATAGTTGACAAACTGCAATGCCACATCAAGATCGGCGGCCTTGAGTGTGGCAATCACCTCTTGGAGAGCATCGCGGGACTTGGAGGAGACGCGCACCTCGTCGCCGGTGATTTGGGTCTTGACGGTCTTAACAAATTCGTCGCGAATGATCTTGGTGATCTTCTTGGCGTTCGCTTGGTCCAAGCCCTCTTTCAGCGTGGCCACAAGCCGGTATTCCTTGCCGGATGGTGCGGGCTCGCGCTCCCCGGTGTCAATGGCTTTGAGGGATACCTTGCGGCGAATGAGCTTGGATTGGAACACGTCCAGGATGGCCAGCACGCGTTCGGCGGAGTTGGCGGCCATCACAATAGTGTCCCCGCTCCAGGTGATGGAGGCGCCCACGTTCTTGAAGTCATACCGTTGCGCAATTTCCTTGGAGGCCTGGTTGAGGGCGTTGTCCACCTCTTGGCGGTCCACCTTGGAAACAATGTCAAATGAAGAATCAGCCATGAGGGTCAGGGTACTACGGTCAACAGCGGGTTCTATTGCGAAAGGCGGGTGCTACCGTCAATGATCGGTAGCACCCGCCTGGTGGCGGTGCCATTAGCTCCAGCGGAAGATCTTCACGGCGATGGGCGCCAGGACCACCGTCCACACGGCCAGGGCAATGAGCGAGGTCACCGGCATGGGGTAGCCGTTCATTCCTGCGGTCATCACCTCGGCGGCGGCTCCCAGCGGCGTGTGCGATCCGATGGTGTGGAGTACGCCGGTCAACGGCACCATAGCGCCAGCCAGGATGATGGACACAAAGAAGGCGCCCATCCCCACGCCTGTCCCCGTGGTGGCACGAGGAACCACGGCGGCAATCAGCGTTCCCAAGCACAGCATGGCCATGAGCCCTGCACAGAAGCCGAGCACCATCGTCGCAATGCTGGACGGAGTTTGCAGGCCAAAGGCGAGGTCACCGGCAACAATGGCCCCACCGCCAGCCACCATGACGGACGTAAAGGCGATGATGAAGTGGGCGCCGAGGAGGGCGGAGGGCCGCATGGGGGTAGCCTGAAAGCGGCGAAGGATCTGCCGTTCACGCAGGAGTCCAAAGGTGGCGGGAAGGAGTGTCACGGTGGGCATCGCGATGGCGAAGGCCAGAGACGGAACCAGCATGTGGTGGGCTTCCACGCCGTCCACCATGGAGGTCATCAAGAGCATCATGGCCACGGGGAAACTCAACGCCATGATGGCGGAGGTGGGGTCACGCAGCCACACCTTGCCCTCGGTGAGGGTGATGGTGAGGAAGGCGCGGATGGCCGTGCTCCGGGAGCGGCCGGTGTGGGGCAATGCCGGGGTAGATGGGACGGGAGGGTTCAAGATTGCGGTAGTCATGGTGGTGGTCCTTTGCAGGTCAGATGTGGGGAGGTTGTCAGGGGGGAGGTTGCCAGGGGGAAGATGGCCAGTGGTGAGGGGAGAGGTGTCAGCGCGTGACGCGGCGAGGGCGAGGGTCATTTCGCATTCCCGACGAGGCAGCGGTGGTCAAGGGCGCTGGTGCGGGCAAAGAACACGTCTTCCAGGTTGGACGCGCCGTCAGTGGCGGCAATGAGTTCGGCTGGAGAGCCGGTGGCCTGAATGACTCCCTGGTCCAGGATGACCAAGCGATCCGCCAGATACTCCACCTCGTCCATCAGGTGCGACACCAAGATGACCGTGACGCCGGAGTCTCGGACGTTCTTGACCAGTTCCCAGGTCTGCCGGCGCGTCACGGGATCGAGCCCCGTGGTGAGTTCGTCGAGAATGACCACGCGAGGATTCCCCACGAGGGCCAAGGCAATGGAGACGCGCTGCTTCTGGCCTCCAGACAGGGAGCCGAATGGAGCCTTCCGTTTCTCCTCCAGGCCGAGCATGGAGATCAGGTACTCCACATCGGCGGGGGTGTCATAGCAGGAGGCAAACATGGTGAGCACCTCAAGGACGGTGATGGAATCAGGCAGATTCGCATCCTGGAACTGGATGCCGAGAATGGTGGGGAGGGCCTTGCCGTCCGTGACGGGGTTGAGTCCCAGGACGCGAATCTCGCCCGAGTCCTGGGTGCGCAACCCGGCAAGGCATTCCACGGTGGTGGACTTGCCTGCGCCACTGGGGCCGAGGATGCCAAAGATTTCTCCGGCATAGATGTCACAGTCAATGCCGCGCAGGACCTCTTTGGTGCCGTAGGACTTGGTGAGGTTGCGGACGGTGACCACGGGGGTGGTGTGGATCGGTGCGGTGAGGGCGGACATGATTCTCCTAGGGTGGGGTGGTGGAAGGTGGTGAAGTGAAAATAGTGTGCCAAGCGCGGAGCGCACGGGTGGCCGGGCAGGGTGTGCGGAGCCCTGGACGTGGTGGCCCGGGCGTGTTGATGTTGAGTCGGGCGGCGAGCGTCCCGGCTTATGACTCGTGGGAGGCGCCGTGGGGGAACTGAATGTTGTTCTGGGCAAAGTAGGTGCTCAGGGATTGAGCAACAAAGCCTTCGGCCTTGTCCCAATCGCCTCGGTATTCTTCTGACCACCGATGGGACGTTTGGGCAAAAGCGTTCCTCTCGGGGAGCATGGACATGTCTCCCTGGGTGAACTCGGTGATCATGGCCCAGTAGTCGGCAGCGAACGCCTGGCCTTGAGCCGAATCCGGGGCAATGCCTTCGGCAAGATACCTCACCGCACGAGCGTTGAGTTCATGCCAGAGGGAATCGTCGAATGCTTCGTGACTGTCAGCGGCAGCAAGATCCTCAATACGGTCCAGCATCTTGTCACCCACTATGCTGATGACCCAGGTTTCGTCGATTTTCAGTTTCAGCATTTGGACCATGGCGGCGTAGCGCCGGAAATCCACCCGGTTCATGTTGAGGGTTTCATCCCGCAATACCTCGGCGGCGTTCAGTGCCTCCGTGAGTTGATGGATCTGGGCTCGCAGGGCGTTGGCCTGTTGGTCGAGTGCCGCAGCCATCTCGGCCGGGGTCTCAATCTCGGTGAGGCGCCCGGCAATCTCCTCCAGAGAGAAACCCAGGCTCTTCAGCATTTGGATGCGGTGGAGATGCACCATGTCTGCGTCCGAGTACAAGCGGCGCCCGCCACTCGTCTCGCCCGAGGGGATGAGCAGGCCCTTCTTGTCGTAATACTGCAGCGTGCGGACGGTGGTGTCCATGCGTTTGGCAAGTTCACCCACGGTCATGAAGCCTTGCGGTGTTGCTGCGCCCACGGCGTGTCCCTCCGTTCTCACGTATCTGATACTCACCGGATTTCGGCGATACCAGAATCATGACTCATGACGTTACGTCACAAACAAGCCGAAGGTCACTATCGGCCAGAGTGCGCACTATTTGACGACGAACCCTCTCAGGTGGCACCCTCGTCCGTCCCTTTAGCCCCTCGGGTTTGTTGCTGGCCGCCCGCGGATAACCGCACGCCGCAGTTTGCCACGGCGGAACACTTGAGCGTATCGTGAAATGGAAGGCGATGGTACACCGCTATCACCCCTCACCCTGATTCCACACCAAGGCGCACTCACTACCACAACTCAGGAGATCACCCATCATGGCCTTTGATCCTTTTGACCCATTCGGGCAAGCAGACACGTCACAGCCCCGGTTCCTGAACCCACAGATGGACCCCAGGATAAACCCGCGGATGGACCCCAGGATTAACCCTCAGGCTGATCCTATGATCAATCCCCAGGCCAACCCGATGATTAATCCCCAGGCCAACCCGGCATTGAACCCGTGGGGGAAGCCAGAGGATTTGGGTATTACACCCTGGTAGGGGTGAGTCGGGGGTTTCGACCGTCGCTCGCGGTGCTCGCTGGCTCAACCACCCGCAGGTGTCGCTCGCTATGCTCGCTGGCTCAACCACCCGGGGTTGCGCAGTTCTCAACCACCCGGGCGCTGTCACACAATGCGGAAGTCCGCCCGCAGAAGATCGGTGTCCTTGGAGGACGGTCCTACCAGCAGGTCAAAGTCTCCTGGCTCCACCACACGCTGGCAGGCAGCGTTGACAATGGTGCAATCGGCAGCGGCGAGTTCTAGATCCACCACCACTGATTCCCCGGGCTTCACCTCCACTTGGCGGAAGCACTTGAGTTCCTTGTCCGCCCAACTGGCACTGGTGACCACGTCAGAAATGTAGACCTGGACCGTCTCCAGCGATGGACGCTTCCCGGTGTTCGTCAACGTCACTGAAGCCTTGACCGTCCCCTCAACGGCCACCTCGCCCTCAGCAACCTCAAGATCGCTGTATTCCACGGTGGTGTAACTCAGCCCTTCACCAAAGGCGAACGCGGGTTGTTGAGTCAAGTCAGCATACCGATCCCCATGTTGACCGCGGATCTGGTTGTAGTACACCGGCTGCTGGCCCACGTGAACAGGGAAGGTGATGGGCAACCGCCCTGAAGGCTCACTGTGCCCAAAGAGCATCTCGGCCAGTGCTTGCCCTCCGGTCATCCCAGGATTTGCCACCCACACAAACCCGGCTGCGTCATACGCTGCCGCCGTCAACACCTGCGGCTTGGATGCCATGAGCACCACAATCACCGGCTTGCCGGTAGCCATGAGGGCCTCCAGCATGGCGTCTTGGCCTCCCATGAGGTTGAGCGTTGCGGTACAGCAGGCTTCACCGATCAGTTCAATCCGGTCACCCACCACGGCCACCACCACGTCTGCGGCTTCGGCAGCAGCCACGGCCTCGGCCAGTTGGTCCTTATCCACCGGGCAACTCTTGGCCAACTTGGGACGAGGTTGTCCATCCGGGTACAACTCACCGGAGGGGTCCGGGTGGAGAGTCAGGATGTCATAGCCATCGCTGTAGGTGACCTCGCACCCCTCGGGGGCCGCCGCGCGCAATCCGTCAAGCACCGTGGTGATCATCTCGCGCGGGTGCCCGTCCGGAATCCATCCCGCCTGGCCGGAGTTCCCCGCCCAATCGCCCAGTTGGCTCTGAGCGTCATCGGCGAGGCGGCCGCACACGGCAATGCGCTTCGGAGCAGCCTCACCCTCAGCAGCCAGAGGGAGCACGCCGTTATTGCGCAGCAACACCAGCGAGCGCCGCGTGAGTTCCAGGTTGAGATCCTGGTGTGACCCAATGACCTCGGCAATGCGCTCGGGCGAGGGCCGCCTGCGGTCCTCAAACAGGCCCAACTCAAACTTCACCCTCAGGATGTGCCCTACGGGGACGTCCAGTTCCGAGGCATCCAGCATTCCCTGCTCGATGGCCTCCAGGCAGCCGTCCAGGAACTTCGGCGTGGTCATCACCATGTCATTGCCGGCGCGCACGGCGGCGGTGGCGGCATGGGCGTAATCAGGCTGAACCTTCTGTTCCCACACCATGCGGCCCACGTTGTCCCAGTCCGTAATCAGCATCCCGGTGTAGCCCCATTCGCCGCGCAGCACGTCCGTGAGGACCCACTCGTTAACGGTGATGGGGGTGCCATCAATGGTTTGGTATCCCAGCATGAACGTGCGGCAGCCTTCCAGCGCCACGCGCTCGAAGGGCGGCAGGAACCAACTGCGCAGTTTTCGCTGCGAGATGTCCGCCTCGGAAGCGTCACGTCCACCCTGCGTTTCAGAATACCCAGCAAAGTGCTTGGCACATCCCAGGATCGCCGTGGGATCCGTCAAACCCTCGCCTTGATAGCCGCGCACCATGGCCGAGGCGAGTTCACCAATCAGGTACGGGTCCTCGCCAAAGGTCTCGTCCACGCGTCCCCACCGCAAATCACGCGCAATGCACAGCACGGGGGAGAAGGCCCAGTGAATGCCCGTGGAGGAGGCCTCAATGGCCGTGGCGCGCGCTCCCTTTTCAATCAGCTCCGGGTCCCAGGAGGCCGCCTGGCCGAGTTGTGTGGGGAAGATGGTGGAGCCCTCAAAGAAGGAATGCCCGTGAATGACGTCCTCACCAATCAGCAGCGGAATCTTGAGCCGTGTCTGGTCCGTCAAGGCGTGCGCCTCAATCAGGTTCTCTGGCGACGTATGCAAAATGGACCCCACTTGCATCCGCAACACCTGATCCTGCAGGTCCTCCCGCGCATCGAGTTGAAGCATCTGCCCCACTTTTTCTTCCACG